>NZ_JAWOTK010000003.1:0-329031 GCF_033338855.1 Vibrio sp. Vb0937 | reverse complement strand
CTGACTTCATAAATTTTCTGCTTTCGTTACTGGTTGTCGATGGATAAACAAAAAGCTCTGAAAAAAATCGCCAAGTGCTTAGAACTGGGCAATTCCGCTAATGTTAATGAGGCTGCCAATGCTATCAAAATGGCACATCGCCTCATGCTTAAATATGGTCTCGATAAAGACGATATTGAGTTCATCAGAATGGGAAAAACACAATCTTCTCATCTGCTACCAGCGAACATCAGTTCTACCATATTGCGAGTGATTCGCGGCATTAACACAAAATTCGGTGTCGAAGCAGTATTGTTGAATCACAAAGGGCTCAAACGTGTCGAATTTATCGGTGAAGCAGATCGCGCTATTTTTGCTGCATTTGCTTTCGATATTGTTTATCGCGAGATGAACGAAAGTACCGGACAATTCCGAAACAGCTTTGCTGGCACCGGCACCTCTTCTCAGGAAGTGACTCGCCGTGTGAACTCATTTGTATCTGGCTGGGTGGAAGGCGCGATTGAAAAATTGCCAATTATTTCTCCAGATGAAGAGTCGGCCAATAAAATTAATGACTATATTGATAAAGAATTCCAAAACATTGACCGCGAAACGTTCAAGAAGCAATTGAAAGAAGCGATGAAAAACCTAACTGAAGACTACGAAGTGGGCTTAAAGAAAGGTAGAAAGGTTTCAGTTAACCGTGGAGTGGGCGGCGAACAAGCACGCAAAATGTTGGGCGATTCATCGAAATAGCCAGGATAGTAAAGGATTCACATAAGCAGCAATGACTTCGATGTCTATGGGGCTTACTTTGAGAGCTTTGGCAGTATTGATAGGAATTTTCTTACAGAAACTCTTATCAATCTTACTTTCTCATAACAAATATTAATGCTTGTTTATTCATAATTCGCATCCCATTATGAGGCATGGTTTCGCCTCAGTTTTATACGGAGATTTTCCCTTGAAAAAGATGCCTATTGCACTAGCTCTAGTGCTAGCTCTTACTGGCTGTCAAGCCACTCAACGCCAAAATGCAACAACGGGTGAATACGAAACTAACTCCACCACGCAAGGCGCGCTTATTGGTGCGATCGCTGGCGCAGCAATCGGCCTAGCAACGGGTGATGATGCTAAAGAACGTCGTCAGCATGCACTCATTGGTGCAGCCGCAGGCGGAGCGACTGGCGCTGGCGTTGGTTACTACTTTGACCAACAAGAAGCGGAATTACGTCGCGCTTTGCTAAACTCTGGCGTACAAGTTCAGCGTGTTGGTGAAAATCAGCTTTTACTGCGTATGGAAAACGGTATCGGCTTCTCTTCAAGCTCTTACCAGCTTGATGCTAGTATCCATAATACTCTACGCGGTGTTGCTCGCATCCTAGTTGAGTACCCAGATACCAGTCTCGTTATTGACGGTTACACGGATAGCACAGGTAGTGAGTCATACAACCAAACGTTGTCAGAGCGCCGTGCAGAGTCCGTACGTCAATTCCTAGTATCTCAAAACGTTGCACCTGGTCGTGCAATTGCACGCGGCTACGGCGAACGTAACCCAATTTGCTCAAACCAAACTTCTGAAGGTCGTGCGTGCAACCGTCGTGTTGAAATCCAGATCTTGCCACTGAAGTAATTTGGTTGCACCATAACGGTAATAATAAAAAATTACCGGAGCAGGCCTAACCATTATCGTTAGGCCTGACATATTAATGTCTGTCAAAACGTCTGCCCTACTCTGCTTATTTAGCCTCAGCTTTTCTGGCTACTCACTTGCCTCTCAAGCTCCAAATGACCCCATCGAACAATACGAGTACGCACAACAATTATTGGCATCAAACGAAGCTGAAGCCTCACCAGAAACGCGCTACTGGCTAGAGCAATCCGCCAACCAAGGTTACCTCCCTGCACAAAAACAGCTCGCGAACGACTTTGCTAAAGGGATAAATGGCGAAAAAAATGAAACACAAGCGTTATATTGGCTAACCTCTATCGCACTCAATGACCCAACCGATCGTGGCTTTCTTCTCGCTAACTTTATTCAGCGCAATCAAGATAAGGTCACAGCATCTCAATTGACTGAAGCTTTGTATCAAATGGCTTCTCAGCATAATCCAGCAGCAGAACAGGCTTATAATCAACTGTTAGAGCAGCGCTTCAACCAACTGCGAGCTAAACAAGTTTCGCAAATAAAGTCGCTCGATAAAAAGGCTGAGCAAGCACAGGAAGAGAAAAGCACAGTTGCAAACCCCAAAGTAGAACACTCGCCGTTTCTATGGCTGATTTGGCTAGCGGCGATACTCATCATCAGCGGCTTAAGTTTCCTCGTGATTAAAAAACTCAAGCAGAATAGAAAAGCGCGTGAAGCCAAAGAGGAAAGCCAAAATCAACGAATGGCGAAAAAAATAAAAGAGCTAGAGTTTACGAACAAGCAACTGAAACGCCAGCTAGAGAAAGTATTCAAAGAATTTAAGAAATCCAAAACCCAGGCAGAGAACCATAAGCTAAGCGTCGCGTGTGCTATGTTTGGCTACACACCACAACACATCCCTGATTTACAAGCAATCAAGCTACGCTATAGACAGCTATCAAAGCTTTATCATCCTGACACAAGAGGCAGTGAAGAAGAAATGAAGCGACTCAATCATGCCTTTAAGCTCGTCTCACAAAATGTTACAAAACAGTAAAAATAGGTCAGGATACTTTGGCTGCCATGCTTTTATTCCCATATAATCAAACACCGCAATCGATCTCCCTCTCAAAGAAATTAACAGACATTTAACTTAAGTCGCGCTTTTATGCCATAATGCCCGGCGCAAAATAACACCTAACGACTCAAATTAATCTAGGTGGGGAGAAAATCAATGTTCACTGAAGAAGGCACCTGTGATTGGTGTAAAAAACCTAGTCTTGTAACTCGTCACGATTATTTAGATGGCAAGCACCATTACTCATGTAAAGCTTGTTACGACATGGCAAAAATCGACGTGCGCCTATTTAACCAAGGCGAATTGCAAATGCGCGAACGCTTGCAACGAGCGAGCTAAGCAAGACGGAATCAATGGAACTGATTTTCAAAGGCGCCTTTTAAGGCGCTTTTTTGATCGGCCAAGCCTATTTCCAATTTCTATCTCGTATTCCCTCCTATCCTACATAGCACGTCGCATCGGTTATCAGCCCTCTCTTACTGTATACAAACCACTGTCCATGAAACAACACCTGTATATACAGTAGTAAACCCCTGTATGTATCTCGTCCAGTTTTCTACTCACCTCACATTTTTAAATTGATGTTAGACATATCAAAAATGAAAAACAACCACATAAATTCAATTACTTAGAATCAAATCCTTTTATTTCCTTCTCAAAAAACCGCAAATAACTTTTGAGAAACTGGTTGATCAGGTCACCAAAACAAACTACTGTATGCACATACAGCATGTATAAAGGAACAGTAAGATGCAGTTACAAAGTCAATCTCATACATACTCTCGTTACAACGTATTGGCACAAGCAACTAAGCCCATGGCCGTTTCGGATCAGCTTCTATCTAAGCTGGCTGTTTTATCGCAGCAGAAACAATGGATTTTGTTTACAGCAGACTGCCCTCGTCCAGACTTTGAACAACTCACTGCTTCTAATATTTGCTGTAAAAACATCATTCAGATGAAGCCGTCTCAACAGCTTTCTGAAGTGGAAATCGTGATTAAAGCTATTCAGTCTGGTAACGCTAGCGCTGTCGTCGCATCGAACAAGATTGCCCTAATGAATCAATCAATGCTTCGCGATATTGCTCAACGTTATCAGTGTGAAGTCTTTTTCGTCGAAGGCAGAGTTAATAAGTACCACTAACAAGATCGACGTTATCCATCCTGCATCTCGCCTCCTTTTTAAGGGGGCATTTTTTTGTATTAAAGAAAACAGGCAAACGTTTGCTTTTTCTCTGGCGAGTTAAAATAGTTCTGGTATGATGCCCACATTCGATTTATTCAGCGCCCACATTTTGCTGAATATCTTCTCTTTCTGACGTTTGATTAAGATGATAGGAATGTCGCAATGAGCCTTGCTAATCAAGTACTTGCCGTCAATGACGACCTGCCAATTCGCACCCATAAACCCGTTCATAGTGGAAAAGTTCGTTCAGTTTACTGGTTAACTGATGAAGACAGCGCCCGACTGATCAAAGAAAAAGGATACAATGTCGCGCCAGATGCGCCTTTGGCTATCATGGTGATTAGCGACCGAATCTCTGCGTTCGATTGTATTTGGCATGCTGAAGGTGGTCTTAATGGTGTCCCGGGTAAAGGGGCTGCGCTTAATGCGATTTCTAATCACTGGTTCAAACTGTTCAAAGAAAATGGCTTAGCAGATAGCCATATTCTAGACATTCCTCACCCATTTGTTTGGATTGTACAAAAAGCCAAACCGGTAAAAATCGAAGCCATCTGCCGCAAATACATCACGGGTTCGATGTGGCGCGCTTACGCAAATGGCGAGCGCGAGTTTTGTGGAATCCAACTTCCTGAAGGGTTAGGAAAAGACAAAGCACTGCCAGAGTTGCTAATGACCCCATCCACAAAAGGCATTCTAAAAGGCATTCCCGGTGTGCCAGAAGCGGATGACGTAAATATTACTCGTCAAAACATCGTAGACAACTACGAAGCATTTAACTTCTCAAGCGCTGACGATATCGCACTCTACGAAAAATTGCTGAAAGAAGGCTTTAACGTTATCAGCCAAGCGTTAGAAGAAATCGACCAAATCTTTGTCGATACCAAATTCGAATTTGGTTATGTTCATGATGCTGCTGGCAATGAAAAGCTGATTTACATGGATGAAGTGGGTACACCAGACTCGTCTCGTATATGGGATGCTAAAGAGTACCAAGCAGGTCACATCGTAGAGAACTCAAAAGAAGGTTTCCGCCAGTTCCTACTTAACCACTTCCCTGACCCAGATATCTTGCTAAACAAAGAACGTATGCCTGAGCGCGAAGCTCTCGCTCGTGATAATGCTTTGCCCGTCGAATCTTTGATGGCGATTTCGAGCACTTACATTGGTATTGCCGAGAAGATTACAGGCAAGCCGATTCATTTGAGTGAGAATCCGAAAGCGGAAATCATCGAGGTTCTGAGCAAAGAATACGGATTGATTGACTAGCACTGTCGCTAGATTGCTAAACGCTTTCCAATAAAAAGTCCGCACTAGCCTGCGGACTTTTTTCGTATTAGGCTCACCTTAGCCGATATTTAACGTAGTGCCATCTGTTGTAGAGGCTGACTTGGTCGTCACCTGATATGTTTTGTCTTTAATCGTTGATACGAAATACCAGGTCGACTCTGCCTTGTCGGGCGTAAAAGTAACGCGCATAAAGCCACGCTGTTTGATGTCTGCCCACTGTAATTCTGACACTAAGTGAGGCAACGTGTATTCCATTTGAGTGATCGCAACAGGGTCTAACGCGAGGTAGGCTTCTAACCCAGGGGAACTCACAGAGCTAGTCGCAAACTCTACCCCGATAGGATGCTTAGATACGTCTTTAAGCTCACTTGCCCATGCATTGTGCGTATCTCCTGCCAAACAGACAAAGTTACCACTGCTGGCTTTGGCCAGTTGATAAACGTTCTCTCGCTCAACGTAGTAACCATCCCATGCATCTAGGTTATATGGCAAAGCAATGGTATCTAAACTTGGGTCAGAGAGATAACCCGTAATCGCAGAGTTTACCGCTAATAACGCCTCTGTTTTTTGTTCTTCAGTGGCAGTAAACAATTGAAACATCGCGGTCATAACCGAACTTGGCAACTCCATACGAGACATTAACACTTGTTGCCCTAGCACATTCCAAGTTGCGTCGTGCGTACTGAACGCATCCATCAGCCAAGCGAGTTGGTCACCGCCTAACAGCTCTCGGTCTTGACTGCGCGACTGAGCAACTAAACCGCCAATAGCTTCCATCGTTGGTGAGCTGAGCGAGAAATAATCCAACGGTTTATCACGCCCCACAAGTCGCGTGTCGAGCATCATCAAATTGACTAAACTTCCAAACGAAAACTGACGGTAAATCAGCATGTTTGAGAAAGTGTTTTCACGAACGGGCAACCATTCTGTCCACGCGGCAGCCGCAGCTGCACGACGATCATTAAAGCTGCCTTCCTCTTCTTGATGGTTTTCCGCACCATTTTTCCAACTATCATTTGCAAGCTCATGGTCATCCCAGACTGCAATCATTGGTAGGCTCGCATGTAACGCTTGCAGATCAGCATCTTGGCGATATTGCGCATACCGTTTTCGGTAATCATCTAAGGTAATGCATTCAGTGCCTTTGCTTGGCTCTCGTCCTAGTGCCTCAGCATCTTCACTAGCGTAGCCACCAGCCCCATACTCATAAATGTAATCACCGAGATGAAGTACCACATCAAACGGTTCTTGTTCATGTTGATTTAAGATCTCTCGATACACATGGAAATAACCAGCAGGATAGTTTGCACAAGAAACAACGGCCATGGATGCCTTTTCTACACCACCCTCTGGTAATGTTTGAGTTTGCCCGACTTCGCTAGTGACATCTCCAACCATGAATCGATAGTAATAGTGAGAATTTGCGTTGAGGTTTTGAACATCAACTTTTACCGTGAAATCTCGGCTCGTGTCTGTGGCAAAAGTGCCACTTTGCACGATATCAGTAAAATTTTCGTTAGATGAAACTTGCCAGCTTACATCTGCGTAGCTCGCTGAGGTTGTAACACGAGTCCAAATGATTACTTGTGTTTGAGTAGGATCTCCACTCGCCACTCCGTGCTCAAAGGTAACCGCAACAGATTCACTAGCATCGCTACCACAGCCCACCAGCCCGGTAACAATCGCCGTTGAAGAGGCAGCTTTCATAAAGTCTCGACGAGACAAAGACATATTGACTTCCTTTCTTATTGTGTTTGTTTTTATGCCCAAATGACGTGGTGACTCAATCATCCTTGTGTGCCAATAAGGGACGTTAATTCGAACTTACAGTACCAACCACTTAGTCGGTAATTTGTCCTAAAAACACAAAGTTAGAAGCTAGTTATGACAATTGCATTTCCAAACGTTACATTTTTGTTAATTTAAGTGCAAATACTCTATATTCATCACACTTCCAAGACCTGTGACAAAAACCTCAAAATAAAAAAGCGACCTACTTTGAGGTCGCTTTTCATTGCACTATTGTTAAGTGGTACATCGATGAAGTGGAAATGCTCAGCCTAAAACTTGATGTTAAGGACATCTTGTTCTGACGTATCCACCTTCAACTGACTGCGAGATTCTATGTACTCGATTTGCTGAACATCGAGCGAATATGGCATAACGACTCGCAATTCATTGATCCCTTCATGTTTAGCTAACTGGGTTAAGCGGACCAAATTGGATTCATCACTTTTACGAGAAGACATCGATTTTAATGCGGCATCCCACAACCGATCTTCAGGCTTGCTCAATTCCGCAATGTTCTGTTTCCACATCAAACCGAAAATAGGCGCGATGGTGGCAAATGCCTCTAAGAAGGTCCATTTTTTACTACCTGTCGCCCCTAAAAAGCTAGTGTAGTCGAATTCAATGCACGTCTTTCCTTGTTGATCCATTCTATGCCCCCGACACTCGAAAATGAGATATACCAAATATCGTTCAACTGTTTTGATATAGCAATGGGATATAAAACATTCGTCTTTTATGCCCTAATTTACATACAAAAGGAAATATTAAAACCAGCTTTGTAACAACTGATGTACAGCTTCGCCATATATAAGCATTCAATTGATTAATATTTCAATTAAGAAACTAAAAACAACACGTAAGTAACGATATCAATATGAAATCATTATAGATTCACCAAGAAAATATCAATTCTTGTCACAACGTCATCCCCCGACCTACTTTACATCAATCACTCGACTGGCCTTTTTATACTGTATCTTCCAACCAGCCCAACGTGGCAGCTCCCAACGCTTCGGGTCTCCCTTACGGTTTCCCTCTCGATAAACGACCTGTACCAGCTTACGAGACGCGTAATACTCGACATCTAGTTGGAGTTCTGGCAGCGAAAGTTCTAAAGGGTACTGCTCCGTGAAATCGTCGTATTCCCATTCTGGAACACCGTTAAATTTTAAGTCTTCTGGTTCAAACAACGCCATATCATCGGTGTTTTCAACGCCTAATGTTTCCAACTGATCCTTTAACCAGCTAGAAAATGTCAAGGAGGCCAAGTCGTTAACCTCTTCTCCTTCGGCATTAAGGCCCAATGCGTTGTAGAGTTTCCAGTGTTGGATTTGCTGTTTTCTTTGAGAAGCAAAACCTGGTAACAGTGTCTCGTCTTCTATCATTTCGACAATAGACTGAACAGCAACATCACCTTTTAACGCTTGATGTTCAGTACAGATTGTTCGCCCGGCGTAGACCAGGTGCATTGTTGCTCTTGGGGTCTCCTCTTCATAATTCGTCTCACCTTGTTGCCACTCCCCAAATTCAAGTTCGCGTAATAATGTCAGCGGGATAGGCATCATAACCGATGCGAGGTTCAGTGTTTGCTTAACGCCTCGTCCTGGCACGCTATGGCTATCTAGCACGATTGCCGCTTCTTCTTTGTCAGGAAAGCGGCTGTTACGCCCAACCAGCATCTCGACTACGCCATTTCCTAGAGCATCCCTTCGACGAGCTCGTCGGACAAACACAAGCTCAGGGTGCAATGAGGCGATGGAGAAAAAGAGCGCTTCACGTTTATATCGAGAGGCAACGTCAAGTTCCGGTAATTCAAATACTTCTCGCATTTGTTTCGCTAAACCTTGTGCCTCTTCGAGTGCGCTGGCATCAATGACAATGCCCGGAAGTCGCTCCCCTCGAACCAAACGGATAAGCAAAGAGGCATCACACCCGTATGGTTCCTCTTGAGACAGAAGCTCAGCGACTTCACCACTTTGTCGCTGATAGAGCTGCGCAGTCACAGATAAGGCGGCAGCCAAATCAATCATTGCTTCCTTCTCTGGCTTCGCTTGAATTCTGGTAACGAGATCGGCAAACAGTGCATCAATAGGTAGTGGGTATACTTTTCTACCGTGCTGCGTGACATTGCCATCCTCATCAATCGCTTCCATAGATAACAACGTCGAATGAGATGCCTCTAGCGACTTTGGGGGAATTGAGTCGAGAAAATCGAGTGTTGAGAGACGGTACCCACAACAAGCCGCTGCCAGCATGGGCTCGACGAGCTCTTCTCTGTGTAATTCTGGAGGTGTCACCAACTCTAAAGGCGCGTGCTCACCATATAGACGAATACAAGCCCCTTCGGTAACGCGACCTGCTCGCCCCATTCGCTGCGCGGCACTGGCCTTAGAAATGTTGGTTAATGTCAGTGCTGTACGTCCATTTCGTTGTACAGTTCTGCGCTCTAAACCACTATCGATTACCACACGGATATTAGGAATGGTCAGAGAGGTTTCCGCGACGTTGGTTGCCAATACGACTTTCCGTTGCTTTTGTACCGTCAGCGCACGATGTCGTTCTTCATCACTGACCGAGGCATGAAGTTTAACCACCATGACATCACTGCTGCTTTGTAGGATCTGCGCGCATTGGGCGATCTCTTTACGTTCTGGGAGAAAAACAAGAATATCGCCATCTTCATCTTCCAGTGCTTCTTTTACCGCTCCGACAACTTCCTGTTCATATCCCTTTTTGTTCGGTAAATAGCGGCTGTCTGTAGAACGATGTGTCACCGTGACTGGAAAGCAACGTCCCTCCGAACGCAGACGCTTAGCATTCAGGTAACGAGCAAGCTTTTCGCCTTCTAAGGTAGCGGAAGTGACGATCAATCGATGTTGATTTTCTTGCTTCAAAATGGCGGTTAATAGATCAATATCCCAGCGTCGCTCGTGAAATTCGTCCACTATCACGATATCAAAGTCTGCTAGCTTGTTTTCCGAAAACCAACGCAGTGCAACCCCCGGAGTGACAAATACAACTTCGGTTTTTTCATCAAAATAGGCATGAAGCTTGATCGCGTAACCGACTTTGCGACCTATTGGCTCTCCAGATTGCTCCGCAAGAAATTCAGCCAGCGAGGTACAAGCAATTCGACGTGGTTCAATAACCAGAACGCGTCCGTGTTTTGCCGCCCACATGGGCAAGCGGGTAGATTTACCCGACCCGGTTTCGGCTTCCACCACAAGATGGTTAAGGCTTACATGATGGTCAAACTCAGCTTGCAGGCTGTCGATAGGTAGTTGAAACATAGAAATTGGATTTGATTTGATGATGCAAAACATTATACCCAAGTAAAAAAAATCCTGCTTTAGGTATCTCTAAACAACCAATATTGCTGATATTTTCGTCGGTATCTGAATTTTTTTGCGACATTACATTGATGTGCATCAACGCATGTTTACAACTAAATAGTGAACCCGTTAAAATTTGGTGCGCATCCTTCAACCCTACATAAGGCACCCAATGAACAACGATAAACGCCCACTATATATTCCATATGCGGGTCCGGCTCTTTTAGCAACCCCTCTTTTGAACAAAGGCAGTGCATTCTCTGCTGAAGAACGTAGTTCATTCAACTTAGAAGGTCTGCTTCCAGAGTCGACCGAAACTATCCAAGAGCAGGTGGAACGTGCCTACCAGCAATACAAAAGTTTCGAAAGCGATATGGATAAACACATTTATCTGCGTAATATCCAAGACACCAACGAAACATTGTATTACCGCCTAGTGCAAAATCACATTTCTGAGATGATGCCTATCATCTACACGCCGACTGTTGGCGCAGCATGTGAAAACTTCTCTAACATTTACCGTCGTGGTCGCGGTCTGTTCATTTCATACCCGAACCGTGACCGTATTGACGACTTGCTGAACAACGCAGCAAACCACAACGTTAAAGTGATTGTTGTGACAGATGGCGAACGTATCCTTGGCTTGGGTGACCAAGGTATCGGCGGTATGGGTATTCCTATCGGTAAACTATCACTATATACCGCGTGTGGTGGTATCAGCCCTGCTTACACGCTACCAATCGTGCTTGATGTGGGTACCAATAACCCGCAACGCTTAGCTGATCCGATGTACATGGGTTGGCGTCATCCTCGTATTACGGGTGCAGAATACGATGCATTTGTAGAAGAGTTTATCCAAGCGGTACAGCGCCGTTGGCCTGATGCTTTGATCCAGTTCGAAGACTTTGCTCAGAAAAATGCGATGCCTCTTCTAGAGCGTTACAAAGACCGCGTGTGTTGCTTCAATGATGATATTCAGGGTACTGCAGCTGTTACTGTTGGTTCTCTACTTGCAGCTTGTAAAGCAGCAGGAACTCAGCTTTCTAAACAACGTATTACCTTCCTAGGGGCAGGGTCTGCTGGTTGTGGTATCGCAGAAGCGATCATCGCACAAATGGTATCGGAAGGAATTTCTGACGAGCAAGCTCGCTCACAAGTTTACATGGTTGACCGTTGGGGTCTGTTACAAGAAGGCATGCCTAACCTTCTTGATTTCCAACAACGCTTGGTGCAAAAGCATACCAATACGAAAGAGTGGGAAAATGAAGGAAATGGCTTCTCACTACTCGATGTTATGCGTAACGCCAAGCCAACGGTATTAATTGGTGTTTCTGGTGCGCCTGGCCTATTTAGCCAAGAAGTCATCGAAGAAATGCATAAACACTGTAAGCGTCCGATTGTCTTCCCACTGTCGAACCCAACAAGCCGCGTGGAAGCGACACCGAACGACATCATTCGTTGGACAAATGGTGAAGCACTGGTTGCAACAGGTAGCCCATTTGAGCCAGTGGTTCATGAAGGTCGCACTTACCCTATTGCACAATGTAACAACAGCTACATCTTCCCAGGCATTGGCCTTGGTGTACTTGCTGTCAATGCAAAACGTGTCACTGACGAGATGCTAATGGAATCAAGCCGCGCGCTCGCAACATGTTCTCCTCTAGCAATCAACGGTCGTGGGGCTCTACTTCCACCACTAGAAGAGATCCACTTAGTATCGAAAAAAATCGCATTTGCCGTTGGTAAAAAGGCAATTGAACAAGGTGTCGCATTAGAAATTACTGATGAAGCATTGAACGTGGCGATTGAACAGTCGTTCTGGCAACCTGTTTACCGCCGCTACAAACGCACTGCGTTCTAAGCTTGAGACAATTCGTTTAATAATTAGCCCCTACCATATAGGGGCTTTTATTTTTTATCATCCTAACCAGATTTTGGCATAAATGGGCTTCTCTCTTTTTGTTTCTATCAGATATGATGAGAGCTACATTTTTAGTTAAGGATATAAAACGTTTTGTTGTTTTCTCGCATAAGATCAAAGTGGAAGCTGAAATTTTCCTGGAAGCGATTTGCTTTGATTTTGTCGATCTCTGCACTTAGTCTGCTTGTTTCTGTTATTGCCATCGACCGATGGGTGGTTTTACAAGCCAAAGAGAGCATTTTCACTGAATACGAGCAAATCCCTCAACATGAGGTTGCCGTAGTTCTTGGTACCAGTAAGTACATCGGAAAGATCCTCAACACTTACTACACTCATCGCATTAATGCGGCGATTGAGCTTTACAACCAAGGCAAAGTAAAACAGTTTTTATTGAGTGGCGATAACGCCCACCGTTCATACAACGAACCGTGGACAATGAAACGCGATTTACTTAAAGCAGGCGTGCCTGAAGAAGTGATTCACCTTGATTATGCTGGCTTTCGTACCTTAGATTCGATTGTACGAGCAAAAAAAATTTTTGCTTCGGAGCGATTTCTGATTGTGACTCAGCGCTTTCACTGTGAACGCGCACTGTTCATCGCTGATGCTTACAGCATTGATGCGCAGTGTCTCGCGGTAGCAGGGCCGACGGCCAACAAGCAAAAAACATCGATGCGTGTTCGAGAACTGCTAGCCCGTGTGAAAGCGTTTTTAGACCTGTATATTATCAATACGCAGCCTAAGTTCCTTGGCCCTCAAGAACCTATCGTTGCAGTAAAAGAGCCAAATAAAGCAGCTAACGAGCCTCTTCAAGTCCCCGTCGAATAGAGGAATAACGTGGCTCACAAGCCTAGTAACATTTCTATAAAACAAATGGGTAGTTTTCTACCCATTTCCAATTCTCAACATCACACTTTCTAATTTGCTCTACGATTCAGGCAAAACTCTTTTTCGCATTCAAAGTAACATTTCATCAATAAATAACTACAAGTCAGTTACTTTGCCATAAAAAAACCGACAAAAGGCAATGCAAAAGGAGCACTACCCATGACCGCACTCGCTGTGACATTGAAGAATTGGTTCTTCACTCGCAACAGCATGATTTTGAACGCGAATATCCTATTGTTCATTATCTTGTTTAATACCTTACCCTTTGAACCACAAGTAGTAACCGGCCTGAGCATCTTAGTTTTTGTTGCTATTTTGTGGCTAACCGAAGCGATTCACGTCAGCATTACTGCGCTGCTCATACCACTACTTGCGGTATTTTTGGGTGTGTTCAACACTCAAGCCGCACTGAATAACTTTTCCAACTCCATCATTTTTCTATTTTTGGGTGGTTTTGCACTAGCTGCGGCTCTACATAAACAAAAGTTAGATCAAGCTATTGCAGATAAAGTACTATTGCTGGCAAGAGGAAAAATGTCTGTCGCTGTATTCATGCTATTTGGTGTGAGTGCTGGCCTGTCAATGTGGATTTCAAACACCGCCACCGCCGCGATGATGTTACCGCTTGTGCTGGGTGTGATGACAAAGCTAGACGCCAAGAAAAACCACAACACCTTTTTGTTTGTTCTACTCGGTATCGCTTACAGTGCTTCAATTGGTGGTATTGCAACACTGGTTGGTAGCCCACCAAACGCAATTGCAGCAGCTGAAGTTGGCCTTAGCTTCACTGAATGGATGAAGTTTGGTGTACCTATTTCCCTAGTATTAATGCCAATCGCTATCCTCGTATTGTACACGATGACTAAGCCTGACCTTAGCCATAAGTTTGACCTTGACCATCAACCAGTCGAATGGACAAACGGCAAAATGATTACGTTGGCGATTTTCTTACTGACCGTAACTTTGTGGATATTCAGTAAGCCTATTAACGCTATGCTGGGTGGCTTCGCGAAGTTCGATACTCTTGTAGCCATTGGCGCCATCCTTCTACTTGGTGCTTCTCGCGCCGTCGAGTGGAAAGATATTGAGAAAACAACCGACTGGGGTGTGTTAATCCTATTTGGTGGTGGTATCTGTCTGAGTAACGTCCTAAAAGCAACCGGAACAAGCGTATTTTTGGCTCATAGCTTGTCAGGCTTCCTTGAGCAAGCCGGTATTCTCTTAACGATTCTTGCAGTGGTTGCTTTTGTTGTCTTCTTAACTGAGTTTGCGAGTAACACCGCCAGTGCTGCGCTACTTGTCCCTGTATTTGCGACCATTGCAGAAGCCTTAGGCATGTCTCCGGTTATTCTCTCTGCACTGATTGCCGTCGCTGCATCTTGTGCATTTATGTTACCTGTTGCAACACCTCCAAACGCGATTGTGTTCGGTACGGGTCATATCAAGCAAAAAGAAATGATGCGAATTGGTTTCGTATTAAACATTGCCTGTATTGCTGCACTAACGCTTTTCGCTTGGTTGTTCTGGTAAAAATAGCAAGTTCGATTAGCACTACACTGCTGCTCACGGTAATCGTATCGATAACCCAAACTTCCCCCCTAAGTGGTGTTCAGCAGTTTCCCTCTTGGTGGCCAGTTGGCCACCTTTTTTCTTTCCTTTTAGTGAACGGCTATCAGGCTTGCTTCTTTTCGCAAGCAAGTAAACCATAATGAGCTTCCACTCGGTTGCGACCATTGCGCTTCGCCTGATACAGCACTTCGTCAGCTCTCGCCATGGTTTCTGAGACGCGTTCATTCTGCATTTGGGCAACGCCAATACTGCAAGTTAATGATTCACCGTGCACCCACAAATGATCCTCCACATTTTTGCGAATCATTTCTGCCTTCTCTAACGCTTGTTCAATATTGGTATCAGGGCAAAATACGACAAACTCTTCGCCGCCCCAACGAACGAGTCGATCGTCTGAGTAAATAGAAGTCGCTACCACCATGACAAATTCGCGCAATATGTCATCCCCCATTTGGTGTCCAAATTTGTCGTTCACCTTTTTAAACTTATCCAAGTCCAAATAGAGAATACTGAAGGTGTTATGCCCCCAGCGAACCTGACGAGATTGTTGTTCCAGCCAGTGTTGCACAGCATATCGGTTCATCGCGCCCGTCAAAGCATCTCGATGCGCTAGCTCTGCAAACTCATAGTTTTGAGCTCGCAAAGTATCATTCACCTTTTCCAAATGACGGTGACGCTTTTGCGCTTTTTCATAAGCCACTCTATTTTTTCGTAACTCATGCAGTGAAAAAGCCAGTCCAAGCGCCATCCAAGAGAGTAATAATGCATACAACAATGTTTCTTGCGCAAGGTAAGCGCCTTCAAACTCAATTTTATCAATCACAATTCTATGTTTACCAAGTGCCGCACCAGACCCAGTTGCAATATCAATACGTGTGATGTTTGAAAATTCAGGTGCAGAGTGCTCAATCGCGACTCCGTTATCTGCTAACCACCAGGTCATCACCTGAAGATTTTTAATCGGAATTTCGACAATATCGCTCGAACCCGACGGAGAAAACTGCATGCCATTATATTTAATGGTGTACTCGTCGTCCGGCTTAGAATACTCAGAATTATAATTGCGAAGATACAAACGTAGGTCGTGGCTAGGGTTAGCCCCTATTCCTGCCTCTTCATATCGCACCTTCAATCGAATCGTATGGTAGTTGGAAAGGTCAATACCCTGTGTTGGCGTTGCTGAATCGGTATAAACCGAGATTCCGCAGTAAGGCCAAGCATACGAGCTCTGCTTTAGTTCACAGCTAAGGACTAGGCTTTGCCGATCGTATGTGATATCTGCCTCACTCACACCTCCTTCACTGGCATCTTTAGTTGCATAGATATTGAAATGCTCAGGTGTAATGGTCAGCTTTCGCGTATCGCCAAGCACACTATAAAGGGCAACCAAACTGATAGTGCAAATAGAAAGAGCAAAGATAAAGTTATGGATCCACTTCATGGGCAAGTGACCTGCTGAGATTATACAATACGTGGGGTTCAATAATTTCAAAAATGAAATCAAGGTGATTTATCAAGAAATAAAATCGCTTTTTCATTCAATTCTTAGTTTTGACACATGGTAGCGGATTTTGAACCGTTATCACGTTTTAAAATTTCTAAAAAGTGCAGCCCAACTTCTATTTGCGAAGCATTTCACAGCCATAATTTTTAGAAAATAAAACACGATGCATAATAATTTAGTGCAAGACATTTACTTTAAAGCTCCTGTCAACCCTGCATCTCTTCTCCACTTCAGTATATACTGTGCAAAAACACAATAATGAGTAATGTCATGTCATTAATTGCAACTGGCACGCTAAACAAAATGCGTGCTTCTCTGGACGGTGCCGTCAACTACCGTCTTCCTGTCGGTGAGGAAGAAATCGACTTAACTCCTTTTCTGGGTAAAACGCTCACACTGACTCACACTGGCAATATTTTTTGTTGCTCATGTGGAAAGAAAACGAAAAAGAGTTATTCGCAAGGCCACTGTTTTGTATGCATGAAAAAGCTAGCAAGCTGCGACATGTGTATCATGAAGCCAGAGACCTGCCACTACGATCAAGGGACTTGTCGCGAACCACAATGGGGTGAAGAGAATTGCATGGTGGATCACTTTGTCTACCTGTCCAACACATCCAGCTTAAAAGTTGGTATTACTCGTCATACTCAAATCCCGACTCGTTGGATTGACCAAGGCGCGACTCAGGGCTTGCCAATTTTTAAAGTAAAAACTCGCCATATCTCCGGTTTAATTGAAGTTGAACTGGCGAAACATATCGCAGACAAGACCAATTGGCGCACACTGCTAAAAGGTGACGGTGAACCTATGGCATTGCAGGACCGTTTTGCTGAGCTATTGCCTTTAGTCGAAGAGAAAATTGCCGAGATAAAACAGCAATTCGGCGAAGATGCCATTGAAGTATTAAACGAAAGCATTACCGACCTTAGCTACCCGGTACAACAGCACCCAACGAAGATCACTTCGCATAACTTCGATAAAAACCCGGTTGTTACTGGCACTTTGCAAGGCATCAAAGGTCAATACCTCATCTTTGATACCGGCGTTATTAATGTAAGAAAATTCACTTCCTATGAAGTTGAAGTTAGTGAGTAATCGCTTGCAGAACGCGTTGATTCAAATAAAAATGAAAAAAGCTCGAGTTTGACTCGAGCTTTTGTTTTTCTATTAGGAAGAAATCGTTAGTTATGCGTCAAGGATGCTTTCTAGCACATCGAATAACATATCGACTTCTTCTATTGTGTTGTAATGCATACAACCAATTCGCACTACACCACCCGATTCTTCTAAACCAAGTTGACGAACTAAGCCCAACGCATAAAAGTGACCATTCCATACACAAATGTTATGTTCACCCAGTGTTTTCGCGATGAACTCTGGAGAATATCGGTCAAACGTTAGCGCAAAAGTTGGCGTGCGGAGTTGGCTATCTTCCTTTGCGATACCGAATAGATTGACACCATCTAATGCATTCAAACGCTGCAAGAAACGCTCACTCAAGCGCTGCTCATGTTGTTCATACAGTTGGTAGCTTTGCTCCAATCGTTGGCGAAGAGGTAAACCGACTTCACCAAATTGAGCCAGATACTCAACCGCAGAAACGACACCAGCAAGACCTTCAAAACTTTGCGTTCCTGTTTCAAATCGACCAGGGCCTATATTAGTGGCAGGCTCGACTTTGTAAGGGCGAATACTGTGGAGCCACTGATCGGCTATGTAAGCAATACCAACGTGCGGTCCGAAAAACTTGTAAGCTGAGCAAGCTAAAAAGTCACAACCTAACGCTTGAACATCAACCAAATGATGAGGCGCATAATGGACGGCATCCACATAAACTTGTGCCCCAACATTGCGCGCCATGCTGACTACTTGCTGTACATCCACAATAGAGCCCGTCGTGTTCGATGCATAAGTCACAGCGACAAGGCGAGTTTTATCAGAAAGAAGGCGGCTTAAATGCTCCATATCCAGCGTACAATCTTCTTCGTTGATACGAACTTGATGAACCGTAACGCCTTTATCTTCTGCCGCTTGCTGCCAGCTGGATACATTTGAATAGTGATCCAAAGCGGAAACAATGATCTCATCTCCTGCTTGCCAATCTCGACTAATCGCGCGACTAAGCTGAAAGGTTAGCGAGGTCATATTGGCACCGAAGACAATATTGCCAGATGAAGGTGCATTAAGTAGAGCCTGAGCCGACTCACGCGCATTTTGCATTACGTCAACGGTCACTTGGCTAGAAAAATAATGCCCGCCTAAGTTAGCGTTGAAACGACCTAAATACCCTACCATGCTGTCTAGTACTGATTGAGGCACTTGTGAGCCACCTGGACCATCAAAAAACGTCACGGGCTTGTCGTTGTGGTATTGAGCCAACGCCGGAAATTGCTCTCTGATCTGATTAAGATTGAAGTTCATTACGCTTATCCGTAGCCGTGAGTACAAATACATCCATATGGCCCGCTTCGTCATCAATAACAGAGCGGATTGGGCACGCGTTATGCCACAGCTTGCTATCAGCCAAGATTGCGACCTCTCCGGTTTCTAGCACTTTACGGAAAAATGGGGCTTGGTTATGGCTGCTGTACAGCATGATGTCGCCACCGATGATGTTATGGCGTCCCACACCAACCATTGCAATGTGATCAAAACCGTCTTGGTGCACACCTTCAGGTGCTACTTGGGTTTCTTCTTCCAGTGCCCTGATACGGATTTGGTGAATTTCTATTTCTTGACCGTTTGGCAGATGATTCGCATTGACAAACAATTCACACATTTCTCGAAAGCCATCGCTGGTAAGAATATCCTTCTCAATTGGCTCGAATTGTCTTACTACATCACCTTGAAATCGGTTGATATCAGAGGATTGAACAAAGCTATTTTTATTTAAGTCGATGACTTTGCCGTTATCAAAACCAACCACAGAATAACGTCGTAGTCGATACTGACCATCTGCATGTTCGGTACGAGGCAGTTCTTCAAACGATGGGGAAAGCTGCTCAATTGCTGCCATGCTGAGCTGTGTTAAATGTAGAGTATTCTCACGTGAATGTAACATCATTTGCTCCTTTAATGAGGCACATTAATTAACATTTAATTTACACACTAGGTTACGCAAATATTCTGCAATTGCCAGCTTTTAACGTTGATAGCTTCAACAAAATGACAAAAACGACATAACAAACCAAATAAAGCCACAAAAACAGAGCCATGTTTCAGTTTTACGCTTTGGCAATATTTGAAACTAGACTTCTCTACTACGAATAGAATTTTATGCTAGAAGTCAACGTTCTCTATCAATATTTAGTGGGTTCTAATCTATAACCAATTATTCGATCACAATCGTTGTTTATGCTTTTAAAGCACTAAGAATTTCCATACAATCGAGGGAAATGTTACGCCCTTTTTGGAGCCATAATGAGCGACGTAAAACACTGTAAATTATTAATTCTTGGTTCTGGTCCTGCAGGATACACAGCTGCCGTCTACGCAGCGCGTGCAAACTTAAACCCTGTGCTTGTGACGGGAATGCAACAAGGTGGTCAGCTAACCACCACAACTGAAGTTGAAAACTGGCCAGGCGATGCTGAGGGACTGACAGGTCCAGCATTGATGGATCGCATGAAAGAACACGCCGAGCGTTTCGAAACTGAAATCGTATTTGATCACATCAATGAAGTAGAGCTATCACAACGCCCATTTCGTTTAAAAGGCGACTCAGGTGAGTACACTTGTGATGCCTTAATCATATCTACCGGCGCATCAGCAAAATACCTTGGCCTTGAGTCTGAAGAAGCATTTAAAGGTCGCGGCGTTTCTGCTTGTGCAACCTGTGACGGTTTCTTCTACCGTAATCAGAAAGTTGCAGTTGTGGGCGGTGGTAACACGGCTGTTGAAGAAGCGCTATACCTATCTAACATTGCGTCAGAAGTTCACCTGATCCACCGTCGCGATTCATTCCGCGCAGAGAAGATCCTTGTGAAACGTCTGATGGATAAAGTTGAAAGCGGTAATATCGTTCTTCATACCGATCGTACTCTCGATGAAGTACTGGGTGACGATATGGGCGTAACGGGCGTCCGCATTAAAGACGTGAACAGCGGTGCGACAGAAGATATCGATGTAATGGGTGCATTCATCGCAATTGGCCACCAGCCAAACACACAAATCTTTGAAGGCCAAGTAGACATGAAAGATGGCTACATCATCGTTCAATCAGGTCTTGAAGGCAACGCAACACAAACTAGTATCGAAGGTGTATTTGCAGCTGGCGACGTAATGGACCACAACTACCGTCAAGCGATCACCTCTGCAGGTACAGGTTGTATGGCTGCATTAGATGCTGAACGTTTCTTAGACTCACTTGGTGACAAATAACTTTTCACATTTGTGTCATATCCTTAAAGCCCAGCGGTATTCCCGCTGGGTTTTCTTTTGTATACTACCGCCTCATTAAAACAATTATCATTAAGCCTTCACGATGGATAAGAAAAAGCAAAGCAGCTTGAATAAGTGGCTGAAGCAACAAAGTAAGTTAGCCAAGCGCTGGCTTATGATTGCGATAGGCCTAGGCGTACTTTCAAGCGTGTTTTTATTGGCTCAAGCAGCCCTGCTCGCCTCCATTCTGCACCAGTTAATCATTGACCAAGTCGACAAAGCCGACCTCATTTGGCATTTTGTTGGGCTCGGTGGCACGGTTATCGGTCGAGCTGCTTGTACCTGGGGTCGAGAGCTTGCCGGTTACCGTTGCGGGGAGCAAATTCGAGTTTATATTCGCCAACTCATTTTAGATAAAGTTCATAAACTTGGGCCAGCTTACATCAAAGGCAAACCTGCTGGCAGTTGGGCAACGCTCATCTTAGAGCAGGTAGAAGATATGCAAGATTTCTTCTCACGCTACTTGCCTCAAATGTCATTATCGGTACTAGTGCCTTTCATCATTTTGGTTGTCGTATTCCCAGTAAACTGGGCAGCAGGCTTGATCTTCCTGGTCACTGCACCACTGGTGCCTATTTTCATGGCACTGGTTGGGATGAAAGCCGCAGAAGCAAACCGTAAAAACTTTAAAGCGATGCAGCGTTTGTCGGGTCACTTTTATGACCGCTTGCAAGCAATGACAACCATTCGCTTATTCGATAGAACAAAATCTGAAACTGAGACGCTAAAGGGTGCTTCAGAAGTCTTTCGTACTCGTACCATGGACGTTCTGAAAATCGCGTTTCTGTCTTCTGCGGTGTTAGAGTTTTTCACTTCCATTTCTATCGCAATTACCGCTGTCTACTTTGGCTTTAGTTATATCGGGGAGCTGGACTTCGGCTACTACGGCACAGGTGTTACGCTCTTTGCTGGTTTGTTCATTCTGATTCTTGCGCCAGAGTTTTATCAGCCATTACGTGATTTGGGCACGTTCTATCATGCGAAACAGCAAGCGGTTGGCGCAGCAGAAAGCATTGTCGAGTTTCTGGATTTGGAAGTCGATCAAATCAAAGATGGTACCCAAGCGTTAGATAAAAACAGCCCTATCCATATTGAAGCGAACCAGTTAACCATTTTTAGTCCGGAAGGTAAGCAGCTCGCAGGTCCCCTATCCTTCTCTCTTGAAGCCAACAAAAGTACGGCTTTAGTTGGACCAAGTGGCGCAGGTAAAACAAGCTTGGTAAACACCATCCTCGGTTTCATGCCTTATCAAGGTAGCTTGAAGATTAATGGTTGTGAATTGTCGCAACTGGATCTAGCCACATGGCGAGAGGCAGTAAGCTGGATTGGTCAAAACCCGATGCTATTACACGGTAGCATTCGAGATAACATCACACTAGGTAAGCACAATATTCAGGATGCAGACGTACATTCTGTGTTGAATGACTCTCACGCTGCTGAATTTGTTGAAATGCATGGGTTGGATTATCCGATATCTGATCGTTCTGGTGGTTTATCTGTCGGCCAAGCGCAGCGTTTAGCACTGGCTCGCGCCATGCTACAAAATGGTCGTTTTTGGTTATTAGATGAACCAACCGCAAGCTTAGATGCTCGCAGTGAAAAACTCGTGATGGAAGGCATTAACAAGTATGCGCATGCCACAACAAATTTGATGATTACTCACCAACTTGCGCCTTTACAAAACGTATCGCAAATTCTTGTTATGCAGGACGGCCAGATTGTTCAACGTGGTGATTACGCCACACTGTCGACAGAAGATGGCTTATTTAAAGACATGTTGGAAGCGAACCTCGCACAACGTGAAACAGACAAGGGGAACTTAGATGCGTGATTTACTCCCTTATCTAAAACTCTATAAGAAACACTGGTTTGGTCTTTCGCTAGGTATGCTACTGGCATTTCTGACCTTAGCGGCATCTATTGGCTTATTAACGCTATCAGGTTGGTTTATTTCAGCCGCAGCGGTGGCAGGCTTGACGGTTGCTCGTGAGACCTTCAACTACATGTTACCAGGTGCCGGGGTACGCGGCGCTGCAATGGCTCGAACCGCAGGTCGATGGGGAGAACGTGTCGTTAGCCACAATGCAACGTTCAAGCTGCTTACCGATCTACGTATCTTCTTCTTTAAGAAACTTGCACCACTGATTCCGGGTCGTGTTTCTACGATGCGTGATGCCGATCTGCTCAACCGCCTAGTAGCGGACGTAGATGCGATGGATCACGTTTACCTTCGACTTATCAGCCCTGTCGTGATTGGTATTTTTGGCATATTGAGTTTAACGGCTGTCCTGGCGTTCTTTGATTGGCATCTCGCCTTACTGCTTGGTTCGATTCTTACCGTCATGTTGTTTGTATGGCCGGTGCTGTTCTATAAACTGGGTAAAAACAATGGCGAGAATCTCACTCATCATAAAGCGCAATTGCGAGTGGCGACACTGGACTGGCTTCAAGGCTACAGCGAACTGAGTATCTTTGGAGCAGAAGAACGTTATCGTAATCTCATTCTAGAGAAGCAGAAGCAGTTGCTGTCTAACCAGTTTGTGAACGCGAATTTAACGGGCATGGCTTCAGGCCTGCTTATGCTGGTGAACGGCATTACACTGGTTGTGATGCTTTGGTTTGCTGCAGACGGCGTAGGTGGTCGTGCTCCTGATCCTTGGATTGCGCTGTTTGCGTTTGCAACCATGGCGAGCTTTGAGATTCTGATGCCTATCGCGGGCGCATTCCAGTATCTCGGTCAAACGTTGACTTCTGCTCGTCGTTTAAATGAAGTAATTTTGGCTGAACCTGACGTTGTCTTCCCTGAGCAGTCGAAACATAAAGACACAACGTTAGACATTGAATTCGACAACATAGATTTTACTTACCCTGACGGTCAGCAAAAGGTGCTGAAAGACTTGTCACTCTCACTACCGTTGGGCACTAAAACTGCAATTGTAGGTCAAACAGGTTCAGGTAAATCAACACTGATTCAGCTTCTTTGCCGCTACTGGGATGTTAACCAAGGTGAAGTTCGAATCGGTGGTACAAAACTGCAAGATTGGAGCGAGTCGGACCTGCGAGCAGCAATGACTGTGGTCAGTCAACGCGTAGATGTACTAAACGGGACACTACGTGACAACTTACTCATGGCCGCTCCGGATGCAAGTGATGAGCAACTGTCTACTATTTTACAAAAAGTCGAACTTGGCGGACTTCTTGAAGAGCCGGGGTTAGACGCTTGGTTAGGCGACGGCGGTCGTCAGTTATCTGGTGGTGAGAAACGTCGAATCGGTATTGCTCGAGCATTGCTACGTGATGCCCCAATCCTACTCTTAGATGAACCGACTGAAGGCCTCGATAAGCGTACGGAACAAAAAGTGATGGCGCTTTTCAATGAACACTTTGCTAATAAGACAGTAGTATTCATTACACACCGACTGATAGAGCTAGAAAGTATGGATAGCATCTGTTTGATGGAACAAGGTGAGATCATCGAACAAGGCGACCATCCAACGCTACTCGCTCAAAAAGGTCGTTACTACCAGCTATTACAATCTCTATAATTCGATTTTCAGTGACGAGAAGGGCTCATCAAACGATGAGCCCTTTTGTTATTCCTGTATTATTAGTTACCTAATTAAGCACGTATACAGTGCTGATTTACCGACCAGATTTTTTGAGATAAGCCGCCATTTCATCTTCCGGAACCATGCCCCCACCTGTTGCCCAAACAAGATGTGTTGCGTTTTTGAGTTTTTCTTCGTCAAATTTCATTCGAGACTGATAAGCATGGTTATTCGAGACGTGCACTGCCCCAATCATACCGGCTAATGCAGAAGGCTCTAGATTAATACCTTCCAGTTCACTTAACTCACCCAAGTGGTGATACATACGAGCGTCATCAATGGTGTAAAAACCATCAAGTAGCCTTTCCATCGCTCTTCCGACAAATCCCGAGGCACGACCTACTGCCAAACCATCAGCGGCGGTAATGTTATCGATACCCAAATCTTGCACCGAAATATCGTCATGCAAGCCTGTATGCACGCCCAACAGCATGCACGGTGAGTGCGTTGGCTCTGCGAAAATACAGTGAACATGCTCGCCAAATGCTACCTTCAAGCCAAATGCCACCCCACCAGGTCCACCGCCAACACCACAAGGAAGATAAACAAACAATGGATGATGCTCATCAACCACGATTCCCAAGTCATCAAATTGCTGCTTAAGACGCTCACCCGCAACAGAGTAACCTAGAAACAGCGTCCGTGAGTTTTCATCATCGATAAAGAAACAGCTGGGATCTTTTTCTGCCTCTTTACGACCTTGCGCGACAGCAATACCATAATCTTCCTGGTGCTCTACGACATTAACACCATGTGACCGGAGCTTATTTTTCTTCCATTCCCGCGCATCCGCAGACATGTGGACTGAAACTGAAAAACCCAGCTTCGCACTCATGATGCCGATGGACATACCAAGATTGCCGGTTGAGCCAACCGCAATACTGTACGGCTTAAAAAACTGCCGAAACTCATTGCTGAACAATTTGCTGTAATCATCGCGTTCATAGAGCAAGCCGGCTTCAAACGCCAACTTTTCTGCATGAGTGAGCACTTCATAAATACCACCTCTCGCTTTGATCGAACCAGAAATTGGCAAATGACTGTCTTTTTTGAGCATTAAACGGCCCAATATTGGCGTGTCGTATTGCTGCTCCAAACGCACTTTCATATTGGGAATATCCACCACTGGGGACTCAATAATGCCACGCGACGTTTCCGTTTCGGGAAACGCTTTCATCAAATAAGGCGCAAATCGTGCTAGCCGTTCACTCGCCGCTTGAATATCTTTTTCATCTAACCCGACATGAGGTAAACCTTCCTCCAAGGAAGTGATATGGGGGTTGAACCAACAAACCTCTTCAAGATCAATAAGTGCAGCCAAGAGTGGGAACTGCTTAGTCAGCACTTCAATATTTGCCTTGGTCATTTTACCTTTCTGGAATGATGTGAGTTGAAATAAACAAAAGCGCCGCAATAGCGACGCTTTGGAGAACAACTATCAGTTTGAGCTTACGCGTAGTTTTTCTCAAACTCTTGCATGAAGTCTACTAACGCTTGAACACCTTCTAGCGGCATTGCGTTATAAATGGATGCTCGCATACCACCAACTGCTCGGTGACCTTTTAGCGCTTTCAGCCCTTTAGAGTCTGCTAACTCAAGGAAGGTTGCATCCAGTTCAGGCTTAGCAAGTTGAAATGGAACGTTCATCAAAGAACGGTTCGCTGAGTGCACGCCATTACGGTAGAAATCAGACTGATCGATGTAATCATACAGTAGCGCGGCTTTAGCGCGGTTCACTTGCTCAATCGCTTTTACTCCGCCCTGTGCCTTCAGCCATTTGAAAACAAGACCAGACAGGTACCATGCAAAGGTTGGTGGCGTGTTGAACATTGATTCTTTTTCTGCCAAAACAGTGTAATCCAAAATACTTGGTAGTACCTGCTTCGCCATACCTAATAAATCATCGCGCACGATAGCAATAGCAATGCCGGAAGGACCAATATTTTTCTGAGCGCCCGCGTAAATCACACCGTATTTCGACACATCAATTTCACGAGAAAGAATTGTCGAAGACATGTCAGCAACAATCGGTTTGTCGGTGATAGGAAGATCGTTAATCTCAATACCATCAATGGTCTCATTTGGACAGAAGTGAACGTAAGCCGCTTCTGGAGCAATTTTCCATTCACTTGCAGGTAGAACCGCGACTTTCCCGTTGATTTCTGTTTTTGCATCAAACACGTCTGGTTCGCAGTATTTTTTCGCTTCAGCTACCGCGCTTTCAGCCCAATAACCACCATCGATGTAAGTTGCCGTATCGGCATCACCAAGTAAGTTTAGAGGAACAGCAGCAAACTGAGCACGAGCACCACCTTGGCAGAACAGCACTTTATAGTTGTCCGGAATATTCAGAAGATCACGTAAATCCTGCTCGGCTTCTTCTGCAACTTTGATGAACTCTTTGCTTCGGTGGCTGATTTCCATGACCGAAGTACCAAGGCCTTGCCAATCGATTAGTTCCTGTTGTGCTTGCTGCATAACTGCTTTAGGCAGACCTGCTGGCCCTGCACTGAAGTTAAATACGTTGTCCGTATTTTGTTCCATGATGCTCATTGCTCCTGCTATGTAAATATTACGAAATTAATATCACGTTTTCGCAGTGATAAAAACAAGAAAAGAGGTCTTACGACCTCTTTTTAAAGACTAAGCGTTGAATTGGAACAAATTCGCAACAACACGAATTACTGTTGTTGCATCAAAGCAGGCATAAGTAGAGCCACCAATGGGAACTCATGCCCATTTTCGAACTTCAATTTGCCTTCACCAATTTCTGCTTTTAATTGATAACCGCCCTCTACTTTTTCGATCAACTCCATAATAAGGAGCTCATCAATCCCTTCTTGAATAAATGGGTAATGCGTTACTAATTCATCGGAGAAGTAAGTGCTAAGTTCACCAGTAGTGGCCGTCACCAACTTCATTGGATCTTGAGTAATATGCTCAGTACCTTCAGGGATGGATAGTTGCCACTCATTGTGGAACTTGCCGTCACCGAACGCGAGTGAAAGCTCGTTCACGGATAAATCAAAACCTTTGCTAAACAGCGTATCGACATGCGGCAATAAATTCGCAATTTCCTGCTCATCTATCATAGGAGAGCTTTGATAGATAGACATAATTTGATCAAAAGACTGGCTATCCACATCTGCAATTGAGAAATCCAACTTAAAGTTATCGACATCCGTCCCATCAGTTAAACGTAGTTTCTTAGCATCTAGGTTTAATTGACTGTTCAGCTTATCACCAGACTCACTCATCGTAGTGTTACCACGGTAGCTCGCATTTTCAATCAAAAAGACAGGCGTTAAGTTCGCATCAACCACATCTAGCTTCTCTAGAGAGAAAGATTGCTCGCCTAACCAGTAGCCTTTTGCTTGCTTTCCTTTACCTTGCCCTGTCAATGCATTCAGATGAAGCTCTTCACCGTTTTCAAAATCCACTTGAACAGAAGGAACGGAAACTTGGTAATTGAGATCACCCAATACCGTCACATCACCTGTTACTTTTGCAGGGCTTGTAGAAACAGAAACACCTTGCGCTTCGTTACGATAATGCCAACTGTCTAGGTCGAGGATAAATGCTGTATTGCCATTTAGTTGAGTTTGGCTATGCATCGTGAGAGGCAAAAAGTCATTGTCCACCAATTTTGAATCAGCTGTTAGGCTTGTTAGACCGTGGCTAACATCACTGGTTACGTCAAACGTCGTTGGCATACCATCACGCTCTAGCTGCGTTTTAAGCTCAGGATCAACAACTGAATAACGAGTCAGCACGACTGAAGACAAATAGCCACGCTGATACTCGACCACTTCGCCTTTAATCATTTCATCATTCATATTGGTAATACCATCTTCAATGATGGACTGACCAATTTGTCCGACAGCCAATGGCCAACACAGTGCTAATGAGATAGCACCACCAATGGCGCCGATTTTTTTAAGATTTTGCATAACGTCACTTATTAGATATTTTCGGTCAGTCTACCCCAAACCACCTGCGGAGAAAACATTGAGACAAATCAGACTATTGATGCTTATTCTAGTCCATTAATCAGGAATCATACTTGGCTCCCACTCATCATGTCCTTTTATTGTTAAAGTTTGCGTGGCGAAGTTTTAACCGGAGCTAAAACATCTGTGAATCGTTATGCTGTGTTGTGTCTCGACAACAACCCAATCAGTGCTGAACAGTTTCGATTGGAGCTGTCTGCCTTCTCAAGTAAGTTTGATATTTTTTCTGTCGAATCGATAGAAGAGGCTCAAAGCGCTTTAGAGTATCTAGAAGAAAGAGAACAGACTGTTGCTTTAGTTATAGCGAGCCATCACGCTCATTTTAACGGCGTGGATTTTCTTATTGGTTTAGACCGGATGCCACATACCGAGCAAGCAAGAAAAATTCTTATTAGCTGCTCGTCTGATATAGAGGCAATTCTCACTGCCGTTAATGAGGGCAGGCTCGACCACTGCCTCACTAAACCTTTGCCAGATCACGTCTTATTTAACACAGTGCAAAAAGAGCTGACCCAATTTATCTTGCGAAATGGCAAAGAAGACCTGCTAAGTTACAGTCAGATATTGGATCATCACAGCTTGTTGCGAGCGCACATCAATAACCAGATGAGCCATTATCAAGCCGGATTCTTACACGACTACCACTCGATGTCTGATGCCGAGTTAGCCGAGCAAGTGATCTCCGCTCTCCAACAATTTTTCAAAGATAATGACGAAACAAGAGCGTGCCGTACATACTCACCTGAACACTTGTTAACCGTGGAAGGCGAGCCAAATAGCTTTTTGTGGTTTATCACCGAAGGTGAAGTGGCTCTGTACAAGCGCGATGAGCAAGGCATGCAGCGAGAGGTTGTACGCCATAACAAAGGGAATATTGTCGGAGGCATGTCGTTTGTTACTGGGGAATGTTCTTTCTCGACAGCTCTGACACTAACCAAAACAGAAGTTATCAAACTCGATCGCAACGTATTCAATAAAGTGATGCAAAGCGACTCAAACTTACTGCCTCTTTTTACAAACTTGCTCTTACGCCACTTCAACCGCCGATTGCAAAGAAGCATCAACACCAAACTGCAACTTCAAAAAACGCTCGAATCTTTAGAATCAGCCCACCAGCAGCTCATTGAAAGAGAAAAAATGGCGATGCTTGGCCAATTGGTTGCGGGAGTGGCACACGAACTAAACAATCCAGTAGCCGCGATATTAAGGGGCGTAGAGAATTTAACGCATACGCTAGAACGATTACTTAACGATGCGCCCAGTTCCGATATACAAAGCAAAGGCATTGAATTACTGAGCAAAGCGCAAACCTCAAAACCCGCTTCAACCGCTGAGCTCAGATCACGCGTAAAAGCGCTTAGCCATACTCTTCCAGACCGAGCATTGGCAAAAAAAGTGGTGAGCCTTGGATTAGAGTCCGATCAAGAGCTACTTACCCAACTAACGAGAAAGCAGCAAGCGTCTTATCATGCCCTCAATACACTTGAGCAATACCACAAAGCAGGTTCTACACTTCGCTCAATTAATGTCTGTGCAGCACGAATTGCTGATATGGTAAAAAGCCTGAAAGGATATGCTCGGTCAGATGATGAAACCCTGCACTATGCTGATATTCATGAAGGTATTGAAGACACCTTGGTGATTTTCGAGAACAAATTAAAAATGCACCAAGTTTCAACCGACTATGCAAACTTGCCTTCCATCCTTTGTCAACCGATCGCACTCCAACAGGTGTGGACGAACTTGGTCTCTAACGCCATTGACGCATTTCCTGAGAAAGGTGTGTTAAACATACAAACACGCCTTGTAGAAAAAGAGCATACACATTATGCCGTTATCTCATTTGAAGATAATGGATGTGGCATTCCTGAGTCGCAAAGAGACGCCATTTTCGAGCTGAACTTCACCACAAAAAAAGAAGGTAACTTTGGCTTAGGCATCGGGCTGTCCATCTGCCAGCAAATCGTAACCGCACACAGAGGGTGGATTGACGTCGAATCAGAGATCGGCCAGTTCACACGAATGACCGTCTGGTTACCAGTCATCGAAAAAGGAGATGAAACATGACCAAGTATCTAATTTTATGTGTCGATGACGAACGAGAAGTCTTGGATAGCGTGCTCCAAGATCTTGCTCCCTTCGAGGAGAACTTTGTCGTCGAAGGAGCGGAATCGGTGACTGAAGCTCGGCAGGTGATTGAGGAGATGGCGGAAGAAGAAGTTCAGCTTGCGCTCATTTTATGTGACCACATTATGCCGGAACAAACTGGGATCAGCTTCTTAATCGAACTCAGTCAAAATGGTGACACAAAAGCAGCGCGCAAAGTTTTACTCACAGGACAAGCTGGTTTGGAAGACACCGTAGAAGCCGTAAATAACGCGAGTCTCGATTATTACATTGCCAAACCTTGGAAAGGCGAAGCATTGAGAAAAGCAATCGTGTCTCAGCTTACCGCGTTTGTGATTGAGAATGATGATAACCTGCTATCCTGGACTCAAATCCTTGATTCTGAGGCAATCCTCAACGCCATGGCAGAAAGAAGAGCAAGCTTTGGCGAGTAATAAAGTGTTTGGTTCTAACTTGAACTCAACGATGCTCATTGCACCACCTAACCTCGCATAGTCGAATGAGGTTAGAAAAACATCGTTACTTGTCCGAGTGAAATTCTCGGACACTACGTATATGGCGTAGTTTTTGCTTAAACCAAGGAACTATTAAGTTAATTGACAAAACATCGACACATTTTTGTTGGTCGTCGACCTTCCTTTTTATTATGATGTCGGACAAATCAGATTACGGTTCAAGTGGTTGCTTGAATCCATGGAAATAATGAACAAGGTTTATCGTTAGTTATGCGTAAAACACTATTAGCCGCTGCCTTACTAGTGGCATCAAGCCATGCCCTAGCTGCAAACGATCGCAATGCGCCAGCAACTATGAGCAACTTTAGCTACGACTATTTCGAAGCACGTATTGGCGCAAGTCCTGTGACATTTGGTGCTGGATTCAGCAAATCAATTCACCCGAACGCGCATGTTATTGCTCGTATTGACTCTGAGTTTGAAAGTGATTTTGACTCAGCTGCAGGCTTTGGCTTCCATTCTCCGCTAAACAACTGGGCAGATCTTACTGGTGAAATGCTAATGCGCGTTGTGCAACCTTCGAACGAGAGCAGCACAGATGTTGGTATGGAGCTGAACTTAGGTGTTCGCCAATGGTTGGGCCCTCAATTAGAAGTAGGCGGCAAAGTCGGCTACGTTTCTATCGATAACGATGACGATTGGACTGGCTCTGCCTACGCTCGATTCCACTCAACAGAGCTTTTCTCTTTGGGTGCTGAAGCACGTATCAACGATTTTTACGGTGATCAGGTAATGTTTACTACGCGTTTTAAGTTTTAAGATTTGTGCTGTAAGAAAAGAGCAAATTAAAAAAACAAAAACCGAGGTCTCTGCCTCGGTTTTTTGTCTAATTTAATGACTAACTCAATGAAGTGGTAAAAAACTTCAACGTCCTTTTTCCGCTTTTCACACTTGCCTTTACGACCCGCTAACTCCATCGAAACGAGTCAATCATTGTGCGATCAGCTTCGCTTAGTCACACAGTGCCAATAACTGTTTTTTACGCGGCTCTTGGATCAGTTTCCAATGTACGCCATCAGTTGCACCAGCAAATTTCCACAGTAGCTTTACATCAACATCATTACCGTAAGCCGTTTTAACTTTGTTGAAGACTTTTACAGGTCCAAGTTCTAAAAAGGTTTCTACGTCATCAACACCGGCTTTCTTGACCATACGTTCAAGGGTTAGTTGCATGTTGGGTAAGTCTCTTAAGCGTCTACTGGCAGAGGACTTTTGATATTTCCGTTCCTTAATTGAGTATTCAATTGATTTCTGTACCAGTTCATCAAGCCCTACATATCCGGATTCGAATAAATCGGTTACATCATAATAATTTACGGTTGCCGTCGTCTGTTTTTTGACGTGCTTATACTTCTCACAGCTCAGTTGAGTAAACACTTCATCTAGCCCATTACCACCACGTAAGTAGCAGCAATCATTGCTGACAAGCGCAAACATAGCATCATCGGTGAATAAACCAATACCACCGAACATAGAACGTTTTTGGTACTCACTGAAGGTGCGTACATATTTAAAAAAAGCTTGGTCTGTCATGTCCATTGACCTCTTTAATCTGAATAAATTACCCCGATTAGCGATGTCACCAGATAAACAGCAGCTTATAGCGAATTATAAATGTCGATTTGTTGGCGATATTTTTGTGAGTTGTGCTCACCAACTTGCTTAATCATACTTAACGTTGAAAAATAAGTTAGGACATAGGTCACATATAAAAAAGTATAAATTCTGCATACGTGATTAGTTTCACATTTATTGTTCGTGTGGTGATATTTTTTTGACGCATAGCATGCCTAAAACGCGCCATCATTATGATCTCGCTGGCAATTACGGGCACATAATACGCATTTAATTGATAAAGAATACGCTGTAAGGGTACACTGTACGAAAGATCTCAAGTACAGCGTCACAATGGAACATTTATCATTTTTTTGGCTGCCAAATAATAAAGATAAGCTTATAAACGCACTGGAATCCGAGTTTGCTCAGCTGGTAGAACAGTCCATCGCCACGGGTAAGATTTCGTTACCTCCTATTCCTGATGTCGTGCTTAAAATTCAGCAGTTATGTGTCGAAGAACACACCACGATTGCCGATGTTGCTACCTGTTTATTGGAAGATCCCGGATTAGCAGCGGTCGTTTTACGAGTCGCTAACTCTGTGATTTTCAATCGCAGAAATATCACCTGCAACGACTTAACTACAGCGGTATCTCGTCTCGGAATACTTCGTGTACGTGATATTGTTACCGCACAAGCGATCGAGCAACTTAAACACTCAGTTAATCTCACTAAAGAATGCAATGCCATCTTGGTGAAGAGTGCAGCGATATCTCGTGAGCTCGGTGCCGTCATGGTGATGTTGGTTCAATCGTTTCGTAGCCACGAGCCAGGCACTTATGGTCATCTAGAGCAAGAAAAGGCGTTATTGGTCGGTCTATTAGCCGATATAGGGTTATTTTGCCTAATTAATGAGTACCACTTGTACTTAGATAGGGGCAATTACTTAGACCCAGATATTGCATTGCAGATCTTCCAAACACGTTGTTCTGCCACAAGTAAACTGGTACTTGAGCGTTGGGGGTTTGACAACGACTTCAGAGAAGTATCCTCAAATGAAAAATACGAGTTAACGCGACCAGAAGTGAGTTATCTCGACATCGCTAGAATTGCGCATCATTTATTGATGTTCCGCAATCACGATGAACGCATTGACGAACATGAAGTTGAATTCAACGTAACTGGTGCAGAAGTCTTGTATGAACTTAGTAACATGAGTGATACTGACTTCAATGATCAAATCCGTGCTGTACTCAATGCTAGCGGTTTGTAATTTATCGCTTTCTGATAATACCTTATCCGTGATAAAACGATTCGCTCAAGGCTGAGCTGTGTGTGGTGAAATGTCTTTAATTTCAACCGATAGATAATTTGATTTATGCGTGTTGATGTTATCTCAAAAAGGAATCATTGAGCTTTATGTTTTCAGGGATGCTATTTATTTTCGCTCCGCTTGTGGTGGGGTATCTAATTCCTATATCTCGATCTTCGTTATTGGAGAAGATCAATCAGTCAACGTCCTACCTTATTTACGTCATTTTGTCGTTGATGGGTCTTAGCTTAGCGGCGCTCGATAATTTAAGCAGCAACTTACAAAGTATTCTCCTCTATGCGAGTACGTTTTTTTTGTGTCTAAGTGCCTGCAACCTGTTGGCTCTGCCTATTATTGATAAAATTATCCCACTCCAGACCAATCAAAATCAAAAGAAGCTACCGTTATCTTCGATGGCTTTAGAGTCTGTTAAGCTTATCGTGGTCGTTGGCGGCGGGTTAGTGGTTGGCCTGCTGTTACCCATTGATTTGAGTTGGGTAGATACAGCAAGCGAATGGATACTCTTTCTACTTCTATTTTTTATTGGTATTCAGCTGCGCAATAGTGGACTTACTCTGCGTCAAATCCTATTAAATAAACAAGGAATGGCCATTGCAGCCGTGGTCATCGCAACGTGTATGCTTGGTGGCGTTCTTGCAGCGGTGCTTTTGGATCTTCCTCTTTATCAAGCACTCGCAATGGCTTCAGGTTTTGGCTGGTATTCACTCGCAGGTATTTTAATGGGTGACGCTTTTGGTCCGGTATTTGGTGGCGCGTCGTTCTTGATTGAATTGATGAGAGAGCTAGTCGCACTGGTTGCCATTCCTCTCTTTATTCGTAGCTATCCGTGCACCGCAATTGGTTACGCCGGTGCAACAGCAATGGACTTCACCCTACCCGTTATTCAAACCACCGGTGGTGTGCGTTGTGTTCCTGTTGCTATCGTTAGCGGCTTTATTTTGAGTTTATTGGTACCAGTTATGATGCTTTTCTTTGTATCACTTGCTAGCTAGATCTCAGGTTTTCGCTTTAACATCCATTACAATACGGCAAAAATTTAAATACCCAGTTAACGTCAAAGTGGTCAATATTTTTTGGCAAGACCCCTCTTTCTTTTCGTCATTCAGCCCAACGATTTGTCACGACCAAATAGAAAGAAGGGAGAAACATCAACTGATGTGCATTGCGTTAATAAAGGGATAACAACCAGAAGGAAGAAGAATGAAACGCTTTGTCGTTGCAGCGCTCCTCGCTACAAGCTCAACTTTTACGCTTGCCGCAGATCAACAATGTCTTGCTAGCAAATACGATGGCTACGTCGATGCCTCACTACAGTGGTATCAAGATCTTGTTGACTTGACGGTTACCCAATATCCAGATCTGAAAGAAGTTAGTCAATGGTTCTTGGATGGACGTAAACATCACTTTGAATTAAACCGCGAAGCGGTTCACTACTTTCTAGAGAACGACCCTAGCCGCGTTGCGACGGAACAGCCAATCGAAGCATGGTTAAAACTAGAGCAACATGACGTTAAGCAGTTAGCGACCCGAAGCGATAAGTTAGGTGAAGTTGCAAAACAGACATTTAGCGACCGTCAATCAACTAACCACCCAAAAAACTACGAGCTTCGTTCAGCATTCGCTGATCTGCTTAGTCATCCCCAACAAATTGATACCGCACTTAATAAGTACAATCAGTCAATAGAAAAGATTGAAAAGCAGAAATGTGACTAAGATTGCTCGCATTAGTCGTTGATTAGCATTCGATAACATCAGAGTGTTTTAACGTACTCAATCTAGAATTTTTTAATGTGAATATCGTAACCTTCACCTAAAATTTTCATTTCTACAACTTGGGTTTCAACAATTAAAACGGGACTTTGCGCCCGTTTTAGTTTAGATTGTGCCGCTCGCATTACCAAAATAACTACAAAGATTCTTTGCTATGGTTAAGGAACAAAAAACCGCTGATGTTAGCTTTGAGAGCTTGCTAAAGATCTTCACTGTCCCAGAAGGTCCGGACTCAACGTTAACTAAAATTGACGAGAGCCTCTCGCGAAATCTAAATCAATTTCTTCGTGAACACATCGTGGCAGAAGAAAAGCCTTTACGCGAAATCGAAAAAGACTTTTCTTCTGCTCAGATTCCTGAGCAGCCAGAGTTCGTGTCAGATCATACAGAGCACTTACTCGACACTTTGGTGTCGCACTCAGTTCACACATCTTCACCAAGCTTCATTGGTCATATGACATCGGCACTGCCTTATTTCTTGATGCCACTTTCAAAGATCATGATCGCCTTAAACCAAAACCTGGTAAAAATAGAGACTTCCAAAGCCTTTACGCCACTTGAGCGTCAAGTTTTGGGTATGCTGCATCGCTTGATATATGGTCAGAATGATACGTTTTACAATCAGTGGATGCACAGTGCAAACCACTCATTAGGCGCATTTTGTTCCGGCGGCACCGTTGCCAATATCACTGCGCTTTGGGTAGCACGTAACAAAGCGTTAAGAGCCAATGGCTCATTTAAAGGCGTGGAAAAGGAAGGCCTTTTTAAAGCCATGAAGCACTATGGCTATGATGGCTTAGCGGTGCTAGTGTCTGAGCGTGGTCACTACTCCCTTAAGAAAGCAGCCGATGTATTAGGGCTAGGCCAAGAGGGCTTGGTTGCGGTTAAAACCGATGCCAACAACCGTATTATTGTCGACGACCTTAAAGCGAAAATTGTTGAGCTCGAAAAACAAAATATCAAGCCTATTGCTGTTATTGGTGTGGCTGGCACAACAGAGACAGGTAATGTTGATCCATTGCCTGAAATCGCTGAAGTCTGCCAAGCTCACGGCTGTCACTTCCATGTGGATGCCGCATGGGGTGGCGCAACACTTATGTCTAACCATCACCGTCACCTTCTCAAAGGTGTGGAAATGGCAGACTCAGTAACTATTGATGCGCATAAGCAGCTCTACATCCCGATGGGCGCTGGTATGGTTCTGTTCAAAGACCCTGACGCAATGAAATCCATAGAGCATCACGCTCAATATATATTGCGCAAAGGTTCAAAAGACCTAGGCAGCCATACATTAGAAGGTTCACGTTCGGGTATGGCGATGTTGGTCTACGCCGCAATGCACATCATAAGTCGCCCAGGTTACGAGCTTCTGATTGACCAAAGCATTGAAAAAGCTCGATACTTTGCGGATTTAATCAAACAGCAAGATGATTTCGAGTTAGTTTCTGAACCAGAGCTTTGTCTGCTCACATACCGTTATTTGCCGCCATTCATCCGTGAAGCATTAGCACAAGCAGAAGGCTCACAAAAAGAACAACTGAATGAGCTGATCAATGAGTTAACACAGTTTATTCAAAAGCGTCAGCGCGAAACGGGCAAATCGTTCGTTTCACGTACAAGACTGAACCCAGACCAATGGCAACGCATGAATACGATAGTGTTTAGAGTGGTTTTGGCAAATCCACTGACCACAAAAGAAATTTTGAGCTCAGTGCTTGATGAACAACGCGAAATCGCCAAGCAAGCACCAAATTTGATGAAAAGAATTCAACAGCTGGTTGTCGATATTCAATCGTCTTAACAGCCAGATCGAGTTACATCAATTTGAAATTTTTTTTCGTTTTGATGTAACTCAAACATCATTATCGTGCGACTAGCGCAACAAAACTTCGTTTACACATCCAATTCTGTAGTTTTTACAACATTTTGTTTGAGGCCTGTCAAATTCTCACTAAATAGTACCCGTTATTGGTTTAGACTGATTGAAGATCAGGTTTATACTGATTCTATGGCGCTGGTTGTTTTCGTTAACGCCCCACTCTACTCCGGAATCTTCGTGTTTCCTTTCGTTAGCAGAGCCAGCGAGTTGTTCTCTATACCCTCGTGAACACTATGAATACATTAGAAAAAATTCAAAAAAACCTGGAGAATTTCAGTAAGTCAGAGCGCAAAGTTGCGGAAGTAATTATGGCGTCTCCACAAACTGCAATTCATTCAAGCATTGCAACGCTGGCTAAAATGGCCGACGTTAGTGAGCCCACTGTAAACCGCTTCTGTCGTCGTCTGGACACCAAGGGCTTTCCAGATTTTAAGCTTCACTTGGCACAGAGCCTAGCCAACGGCACCCCTTACGTTAACCGTAATGTGGAAGAAGACGATGGCCCAGACGCGTACACCCATAAGATTTTCGAATCGACGATGGCGTGTTTAGATGTCGCGAAAAATAGCCTAGATCCAATGCAAGTGAACCGTGCGGTCGATTTGCTAACGCAAGCGAAGCGCATTTCATTCTTTGGCCTTGGTGCATCATCTTCTGTTGCCCGAGACGCACAAAACAAGTTTATTCGCTTTAATATTCCAATTACTTGTTTTGAAGATATTGTTATGCAGCGCATGAGTTGTATCAACTGCAGTGATAATGATGTTGTGGTTCTTATTTCTCATACCGGTCGAACAAAGAGTCAGGTAGAAATAGCGAACCTTGCTCGTGAAAATGGCGCAACGGTTATTGCGATTACAGCGAAGGATTCTCCTCTAGAAAAGGCAAGCTCGCTGGCCATTACGCTCGATATTCCAGAAGATACCGACGTTTACATGCCAATGGCAAGCCGAGTTGTACAAATGACAGTGATTGATGTGCTAGCAACTGGCTTCACTCTTCGCCGTGGTACAGGTTTCCGTGAGAACCTAAAACGCGTAAAAGATGCGTTGAAAGACAGTCGCTATGACAAATTAAGCCAGTACTAAGCACTAAAGCTTAGTCAATACTTTATCTAGGGGAGCTCAAGGCTCCCCTTTTGTTTTAATGCTGCTAAGGGAGCAATCACCCTAAGTCGTTGACACTCGATAAGTCCGTTCTTGATTCCAGTACTTCAACAGAACTGACATGTTGTGCACTCTCTGCTACACACTCTCCGCTACAATCACAGACTTGCTGCAATATGTGTATCAAACGTTCCTGATTAAGAGGTAAAGGATTCCCTTTGATTGCCATTGATTTAAGCGCATCATTCGCCACTTGCTCAAAAGAGGTTTGGCATACTCCAAATTGAGCCAGTAGCGGTAACGCTAACTTATCTAGCACCATATTTACCCAAAGAATTCCATCGTGTTCGTTAGCATTTACTCGCTCAGTGACTAATTGGGCCAGCTTGCGATAACGACTTATCACATCATTCCTACCCGCGAGTTTAGCGGCGTTAATGTTCTCCTGCATCACGTGCGGAGCTAGGCGAGCCGTAATAACGCTATGGGGGGCGTCTAACTTGCCTCCTAACGCCGATGCTAACCCATGAGCGGCACCTAATTTGGCATTAGTAATCGCCATACCACCAAGCAATGCAGCGAACGATAAATCAGAGCGCGCCTTATGATTATCTTGCTTACAAGCGGCAATCACTGAACGGCTTAAACGGCGTAGCCCCTCTTCGCAGACCATATCAGTAAGAGGGTTTGGCTCACCACACACATACGCTTCCATTAAATGAGTGAACGCATCCATTGCGCCACGTCCAGATGTGTATTGGTCGGTCCCGTAAGTAAGTGTCGGGTCTACAATGGCAACGTCTGCGAGCATATCAGGGCTTCGAAGACTCACTTTCACTTTATCTTGTCCAGATTTCAGCACAGCATTTCTGGTCACTTCTGAACCGGTGCTTGCTGTCGTAGGAATTGCAATAAAATGAAGAGGCTTTGCTTTTAAAGGGACGCTTCTTCCTACCACTTCTACGTAATCGTAAACATTGCCTTGATTGGGAATAATGGCAGCTAAGGCTTTGCCCATATCGATGACGCTGCCACCACCTATCGCAACTACCATATCAGGTTGGAATTTTCTACCGAGCACTGCGGTCTCTTCTACCATCGTGATGTATGGTTCACCAACGATAGCTACGTGCTGGTAACGCATATTTTGAGCTTTAAGATATTGGATAATGGGGGCGGCTCGTTGGGTATCCTGCCCAGTAACCAGCAAAACACTGTAGCCAAATTGGTTAATAACGGATAATGAAGATTGAAGTGCACCTTCACCAAATATAATCCTTGTTGCAGTCATAAACTGAAACATACACACCCTCCCAAAAGAATATACCCAAATAACCTCTCGCCCTCTGATTTAACACTTATGTAAGAGTTGAAGTTATTTGCGTATAGCCAAAATAGATTGCTATTTTTTTAAACAAAAAAAATTGACCAATTCCACCTTGCCATCATTAACCCTTTAGAATGTATGTTTTTTATGCGTCACTTCACATACTTCAGAGTCGTAAAATAAGCACGTGCGTTTAGTTTTTATTCGATAGATTTCACCTATAGAACCAAGAGGTAATTGCCGCTTTATTTCCGTATCTGGATCGGGCATAGTTACTCCAACAAAAGAAAGCGCACTCAGCCGCTATGTTTTGTACGCTTTCAAAAAAGAATAGATTTAGGAGAAATAAGATTATGTTCGTTGTTATCTTTGGTCGCCCTGCATGTCCTTTCTGTGTTCGTGCAAAAGAGCACGCAGAAACGCTAAAAGCAAAACGTGATGACTTCAACTACCGTTACGTTGATATTCACGCTGAAGGTATTTCTAAAGCAGATCTTGAGAAAACAGTTGGTAAACCAGTTGAAACCGTTCCTCAGATCTTTATCGACCAAGAGCACATCGGTGGCTGCGACGAGTTCGAAGCATACGCGAAAGAGCACCTAGGTCTATTTGACGAGTAATAAAGACTGTTTTCAAAAAAGCCGCTTCATGCGGCTTTTTTATTATTTTTCAGCTGGTTATTACGTTAAGTCAACTAATGGTAAAACCTAAAAAAATTCACTTATCTTTTTGCTATATTTAGTTACAATTCACAGTTCTTAATCTTTTTTGGCACACACTCTACCGAGCCACACAGTGAACATAGACGTCGTATACCTTCTCGAGCAAAACCCTATCCTTCTAATCTTCGTCGTATTAGCCATTGGCCTTGCCATCGGAAAAATTCGATTTGGCAAATTACAATTAGGCAACTCTATTGGCGTTCTTATTACCTCTTTGGTAATGGGCCACCTTGGTTTCTCATTTAATGCAGAAGCTTTAACCATTGGCTTTATGCTGTTTATCTACTGCGTTGGCATTGAAGCTGGACCAAACTTTTTTGGTATATTCTTCAGAGATGGTAAGCATTATTTTATTTTAAGCATGACTGTTCTCGTGTCTGCGGTCAGCTTAACGTATGGCTTGAGTCACTATTTCGGCCTCGATTTTGGCTTATCCGCCGGTATGATGGCAGGCGCATTGACCGCAACGCCAGTACTGGTTGGTGCACAAGATGCTCTTAACTCTGGCCTTGCGACTATACCGCGGAATATGGAATTTTCTCTGGTATTAGAAAATCTATCCGTAGGCTACGCGATGGCTTATCTGGTCGGCTTAATTAGCATGATCATGTTTGCTAAATTGTTGCCAAAACTGCAAAAACAAAACCTTTCTGATTCCGCGCAGCAAATCGCACAAGAGCGTGGCCTTGGAAATTCAAGCCAGAGAAAAGTGTATTTACCCATTATTCGAGCTTACCGAGTGGGCCCAGAGCTAATTGACTGGACTGATGGTAAAAACTTACGAGAACTGGGTATTTATCGTCAAACTGGCTGTTACATTGAACGAATCCGCCGAAATGGTATTCTCGCCCACCCAGATGGTGATGCTATCTTGCAAGAGGGAGATGAAATTGCACTGGTTGGCTTCCCTGACAGCCATGCTCGCTTAGACCCTAGCTTCCGTAATGGTAAAGAAGTATTCGACCGTAACTTGCTTGATTTACGCATCGTTGAAGAAGAAATCGTCGTAAAAAGTGACGCAATCGCTGGTAAGCGTTTATCGGATTTGAATTTGTCTGAGTTTGGCTGTTTCTTAAACCGCGTAGTTCGCGCTCAGATTGAAATGCCTATGGACTTAGACATTGTGCTCGCTAAAGGGGACGTCCTTCAAGTGAGCGGCGAGAAAAGCCGAGTACATGGACTGGCGGAAAAAATCGGTTTCATCTCGATCCACAGTCAAATGGCCGATTTGCTCGCTTTTTGTAGCTTCTTTATTTTGGGTATTCTGTTTGGCCTCATCACAATGACGTTCGGTCAGGTGTCTTTCAGTTTGGGTAATGCGGTGGGTCTTCTGTTGTCCGGTATTACGCTTGGTTTCTTACGAGCAAATCACCCTACTTTCGGTTATGTCCCACAAGGGGCGCTGAATATGGTCAAAGATCTAGGGTTAATGTTCTTTATGGTCGGAATTGGTCTAAGTGCAGGTGGAAAGATGTTCGAGCACCTAACGCAAGTAGGACCAAAAGTCATTGGTTTGGCATTTATTGTCAGTGTTGTACCTGTAGTTCTGGCTTACTTAGTTGGCGCACACGTACTCAAGATGAACCGTGCCCTGCTCTTCGGAGCCATTATTGGCGCCCGTACTTGCGCTCCAGCTATGGATGTCGTTAACGACTACGCTAAGTCCACCATCCCTGCCCTTGGTTATGCGGGTACCTATGCGATTGCGAATATTTTAATGACGCTAGCTGGTACGATTCTGATAATACTAAGTTAATACTCACTTTGACTATGAAATACAAAAAGGCGCTCAATGAGCGCCTTTTGTTTATTGGTTATCTAGTCTGTGATTCGATTAGATTTGAATGAAGTCTGCTTCAACTGCTGGATTCACATCCGCTTCGTAATCTACGCCTTCAACGCCGAAACCAAATAGTTTCAAGAACTCTTCTTTGTACTCAACGTAGTCAGTCAGCTCTTTTAGGTTCTCAGTCGTAATTTGAGGCCATAGCTCACGACAGTGCTGCTGAATGTCGTCACGAAGTTCCCAGTCATCCAGACGTAGGCGGTTCATCTCATCAACTTCTGCCGCGCTACCGTCTTCTTTGTATAGACGTTGGCTGAACATACGGTAGATTTGTTCCATACAGCCTTCGTGTACACCTTCTTCGCGCATTTTCTTGAATACCATTGCGATGTACAGTGGCATAACAGGAATTGCAGAACTCGCCTGAGTTACAACAGATTTAAGTACCGCAACATTGGCACTGCCGCCTGTTGCTGCTAACTTGTCGTTTAGCGCTTTCGCTGCACGGTCTAGGTCCATTTTTGCTTTACCTAGTGCACCATCCCAATAAATTGGCCAAGTTAGCTCAGTACCAATGTAGCTGTACGCGACGGTCTTACAACCTTCAGCAAGAACACCAGCATCAGACAACGCATTGATCCAAAGTTCCCAATCTTCACCGCCCATTACAGTGACAGTGTCTTTGATTTCTTCTTCTGTTGCAGGCTCAACGCTAGCTTCGATGATCACATCTTTGTTGGTATCAACAGCCGTTGATGTGTAAGTTTCACCGATAGGTTTAAGAGATGAACGAACTAATTCACCAGTTTCTGGCATTTTACGTACTGGAGATGCCAGTGAGTAAACCACCATATCGATTTGACCTAAGTCTTCTTTGATCAGCTCGATAGTTTTCTGTTTCGCTTCATTTGAGAAAGCGTCGCCGTTTAAGCTTTTTGCGTACAGACCTTCTTCACGCGCTAGCTTTTCAAAAGCAGCGGCATTGTAAAAACCTGCTGTACCTGGTTTCTTCTCAGTACCTTCTTTTTCGAAGAAAACACCGATAGTTGATGCACCGCCACCAAATGCCGCAGCGATACGAGAAGATAGACCGTAGCCACTTGATGCACCAACAACAAGAACACGCTTAGGTGCGTTTTTGATTGGACCTTGCGCTTTGGTGTACGCAATTTGTTCTTTTACGTTAGCTTCACAACCAACAGGGTGCGTTGTAGTACAGATAAATCCACGAATTCTAGGTTTGATGATCATATTCAACTTCCTTTAAAAAACCTTGTTAGGATAAAAGTTTCGTTGGGATTTCGCATCTAATTTCTGTAAAAATGCTCTTAAAAGGCAAGTGGTTGGAGCACTATCCCACCATCCACTCCCCAAGAATACAAAAAAGCACCTCATTGAGGTGCTTTTCTTAACATTAGTTGTCTATTATGCCGCCGGATTCAACTGCGACTTTTTTGGGCTATGAGTTCGCACTTCAGAAAAGTCATGACTAAAGTGGTCAACTTGAATCGCCTTGTAGCGCAATTTATCTGCAGCCATGATTTGATCAATTTCTTGTTCAGTTAACACGCCTGCTTCAAATGCTTGCTGCAAACGATCATGTAGCAGACCTTTACGAGCCACTTTACCATCCTTCGCAGCCTTCATAAGTTTACGCTCCAAAGGTTTAATGTCGTACATTGCAAGGAATGCATTCTCCATTAAGCCTACGCTGTCATCCTCTGATTTTCCGATGTAGCACAGATGCGTGAGGCGATCACGTTGCGCGCCTGGCGTCATCATCGCTTCAGCCAAATTCACACACAGCTCATCACTTGGCTTATTGAAATGATTACCAAGCGGGAACAATAGCCCCTTAAGCACACCGCCAACGTATTTCACAGGGAAGTTGGTGTAAGCCTCATTTAATGACTTAGAAGCGTTATACAAACAGTGTTGAACAGCGTAATGAACGAAGTCTAGATCGCCTTGTTGACGGCCTTCATCTTCATACTTTTTCAAGGCAGCAGATGCCATGTATAGATAGCTTAATCCATCACCCAAACGTGCGGAGATCATTTCTTTACGCTTCAAGTCTCCACCTAAGGTTAACATCGCAAAGTCTGCACTTACTGCAAGTGCACGACTGAGACGAGTAATGTCTTTGTAGTATTGCTGCGTTGGGCCACTCATGTGCGCGTTAACAAATCGAGAACCAGTTAGTGCTGCACCAAATGCACCGAATGTATTACCGAGCGCGTGCTTGATGTGTTTAAAGAGTAAGTTGTCAAATTCTTTCGCACCTTGTTCAGAATCTGGATTCGCCGCGGCTTCCATTTCTTTTAGAACATATGGGTGACATCGAGTCGCACCTTGACCAAAAATCATCAGGTTACGAGTCAGAATATTCGCGCCTTCAACGGTAATAGCAACCGGGATACCAAGGTAATGTTTAGCAAGATAGTTCATTGGGCCATCTTGAATCGCACGACCCGCATGGATATCAAACGAATCATTTAGAATGGTACGCGCGATTTCCGTCATGTGGTACTTGGCAATCGCGGTTACAATCCCAGGTTTTTCTTTCATATCGAGAGAAGTCGTCGTTAGCGTACGCGTCGCTTCTAGTAGGTAAGTAAGACCACCAATGCGCCCCATCGCTTCTGCGACGCCTTCAAACTTACCGATCGACATTCCAAACTGTTTACGCACGTAAGCATAAGCACCTGTTGTACGTGTAGTAAGGTGACCAATCGCAGTGCCAAGCGCTGGGAGAGAGATACCACGCCCCGCAGAAAGACACTCAACCAGCATACGCCAACCTTTACCTGCGTAATCAGCGCCACCAATCAACCAATCCATAGGGATGAAGACATCTTCACCACGAGTTGGACCATTCATGAACGCAGACCCCAGAGGATCATGGCGTTCACCTATCTCGACACCTTCATGGTCAGCGGGAATCAACGCACATGTAATGCCAACCTCTTTCTTGTCTCCAAGTAGCCCTTCAGGATCTTGCAGTTTAAATGCTAACCCGAGCACTGTCGCAACTGGCGCAAGCGTGATGTAGCGTTTATTCCAACTAACTCGCACGCCAAGCACTTCTTTGCCTTCATGGGTGCCGTAACAAACTACGCCTTGATCAGGTATGCCACCCGCATCAGAACCCGCTTCAGGGCCAGTTAGGGCGAAACAAGGGATGTCTGTACCATCAGCTAAACGAGGCAACCAGTAATCTTTTTGCTCTTGCGTACCATAGTGCGATAGCAGCTCACCAGGGCCAAGAGAGTTCGGTACCATTACCGATACCGCGGTACTGATACTTCGAGTCGCAATACGAGAAACAATGGTTGAGTTCGCCAAAGCGGAAAATTCACGACCACCATATGCTTTCGAGATGATCAAAGAGAAAAATCGCTCTTTACGTAGGTACTCCCATACTTCAGGCGGTAAATCCCTGTCTTCTTTGACAATCTTCTGGTCATCAAGCATTTCTAGCAGGGTTTCAAGCTCATTATCCATAAATGACTGCTCTTCTGCCGTCAGTGTAGGCGTTGGATAATGATGCAATGTTGTGAAGTTTGGCTTGCCTGAGAATAGTTCGGCATCCCACCATACACTACCCGCTTCCATCGCCTCTTTCTCGGTGCTAGACAGAGGTGGCAATACTTTTTTGAACACTTTAAAAGCCGGGTCACTAATCCATTTTCTTCGTAGAGAGCTCATAGTTCAGATCCTTTTGTTCACGTAACCGCTCGGGGTATAATCTTATTATTGGTTTAACTTTCTTATTTGTCTTATGCCAACTGCTTTGCTGACATTCCTGCTGACAAATATGGAATCAGTAAATCGACGACAGATTTCACATCGACTTCCTTTTCAAACTTACTTTCTGCCAGCTCCGAAAGAGCTTGGCTTGAAGCCATCGTAAATACACAGGTTCCTAACGTGAAGTGCAGTCGCCAAAACAACTGTTCTTCACATAGTTCCGGGTTCGCCTTCATTATCGAGAAAGTGAAAAGGTTCAGTACCTCTTCGTATCTGGTGGTAATGAACCAGCGCAGATGACCTTGAACGTCTGTATAACCGCGGCCAATTAACAACATAAATAGCGCAGTACCATTTGGGCGTACATCATTTAATGTACGTAAAGGTAATCGCAATGACTCAAAGACATCGTCCATGTTGTAGCTATCGCGCGTGTTTAGCTCAATTAATGAAGTCTTAATGCTCGGCATTAGTGCTTCTAAATACCTATCTAAAACCGCTCTAACCAGCGTTTTTTTATCGCCAAAGTGATAGTTTACCGATGCTAAGTTAACGTTAGCTTTACCTGTTATCGTTCTTAGCGAAGTATCATTAAAGCCATGTTCAGCAAAGAGTCCTTCTGCGACATCGAGTATTTTTTCTTTTGTTGATGTTCTCGGGGCCATTTTAATCACTCGTATTAAACAACTGTTTGAAAATATACTCCCGAAACTTAAGATTAACAAATGATTAACATCACACTTTAACCAATTGGTCTGACCAGACAGTAAAAGGTGTGATCTAATCTTTTGAAATTCAATCGAATACTCCAGTGAAGCTTGTCAGAAGAAAACGATCAAACTTCTCAGTCCATCGCAATTGAAATGCTAACAATAGCCTTGGCGGCTTGGAGTGAGCGACGAGAGTATGAAATACATCTTCGGTTCTAGGGGAGATAAAATGAGAAACACAGAAGTTAGTAACTTCGCCAAGTTGGTAATCCATCTCGATTTTTCTATTACTTTCGGGTGTGTAAGAAGCTAGAAAGCATTAAGTAGAAATTTTTTGAAAAAAAATGGAACTGTTTGGAAAAGGCTCGGTCTGAATATACGTAACAGTTAGGGCATTTGAAGTTTCACTGGCCGTCAAACTTGTTTCCATCTAATTGTTACGTTGCTGCTTTTTTCTTATTAACTCCTATGTTTGTATCCGCCCAGTCAAATTTTCGGCTGGGCTTTTTTTCGCCTATAGATTTGCCAAGCGCCTCTTTCGATGATTTGCCCCAACTCCATAAGCTAGACCTTAGTTGGTCACAAAAGTAACCATCCTGAAGTAGTTGATGTGCCGATCTGCAGACATAAAAAAGCCTCCCGAATGGGAGGCTTTACTAAACAGTGTGTATCTTACGCTTGCGCTTTCTTAGGCAAAGAAAAGTGCAGTAACGCGTAGCCAAGTAACGCGGCTGTCGTCGAGCCCATTAAGATACCGAGTCGAGCATAGGTATCAAACTCAGGGCTTACATTTCCAAACGCTAAAGAGGAAATGAATATAGACATTGTAAAACCGATACCACACAACACAGAGACCGCAAAGATATGCTTGAAGTTAATGCCTTCCGGTAACTTAGCTACACCCATTTTCACAGCTGCCCAACTAAAGGTGAAGATACCTAGAGGCTTACCAACCAGTAGCCCCAAAGCAATACCTAATGGCAGCATTGAAGTTAGGCCTGACATCGATACGCCTTCTAGCGAAATCCCCGCATTTGCAAATGCGAATAGAGGTAAGATACCAAATGCCACGTATGGATGAAGTGCGTGCTCCATGTGCTTAAGTGGAGAATGTTCGCCCTGTTTACCCTTAAGAGGAATAGCAAAGCCGATCACTACGCCTGCAAGTGTTGCGTGAACACCAGATTTAAGTACCGCAAACCATAAGATCGCGCCGACTATCATGTATGGCGTCAGTTTCGTTACTTCCTTCGCATTCAACATGAACAGGACACCAGTCATGATGAAGCCAACAAGCAGCGCCATGCTAGAAAGATCACCTGTGTAAAACAGTGCAATAATAACAACCACGCCTAAATCGTCGATGATAGCGAGAGCTAACAAAAACACTTTAAGGCTTACTGGTACGCGCTTACCTAGTAGCGCCATGATACCTAGAGCAAATGCAATATCCGTCGCAGCTGGGATGGCCCAGCCAGAAACCGCCTCTGGGTCGTTAGCATTAAACGCAACGTAAATAAGAGCAGGGGCTAACATACCACCAACCGCTGCAATCGCAGGGAAAATTGCGGTTTCTTTTGATTTTAGCGCTCCTTCAAGTAGCTCTCGCTTCACTTCAAGGCCAATAAGTAAGAAAAAAACAGCCATTAGGCCATCATTAATCCAGTGAGAAACTGACATACCGAATACATAAGTATGCAGTACAGATTGATAAGTTTCGCCCAGCGGTGAGTTAGCAATGGTCATCGCAATTGCCGCTGCAATTACAAGAAGAATACCACCTGCTGATTCCATTTTGAAAAAGTCACGAATGACATCGTTCATGGTTTCGTCCTTATATTTATTATCTTAATAAACGATTAACAAAGAGTGATAAGAGTGTATAGCTGTCGAAAACTTTAGAATAATCGCTTCTTCAGAGTATAAACTTCGGTTTTTTCGATGTTAAGTTTACTATACATCGTATTTTCCAACATGACACTCAATTTTGATCGGAGATCGTATTTGTACTTGTCGCACCAAATATTTATCAAGATGATGAGAAAATCAGCATAACACGGCTTGTACCATCATGATAACCCCGTACTTTTGAGAAAAAGCCAGGAAGCTTCGCGCACTAAAAAACCACCCGCAGGGGGTGGTTTTCTTCACAACTCAATAGCCTGTCAGCTGCATAAAGCCCCAAGCCTCATTGGAGCCGGAGGCTAAAGTAGGCCCTTCCCAGTAAGGTATTACAAAGGGTAGCCACATATCTGACTTGATAATGCGGGTAGTCAAATTAATTTGATGCTTCGGAATATTGATAATCCATTGCAAAGGTAACCTTCTTCCATTGGATAAACTGGTCACTTGCATTGGCTTGATACTGATATCATCGTCTGAGAGGTTGATGACTTTACCTGAGCGTGTCGACAACGTGCCAAACACGTGCGGTGTTTGCCCATGGTGACGATAACGGCTAACAGTTAATGCTCGACCATCATCTAAATTGAAAACAAACCAATCCCAGCCTTGTTGCCCCTCACCAATTAAGCCGCTGCCCCACTCTTTTTGCGCCCAAGCAGAACCCGTCACTAAGAATCGCTTACCATTTAAGCTTAAGCTGCCTTTTACTTTTAAAAATGGAGCACTGAAGCTGAAAGAAGCAACAGATTGCAACGCATGTTTAACTTGGAAACCTTTGTCTCCATTCACGACAAAGGGGCCGTTTGTCATGGTATTGAGCTCAAGTCCAAACGTATCAGTATTCACATTCAAGTTACCCGGGAAAGGCGTCGCACCGAGTGATCGCCAAGTCCAATTATCAATCCATAACCTGAAAGGACGATTGATCATACCAGCTTGGCCTATCCCTCCTCTAGCTACCCGTTGCTCTTTCCATACATGCGAGCCATGACTGACGACAACATGTGAAATGTACAATTGAGGGTTCTGCCAACCGCTGGTTTCTCGCTCGTCCGTCGCAACCCTGAAATAGCTCCATTGAACATTGTAGATCTTGCCTTGCTCATCTTTTAGCTTCGCAAAGTAGTGCCACCATTCATGCTGGTACTCGGGATGAAAGCGAAAGTCTGAGGGTAAAGAGACATGCTCATTAGGTAGTACAGGCTCGAAAATCGTTTGATTTTCACGCGTTAAGATAGAATCAAGTTCGCTTTCTCGTGTTGCTGTCGCCTCTAACCAAAAAGTTGAGTAAAAAGCAGCCCCAGTCAGAAAAGCGAACGTAACAACAATGAGCGTTGAAACCAACAAGCGTTTTTTAGAGCCCATTTTTTTCATTACAACGCGTCCCTTAATGACTTCATCGGTGTACTTTTGATCATTCTAATAACTGGCAATGCGCCAGCAACCATGATGGCAAGCATCGCCCAAGCAATGGTTTGAGCATACTCCCATGGAATCGTTTGAAGCTCTAGAGACCAGCCAAATGATTGCTTAATGATAATATCAACGATCAAATGTGCGAGCGCCAAGCCGAGCGGCACTGCAATAATCGCAGAAATGGCTCCGAAGACGAATAGCTGCAAACCACCTAATACGACAAGTTCTTTTCCGGACACACCCATGCACCTTAATAAGGAAAAATGCCGCTGCCGTGAAAGTTCTCCTGCCAACGTCGCAAAGAATAAACCAAACACTGCAATAATCAGCGTGATATTGCCCAAGGTTCCTGCTATCGCAAAGGTATGATCAAACACTCTCATTGCTTGGCTATAAATATTACCGTTATCAAACACACGATCTTGCGGGAGACGGAATACATTCTCTAAGCGATTTTTCAGCCCTTCTCCATTGACGTTATCTTTTAATACTACGCCAAGACCAACATTACCCGTACCTGCAAATGCATACAGCCAATTCCGGTGCGACATCATCACCTGGTTATATGGGTTTCCATAATCGTAGTAAACGCCTACGACTTGCCAGTCACCACCAAGCGGTTCTTGCAAGTTAATGAAATCGCCAGGGCGGATATCCAGCTTCAAGGCCATCGACTCACTGACCATTAAGCTCTTGGTAGCGTGCAGTTGATACCAGTAATTTGGGACACCTAACTTGACGGTAAGTGAGTCTAACTCACCTTCAGAAGAGCCCGTACTCACAACTTGCAGAGCACCATGCTCGGTCGGCATATCTTTTTCCCAGCGCCACCAAACCGAGTTCACCTCTGGCTGATTCTGGAGCCATGCGCTCATCCTAGCGGCTGAATTGTTGGTCGGATAGATGTACACATCAGCGGCTAATCGCTGATTTAGCCACTTATCGGTTGTATCTCGAAAGCTTCCGACCATTGTTTCTACACCAATGTTTGCCGCCAGCGCTAACATAAACGCCATCGTAGCCACACCGCGATAGCTCATGCTGGCTGCTGCATCAGCAAAAAACCAACGGACACGAACCCATCGCATGGTATAAGAAAAACTTTGGAACATATGCCACATAATAAATGGCATAAACAACGCCACACTAACCAACATCAGCGCAATAATAGCAAAGCCGGTTTCTTGTGTTTTCGGCGCCTGATACACCGCTATTGCAGCGACACAAAACGCACATGCCGCAAGCGCCTGCCAAGAGAACTCTCTTCCAGCAAATCGCATTAGCGACAGTCGAGAAGAAAGGCGGATTGGTTGTGACTTCAACAAACGGATTAATGGCCACAGACACGATATCAACGCACCCATCGCTGCCATGATTAGACTGTATAAGCTAGATTGCCATGACCATCCTATGGTTAAGCCTACGTTGGCATCATACAAATCACTCAGGCTCGAAGACACTGCTGGGATAAGTTCATTTGCTAAGATCAAGCCAAAAAAGTTACCACACGCCCACGCAATAAAGACGAGCAAAGACAACTCTAGTAATAAAGCTTGCGCTAACTGTGTTCCGTTAACACCAGTCTGTCTCAAAATACCTACCAAACGTTGTCGCTGGATGAAAGACAGAGACATCGCTTGATAAAAAATAAACAACCCGACCAAAAACGACAGCATTCCCATCGCGGTGAGATTCATATGGAATGCGTTAGTTAGCGACTCAAGCTCTGTACGCGTATTCCTAACGAGCGTCATTCCGTTTGGCAGCATGTTTTTCAGTGCTATCAGCTTTTCCTCTGGCATTTCACCACAAGAAATCGCAGACAAACCTGAGCTCCGCTTGAGCATACGCAACAACGATATATCAGTAACCAGCCGAGTACCCGAAAGCATCTTGTCCTTATCTACTTGAATAGGCCCAAGACGGCTTCCGTCATTCATCTCAATGAAGTCCCCATCCTGCCAACTCATGTAAGCGGCCAAATCTTGACTAACAAGAATAGGATAAGGAGGCTTCATTAGTGATAAAACAGGCATCTCACCTAGCGATTTTCCTTGTTGTAGTGGGATCATCGCGACAGGATCTATCCCCACCAACATCAGGCTCATATCGGTCTTGGCATCTAGATGAAGCACGTCAAACGGTGCACATTGGTTAAACCCAGCTCGACGTAACTGAATATAGAAACCTTGAGGAATTTTATTGGCAGAGTGCTTCGTTCGGATTCGGTATGGCAAAGGATTAGAGAAAAGTTTTTCCCCAGTTGCATAACTTTGTTTTGCATGCTGGTTGATAGAAGTAACACCAACAAGGAGGGACACGCCTAAAGTTAATCCCAGCCAGACAAGAATAATTTGTAGAGGGTAACGACGGTAATGACCGAGTAGTGCCTTAACTACGGGCCATAACATGTAGCTGCCCTCCTTGAAGTCGAATCTTTCCTTCCATATGGGCGGCCACTTTTTCACTGTGCGTCACTAACAGCAAAGTACACTCCAATTGGCGAGCGAGACTCGTTAATAAGCGCATTACTGCTTCTGCGTTTCGCTCGTCTAGGCTACCAGTTGGCTCATCAGCAAGCAGGATTTTGGGTTCCATATAAAGGGCGCGAGCAATCGCCGCACGTTGTTGCTGACCACCAGACGCCTCTTCCGGATAACGTCCTAGCAATGGCATTAAGTCCAAAGCAGAAAGAATTTGACGCCACAACTCTTTATCTTCCGGCAGACCTTTTAACTGACGACAAAAACGAATATTGTCGGCAATATTAAGTGTAGGAAGCAGGTTGAATTGTTGGAAGATATTACCAATATTGTTGCGGCGATAAAGGGTTCTTAAATGCTCCGGTGCTTCATGCATAGCAAAATTTGGAAACTGCACTTCACCAGAGTCAGCAGTATCTAATCCGGCGATTAAATTCAGCAGAGTACTTTTACCCGAACCACTTTCTCCCATCAGAGCAACTTGGTCGCCTTGCTGCAATGTTAATTCTGCCCCTTGTAATACAGGGTGAAACTCTCCCCCGTCTACATAGCCTTTACATAGGTCTGACAGTTTTAACATTGATTATGCCGCTCGGATGGTGTTTAAAAATTGGGATCAGAATCTACACTAAAATCCTGTTAGTAGAAAGTATTTTGAATGCTTGATCACACTATGGAAGTACAAATGCAACTCGATTCACTTTCTGTTTCTAATTTTGTTGACGTTTTGAGCAGATTTTTGCAGCCAAAATAAACTCTGTTCCTCCTTACTGGCCAATCAGGTTTTTCATCCATTTTCGGCTAACCATTCTTGGCAAGCAAATCGCCCACTTCACAACTTCTTCCGTCAAAAAGAGTAAGTAAACCCATTGTGGATCCCAATTGAGATAAATCGCTGCAAATGCTGCGAGTGGAATCCCGATCACCCACTGCGCCAAGATGTCTTGATACAAACAAAACTTAACATCACCGCCCGCGCGTAATACACCAACAATCGCCATCATCGGCACCGAGCGTAGCACGACACCCAACGCAAGAATCACCATAAACTGTTCAGCTAGCTCGCGAGTGTCTGTTGTCAGTGCACTAAACGCATTAAGGATCCATTGATTTGACACTATCAACAAGACGGCGACCACAAATGCGATAAGCACATTCAAAATGACCGTAGCCCATGCTTGATAATAAACGGGTTCAAAATTACGAGCGCCGAGCTGGTTCCCGACTAGAACTGCAGCCGCATTCGATAAACCAATCATCATCGCCAATGCGATCGACTCAACAGGTGTCATTACGGAAAGTGCCGCCAAACCTTGTACACCTGCTTGCCCCATGATGGCGTGATAAGCAAACAGCCCACCAGCCCACGCCAAGAAGTTAAATGTGGTTGGCAAAGAGAGGCTCAAGAAACGCGTAATTTTATCTAAGACCAATCCTGCGCGTATATCATCCCAACCAAATGCGATTATGTGTTTTTTCAACCATAGATAACCAAACAAGCAACCTACTTCGATCGCGCCACTGATTACCGTTGCGATCGCTGCTCCCGTAATACCCAGAGCAGGAAAGCCTAATTGACCAAAAATTAAAACCCAGTTAAGAAACACATTAGATAAAATGCCTATACCACTAAAAAAAGTGCTTAGGCCTGGTTGGTGCATCGCCCTTAGGCCCACCGACATACTGGCCACACATGCAACAGCAAACATGCTAACCGACGAAATAATGAGATAGCTGGCCCCTAGCTCAATCACTTCTTGTGAATCGGTAGTCAAACTCATGATGGGCTGTGGAAAAACAACAAACAAAGCAACAGCAATCGCAGCAAACATCATTGCGATCATCCATGTTAAAGCGGTACTGCGACGCACCCCAACTTTATCGCCAGCCCCCCAATATTGAGCGGTTAACAACGCACCGCCCGTTGTCACCCCAACTAACATGATGGTGGTGACGAAAGTCGCGCGCGCAGCAACTCCAACAGCGGCAATTTCAGCTTCACCAAGTTGACCAAGCATAAGAACATCGACGAGGCTTCTGCTAGAAAACATCATGCTTTGCAGTGTAATTGGTAACGCGATTGCAAATAAACGACGTAAGAATGCTTTATCTGCGTGTATTGAGAGTTGAGAAAGAAAAGTCACAAGCGCTCCAACGACAACTTATTGATAGAATGGGGAAAGTGTCTCATGATTATACTCTGTGGTGTTTATTCCACCAACGATAAAAGGACAGATAATGAAAAAGGTGTTGGTGCTAGGCGCCTCGGGTTACATTGGCTCTCAACTTCTTCCGTTACTTTTAGACAAAGGTTACGCCGTCACAGCAGCGGCGCGACATATTGATTATTTAGAGTCAAGAACTCAGCCTCACCCTAATTTAACGTTAAGGTATCTCGACTTGGCTGACGCAGAGACCACGAAGGCTGTAGTGAACGATTTTGATTTAGTCTTTTTTCTCGTGCACGGGATGGCTCAAGGTGATGACTTTGTTGAGTACGAACTAAACCTTGCTTTGAACTTCAAATATGCATTGGAACAAAGCTCCGTCGAGCATGTTGTATATTTGAGTGCCATTCAACCTCAAACCGGAAACTCTCGCCATTTAGCCGCTCGTAAAGCCACGGGAAAAATAATTCGACAGTCTGGTGTTCCAGTAACTGAATTGCGTGCTGGCGTTATCATCGGTCCCGGCTCTGCCGCTTTCGAAATCATGCGTGACTTTGTCTACAACTTACCTATTTTGATCGCGCCTAAATGGGTCGACTCAAAAGCGAACCCTATCGCCTTGCCCAATCTCAACCACTATTTGTTGAAGTTAGCAGAAGCTCCCTATCCAGAAGAAAGTGAAATTTATGAAGTTGGAGGGCCAGATACACTTAGCTACCGCGAGCAGTTCAAAGTCATTTGCCGAATCACGAACAAGCCGTATCGACTGTGGTCGACCCCGCTACTTACTCCGAAAATGGCATCGTACTGGCTAGGTTTAGTTACCTCAGTGCCAACTAGTATCGGTAAAGCATTACTTGCGGGCTTAGAGCACGACTACATTGCAGACTCCAAAGCGATTGAAGAACGATTTCCTCAAACGCTGATCAGCTACGAGCAAGCGGTAACTGATACCATTCAAGATGAAGGCACATTTGTACGCAGTAATGTCTGGGGGTTTGAACCCGCAGCGCTTCGTCGATGGCAACCAGGATATGGCTATTACCCAAAACAAGCTGGAGCGAGCATTAAAACTCAAGCCTCCGCTGCGGCATTATGGAAAGTGGCGCAAAAGATCGGGAGTCGCGAAAAAGGCTATTACTTTGCCAACATCTTGTGGCGTACACGTGAATGGCTCGATATCTTTTTTGGCGGCGGAAAACCGATTCGCGTTTCTCCTCCTGGACCAGAGCTCAAAGTCGGTGATTTTATTGACTCTTGGAAAGTGATTCGCTGCGATAACAATCAGTTTCTTTCACTGTTTTTTGGTATGAAAGGCCCAGGCCTTGGGCGTTTAGAAATTACCATCAAAGATCTCGGTGACGAACGAGAGCTGGATATTACCGCCTGGTGGCACCCGCAAGGGTTTCTTGGGCTGCTTTATTGGTTTGCAATGATGCCAGCCCATCTTTTCATATTTAAAGGCATGGTCAAAGCCATCGCGAAAGAAGCAAACCGTTTAGAAAACAAAAAGCCCCAATAACAGGGGCTTCTAAACACTCACAATGTCACTTTAGTCAGCTTTGAACGAGAGTGGAATTTCGGCTAACTGGTTGCCTTCGTTTGCTGGAAAAATAAGGTACTCGCCATGGTATTTCACCATCGATTTGTAGTCTGTTACCTTATGAACCATAAAGCCCGCTTGCGCTGCTTTCTCAACAAACTCAGCATGATTGCCGCGTACAAACCAACTCATTGGCTTTACGAGCAACTCGCCATCAAAACAGCTTTCGCATTGGTCTGCACATAACGCTAAAGAGTTTTGACCTTCAGTGAAGATTTGTACTTTGCCGCACCCAATCAGTTGCTCAGATGTTGAGACTTCCCAGCCTGCTTGCTCCATCAAATCAAGAAAAGACTCAATATCTGAATCTTTGAACACTTTGGAGTCTTCACCTTCAGGGAAGAATTGCGCATAAAAAGCAGAAATACGCTTGAAGATAAACAACAAACCAGCATCGTTCCCCTTTGAGCGACCTGCTTTTTGCCAACGCGTTAAGTCATCGCCTACCGTACGTCCGAAACGTTGTGATTTTAGCGCCTTTGTTACCCAACGCACTAAATAATGGTTATTCGCAACAGGGGCATTGGCTAACTTACCTGAGCGATGCTCTTGATCTAACTCTTCAAGTGCTGAGTTAACCAAGTTTTGAATTTCTTTGGTGTAATTCGACATTACGCCTTTCTTCCTAAAGTCCAATAAAACAGTGCTGAAAGCACAGAACAAGCAAACATCACGATGATCATCGGCCAAGCAACATTCCCGGGCAGTGATGCCACCAGCGCACCAACCAATGAACCGATACCGAATCTTAATGTCCCCGCTAGAGACGACGCCGTACCCGCCATTGATGGGTAACCACTTAAAAGCAGCGCCATCGCGTTACTACCTATCGTCGACAATGTACCGATAAACAGCACAACAAAAGGTACAATGCCCCATAATCCGAAGTCCATTAACCAACTTACGAATAAACCAATCCCCGCCAAAAGTTGCACGAACAACCCAAAACGAAGCATGGCATGGGAACCAACTTTCTTCACCAAGCGACCATTAATACTGGTCATGATGATCATCGCCACAATGTTCAAACCAAATAGGTAACCAAAGTGGTCTGGTCGAACACCATATAAATCAATATAAACAAACGAACCCGCCGTCAAAAATGCAAACATTCCGGAAAATGAAAACGCACCTGAGAGCATCAAACCGATCGCTTCAGGATTGGAGCATAATCTGGCGTAGTTTCTCAGCGTCGTGCGGAAACGAAGAGGCTGACGATTTTCAAGCTGTAACGTTTCAGGGATTTTCCAAAGTACGAGAAAAATCACGACTACAGCGAAAATAGCTAATACCCAAAAAATGGAACGCCAACCAAACCAAATCGCGAGATGGCCACCGATCATCGGTGCCACCAACGGCGCAATAGTAATGACCAGAGTAACGAAGGACATTGCGCGTGCAAAGTCTTCACGGTCAAACATGTCACGCACGACAGCTTGGATAATGACCGCCGCTGCCGCGCCAGCGAAACCTTGTGCCGTACGTACATAGGTCAGCGCATCAATGCCATTTGTTGTCGCACTCACAACAGCAGCCAAGCCGAAGAAAAGTACGCCTAAAATCAACACAGGTCTGCGACCAAAGCTATCGGCAAGCGGCCCGTGAATTAACTGGCCGATCGCAAAACCCGCGGTATAAGCCGTCAACGTAATCTGAACCGCGCCAGGCGCGACCCCCAAATCTTTCGCAATTGTCGGCATCGCAGGCAAATACATATCGATCGCCAAAGGCGTCAAAGCACCAATCGCTCCTAGTACCAAAAACAATAGAAAACTGATTTGGGATTGCGGAGCACTTTGAGCTTTTTCTGTCATTCTTTTACCTCTTGTTGGAGCCCTACCGTCAATACTTGCAGAACAAAGTGAAAATAACGGAAGTTCTCATATCGCTGAATGTAGAAGCCAAAAACCTGTTCTATCCAACGTTCGAGAATCATAAGGGCAAATATGTACCAAGGTGTGACCTTGACGAACTCGACATAGAAAAGCATGTGAAAGCGAAATGTGTTTATGGGAAACAAACACAATGCAGTAAAAATGATGGCGTTGACACCATCATTCCATTCACCGTAGCCGAAGGCTTTGCAATAAGAGTATGCATGCATCAGCTAAATGCAAAGGCATATCACTGAGATGAGTAAGCACACCGGAATTGTCTAGGCACTAATTTTGGTAGGAAAATTTATTTTGAGCCAATTCCTACCAAAAGACTAGTTCCTATTAGGAACTAAAGAATTTCCCATGCCGACAATTAATTCCAAATAGAATCAATTTCTTCTTGCGTGAGGTAGCGATAATCACCTGGTTCTAGTGCCTCATCAAGTTCGATAGAACCAATACGCTCACGATGTAAGTACTCAACTTTATTTCCTAACGCCGCGAACATACGTTTCACTTGGTGATACTTACCTTCCACGATAGTTAACAATACTTCATTCTCGGCCTCGTTCACGATTTCCAAACGAGCGGGCAATGTTGCTTCTGATTCATTGCGCAAAATGATGCCTTGTTCGAGCTTTTCCGCGTAATCTGGCTGAATAGCATCGACGAGCCAAACACGGTACGTTTTCTCACACTTATGCTTAGGTGAGGTAATACGGTGAGACCACTTACCATCATCCGTAATCAACACTAAACCAGTTGTGTCGACATCTAATCGGCCCGCAAAGTGAAGGTTTTCAATTTTAGGCTCATCAAGCAATGCGAATGCAGTTTGGTTGTAGCCATCTTCATGTGAACAAACAAAGTCAGCAGGCTTATACAACATAATGTAACGAGGACCAGGAGCACCAATAACACGGTCTTCCCACATCACTTCCGCACCTTTAGGTACTTTAAATGCACCACTTTTTTGAACCTCACCGTCAACGGTGATGTCTCCACTTTTGATGATCTTTGTTGCCTGTTTGCGTGTTGCACCCAGAGCGTCACACAAATATTTATCTAAACGCATGAATACCTCATTGAATTATACCCAAGTGATCTCTAAATCTTGGTTTAAAGGTCACTTGGGTATAAAAGTCAGGTATTATAGCGTTCCTCGTTCGAATAGTTGAGCAATTTCACATATTTTCATGTACACACTTCGTCCTTATCAAGCCGACTCGGTTAAAGCCGTTATTCATTACTTTCGTAAACACTCGACACCAGCAGTGATCGTGCTGCCAACCGGTGCAGGAAAAAGCTTGGTGATCGCAGAACTTGCTCGCCTTGCGAAAGGACGAGTGTTAGTCCTCGCCCACGTAAAAGAACTGGTCGAGCAAAACCACGCAAAGTATGAAGGTTATGGTTTAAAAGGTTCCATCTTCTCAGCAGGATTGGGACGAAAAGAAACTGACCAGCAAGTCGTGTTTGCTTCGGTTCAATCGGTCGTACGTAACTTAGATTCGTTCAAAAACCAGTTTTCTCTGCTCGTTATTGATGAGTGCCATCGTGTGCCAGATGACAAAAACAGCAGCTACCAAAAAGTTATTACTCACTTACGAGAACTGAACCCTGGCATTAAGGTGCTGGGACTAACTGCAACGCCCTATCGTTTAGGAATGGGCTGGATTTATCAGTATCACACCCGAGGTCAAGTGCGAACCGAAGAGCCTCGATTCTTCCGCGATTGTATTTTCGAACTGCCGATCCGTTACTTGCTCGACGAAAACTTCCTCACTCCAGCCCGCATGATGGATGCGCCCGTTTTGTCTTACGACTTCTCTCAGCTGAAGCCCGCTAACACCGGACGCTACAAAGAAGCAGAAATGGACATGGTGATCGATAAAGCCAAACGTGCGACTCCACAAATTGTTGAGCAAATCATGCAATATGCGAAAGAGCGTCAAGGTGTCATGATCTTCGCTGCAACTGTTCGACACGCACAGGAGATACACGGTTTATTGCCAGAAGGCGAAACTGAAATCGTCATTGGTGATACACCTACGCCGGAGCGCGATGCGATCATCCAAGCGTTCAAGAATCGTCAAATAAAATACTTAGTCAATGTTTCGGTACTGACAACCGGGTTTGATGCGCCGCATGTCGATTTAATCGCGATTTTGCGACCAACAGAGTCAGTCAGTCTGTACCAACAGATAGTAGGACGAGGATTACGCTTATCAGACGGAAAATCAGAATGTTTAGTGCTTGATTACGCAGGCAACAGCTACGATTTATACCAACCTGAAGTCGGTGATCCCAAACCAGACTCTGACAGTGAAATTATCACGATTCCTTGCCCGGCTTGCGGATTCAATAACAACTTCTGGGGTAAGTTGGATAGTAACGGTTTCTTGGTTGAACACTTTGGCAGACGTTGCCAAGGTTACTTTGAAGATGAAGACACTGGCGAACGTGAACACTGTGGCTACCGTTTTCGTGCCAAATACTGTGGTGAATGTGGTGCGGACAACGATATCGCTGCACGAATTTGTCATGAGTGTGACGCGACGCTCGTTGACCCAGATAAAAAGCTAAAAGAAGCGCTTAATCTCAAAGATGCATTAATCTTTGAATGCACAGAAATGGACCTATCTTTATTTAAGTCCAGTGATGGTAAATCTCAGCTAAAAGTGACGTATTCTGGTGAACCATACCAAGGCGAAGGCAATGCGTTAGTTAATGAGTTTTGGTCATTGAGTACCAAAAAACAAAAACAAACGTTTAAAGATCAGTTCGTACGCCCCCACTTAGCAGACAAGCATCGCCCTTTTGAAGAGGCTTCACCGACACGCGTTGTAGCTAATCAACATCGTTTCCGTTTGCCTCAGTTTGTTATTGCTAGAAAATCTGGTCGCTTTTGGAAGCTGCGAGATAAGATTTTTGAAGATGAGTTGAAATAACATCGACAACACATGGCAAAACTTAATTAGCTGATTCACTCTCTGTTCATCTATATCCGATATACTGCGGCTAACGCTCCAGAAAAGGTTTGACTATGTATAAAGCAACGACTTCTCTACATTCTGCGTTACTTTTCGGCCTTATCACGACATTCATGTCTGCACCAAGTTTTGCCAAGCATGGCAACGAGTACACATCACAAAATGGCCACGCCATCGTGCAAGATGTCGAAAAGCCAGGAACACGCATCGAATTCGATGAAGATCAAGATGAGGTCTATCGCGCGGTTCAACAAGGATATATACGACCATTTTCGGAACTTTACGCCGCAGTAGAAAACGACCTATACGGCCGCATCATCAAGGTCGAGCTTGAAGAAGATGATGATGCTTGGGTGTATGAATTGAAAATTCTGTACAACAATAGCGTCCTAAAAGTTGAGTACGACGCCGCCACGCTGGAAATGCTTGAGATCAAAGGTCGCAGCTTTAACAAAGCGTTAAAGCCGCAAAACAACTAAACTTGTCTAATACGTAATCCAGACGCGATGCGAAGCTTACTTCGATAAAAATCCAAACATAATAAGAATCATCAATATGAAAATACTTGTTGTTGAAGATGATCCTCGTTTAGGCGAGCAAATCATCGAAACATTAGAAAGTACCGGCTGGGTACCAGAATTGTCCCAAGATGGCATAGACGCTCTGTATCGCGCGACTTCGGAAGAATGGGACGCCATTGTTCTTGACCTCGGCTTGCCAAAACTGGATGGTCTTACCGTCCTAAAAGGCATCAGAGATGAAAACATTAATACTCCTGTCGTGATTCTAAGCGCTCGCGACACCCTAACGCAGCGAGTTGAAGGCTTAAACGCAGGTGCAGACGATTACCTAACTAAACCATTTGAAATGGTTGAGCTTATCGCTCGTATTCGTGCACAGCTTCGAAGAGCCTCTGGTAATGCCTCTCCTGTGATGCAAATTGGCGACTTGAGCTTGGATACACGCACTTCTAAAGTCATGTGGCAAGGGCAAGCGGTAAGCTTGACGGCGCTAGAGTATAAAGTGGTCGCTTACTTTATGCATAACCCGGAAAAAGTGATTTCTCGAACCGAACTCGTCGAGCACATTTACAAACAAGACTTTGCTCGTGACTCCAACACAATCGAAGTTTTTATCGGCCGAATTCGCAAAAAAATCGCCCCAAAGATCATCAAAACTGTCCGAGGGTTGGGATACCAATTAAATGCCGAATAGAAACAGGCTACCGTTGAACGCAATAAAACGACTGAGTATCAAAAGTCGCCTCGTTTTAGCGGCGATCGTTTGGTTAACGGCAATGATCCTCGCCGCTGGTGTGACGATACCGACGCAGGTCTACAACTATATGGTTGATGACACTCGCTCACAGCTCAGCATTTTTATGGATGAAGTCGCAGCACAGTTAGAAGTCGATAACACCGGGCATCTTTCACTCGCAGCTCAGCTATCAGATCCTCGATTTAATCGACCTTACAGTGGTTTGTATTGGAGCGCCTCTACAGAGGCAAGCCTCGAACGTTCTCGTTCTTTGTGGGACAAAAAAATCGAATACAAAGGTTTGGATAAAGATGCGTATGGAGCAAGAGGCGAAAAACTAATTACGCTAGAAAAAGCGCTGTATCTTCCTGATTACGATGGTCCTATTCACATTATTATTGGTATTGACGAAGAGCCCATTAAAAATACCCTTCAGACGTTAATCGGCCAACTTTGGCTTATTTTGGGTTTATTATTCGCGGGCGTGCTTACCGTCATTTTACTGCAAATTGCTTGGTCATTGAGTCCGCTTACAAAGCTACAAAAAGAATTAGCCGAGCTGAAGTCTGGTAATAAAAAGAGTCTAGAAGAAACCTACCCAAAAGAGATTTCTCCTCTAATCTTCGACCTCAACGCTCTGCTGTTCCATTACCAAGAATTACTAGAGAGAGCTCGCAATCATGCAGGTAACCTATCTCATGCACTTAAAACGCCACTTTCTGTTCTAAAAAATGAAGTTCAGACGTTAGAACCTGAGGCACAATCCCGTCTCAGAGCTCCAATCAATCAAATACAAGACCATATCGATTACCATTTGGGTCGTGCCCGTATGGCCGGATCGATGAACATATTATCAGTGAAGTCGAACCCAGCAGATCGTGTGGATGCTATCTCAATGGCGTTTGATAAAGTGTATGCGAGCCGAAGCATTACCTTAATTAATGAACTTGATTCAGAGCTGAATGTAGCAGTAGAGCAGACCGATCTCGATGAAATGCTAGGTAACTTGCTAGAAAATGGCTATAAGTGGGCCAACAGCATGATTCGTGTGCACTCCTCTCAGGATAAGGAAAATATACACATCATTATTGAAGATGATGGGCCAGGCATCCCTAAAGAGAAACTGAGTCAAGTAATCAAGAGAGGAGTTAGATTGGATGAAACAACCCCTGGCTCAGGTCTTGGTCTAAACATAGTCAGTGAAATGGCACACAGTTACCGAGGTCAATTAACATTGGATACAAGCGCTTTAGGTGGATTAAAAGCATCTTTAGTCTTACATCTCAGCCGAACATAAAGCATATAACACATAAACTTTGTTTTTCGGACCATGATCAGTAAACCGATGAAAATGAAGTCGATGTGAACAAAATCCAAGCAAAGCGTTAAAAGGGATAGCCTTCCACCCCGCTAAATCATACCTTTTTGTTGATTTGGATACGATTTGGGTTGCCCATTTATAAGTGGAATGATAGTATCCGCGCTCGCTTGAACAGTTCCTGTTTCAAGCTTTACCACGAACAACAAGGTCGCATTGTTGATTGTGAACATTTGATTTTTACTAATTTGAGAGTAAATACTATGAAATTCGAAGCAGTAGTACGTACTGAACTAGGTAAAGGTGCGAGCCGCCGCCTACGTCACGCTGGCAAATTCCCTGCAGTTGTATACGGCGGTGAAGAAGCAGCAGTAGCTATCGTTCTTAACCACGACGACATCGTAAACCAAATGGACAAGCCTGAATTCTACGAAGGCATCGTTCTAGTTATCGATGGCAAAGAAGTTAAAGTTAAGCCACAAGACGTTCAACGTCACGCGTTCAAGCCAAAAGTTGAACACATGGACTTCATCCGTATCTAATTCCCTACCAAGGAATTAATCGGATTAAATCCAAACCTTTTGCATAAAAGATAATCGGACTTACCAACCGAGACATCTAAAAAATTTCAAAACCCCGGAGTCTTACCACCTCCGGGGTTTTACTATATTTGGCATATAGCATTTGATTTATGAGCGGGCAATATACTTCACTAAAGTGAGATCGGTCAGCGTCATACTCTCAATCACTTCCGACTCTTCCTCTCCAGTACGCACAAAACCACACTTCTTGTAAAAGTTAAGTCCCTGTTGATTAGTATCCAGTGCTTTCAAACTGATCTGCATAACTGACGTAGAGAGCAAACGTGTCTCTAACTCATCTAACAGTGCACTTCCTGCTCCTTGCCCATAATGTAGCGGCGTAACGTAGCAACATGTCACTAATGCCGTTTTATCTTCGCTGGTGTGGTTAGGTAACTCGTAACTTAAAAAGCCAACAATTTCTCCTTGCCTCTCAACTACGATCAATTGGGCCAGTTGCTCCGTCATCACTCGTGCCCACATCCTTTCTCGACGCTCAATCGTAAACTGCTCTATGTAGCTCTTTGGCATTAATCCTTTATACGCCACCTGCCAAGAATCAACGTGTATCTTGGCGATTTGGGCTGCTTCCTTTTTGAGTGCGTCCCTTACTGTGTATCTCATAAGCATCCTTTATTAGCGTTCACCACTTACAAATTCTTTTAACCCTACCCTTTAAACCAAAGCTCAAAGATAACGGCTACAGTCGCAACGCTTTACATTAATCCATTTCATTTTCATTAATTAAATGATAGTTCACATCATAATATTCGAAGAAGAACGATCCATTATTTACTTTTCATTTTGACTCATTAGGTTGAATCTATTTGTTTAAACACTCGAGTGTCAAATGCGGAATAAGCACGATAAGGTATCGGATGAGGATAAATAAACGATGCTTAAAGCATAAGGTTTCTAAACGATCGCAATTATAGTAAAGAGATAAATACAATTTTTGATAGAGTTTGGCAGAATAAAGCCATGATCAAATGAGTTTAAGCTCTGTGCTGTTCATTATGCATACAAACCGCCACCCCTCATCATCAGAGCGAAAATTTATAACGATTTGTGTCATACCTATTAGGAAAAACATAAACTTGGCAAAATAATCACCAAAATCAGCGTAATACTTCGTAAAAATGCGCATTGATTCACACAAACAACACACATTCAATTAACTACCTCACAAAAAATAGAGCTAGCGATATAAAATAAATACTAAATACCAATTCTGTTTATTTATAGACGTAGTTTGCAGGCTTATTAATTCATTTCTCCGATAGAAGTATAAATAAGAGATAGATCACTAAAGTTTCACATTAATTCCGTATATTTCACGCCGTAACAATAACAAAATCACAAAGAAAGGATCCCTTATGAAGTTTTCCAAATCTCTTTTGGTAGTGGCAGTGGGCGCTGCGCTAGCAGGATGCGGCTCAGACAGCGACAATTCTCCAGTAACCTGCGAGACTGCAGATTCTTGTACCAAGTTCACCGTTCTCCACACTAACGATAACCATGGTCGCTTTTGGCATAACAGCGACGGCGAATACGGCATGGCTGCGCGTCACACTTTAATCGAATCTATCCGCGCAGAAGTCGAAGCAAAAGGCGGTGAAACCATTCTGCTATCTGGCGGTGATATTAATACCGGTGTACCAGAATCAGACATGCAAGATGCGGTTCCAGACTTCGTAGGGATGAACCTACTTGGTTACGATGCAATGGCTGTCGGTAACCACGAATTTGATAACTCACTAGATATTCTCGATATGCAAGCCGAGCTAGCTGACTTCCCTATGCTGGCTGCGAATATCTATAAAAAAGATACAAACGAGCGTTACTTCGACCCTTACAAAGTATTTACTATCAACGGCCTTAAGATCGCTGTTATTGGTCTAACAACGCAAGACACTGCGAAGCTAGTCAATCCAGACAACGTATCAAACATCCACTTCGAAGACCCTCAAGTAGAAATCAAAAAGGTACTGAAGGAAATCGAAGAGAACGAAAAGGTAGACCTAGTATTTGCAACAACGCACATGGGTCACTACGAAGATGGCAAAAACGGTAGTGAAGCACCAGGTGACGTTAAACTCGCTCGCTCTCTTGAAGAAGGACAGCTAAACGCTATCATCGGTGGTCACTCACAAAACCCTGTATGTATGGAACCAGGTACCAATGAGTATGCTGATTTCAAACCTGGGGATGATTGTGCCCCAGACCAACAAAAAGGCACTTGGATTATGCAAGCGCATGAGTGGGGTAAATATGTGGGTCGTGCTGACTTCGAATACTACGACGGCAAGCTTCACTTAGCGAACTACGCACTGATTCCTGTAAACCTTCTAGACGAAAATGATGAAGTTATCGGTGAACGAATTCAACAAGATGCAACGGTAAAAGCATTACTACTGCCATACCAACAACAAGGTCAAGAGTTATTAGATGAGAAGATTTCTAATACGACGGGTAAGTTAGAAGGTGATCGTAACGTAGTTCGCTCTCAACAAACTAACCTAGGTCACCTACTCGGCGAGGCATACCGTACTTACAAAACGGTAAATGCTGACTTTGGTGTGATGAACTCTGGCGGCGTGCGTGATTCAATCCAAGATGGTGATATCACTTACCGTGACGTACTAACGGTTCAGCCATTTGGTAACTTCGTGACTAAAGCAACTATGACAGGTAAAGAAGTTAAAGAATACCTAGACGTGGTTGCGACGAAATCTGCAGGCTCTGGTGCTTACGCTCAACTAGATAACATCACTTTAGATGTAAATTGTGATGCTGGCTCAGTAACCATTACCGATATTAACAATAAAGGCTTCGATCTAGACGCAACGTACACATTCTCTGTAATCAGCTTCAGTGCTGCTGGTGGCGATAACTATCCAATCATCGATGTTCAATCTACACAGCTAACCGATGCATACGTTTTGCGCGAGTTCTTCGTAAACAACCCACAAATCTCTGCGGATAACTACAACAAGAACTTAGAGAACATCAAGTACTTCAGTAATGGCCAACCAGTAAAAGGCTGTCCTGCATCTGGTAGCTAATACTAAACACCTTCCCCCTGGCACTAAGAGCTTTTACAAGCAATTTCGTCAGGGCTTTCCTCAAAACCGAAGCTTTGTGCTTCGGTTTTTTATTTTCGATAAATTACTGAAAACTCTCCACCTTCACAATATGTTCAAAAATTGTTCATTTGTGTTATTGACGCCCCTGTGTTGGGCTTCTATGTTTGATAAGGTCTTTTAAATATGCAGGTTCATCGGCTAAATTTCGCGAAACATTTTTAATCGCATAGTCAATGATTCTGAGAAAGATGTGAATGGCGTTACAAACACTGCTCTCAAACAATTTGTCTTTGGACTTCAAACGATGGTGATGTGCCTCCACGCGCACACTAATGAGCAGCGATCTGGACGTCAATGTGTTCAAACTGCTGCCATCGAGTTCTGGAGGTCAAAAATGAAACGAGCCAGCAATAGCTACAGACTCCAAATGATCAAAGAAGTAGTTACCCGTAGAGAGCGTGAAGCTTGTACGGATCCTATGGCGAGATACATTCATCAACTGATGGATGAACGCCCAACAAGTAAATTAGATGTTGAATTCAATCATCGATTTTCAGGAAATCACTTCGACGAACAAGCGGGAGGCTGGGTTAGCGACCGTTGGTCGATGAAATAACGCCAATTACCGCTTTATAGGGAAAATGGATAGGAGATTCCCGGTTCTTAAAGGACACCTTGCCGGACCGGGAATATGTAAAAGCCTAATCAGAACCGAAAGCGAAGGCGTAACCCCACAGACTGAACAAGAACTCTAGAATAAGTCTTGTTGAGGCGATGACTCATCTTGAAGCTGTTCTGGCTTCGTCTTCCCTGCCAACATCTTTCTTCTGTACCTTTGACGACACAACTTAATAACGTGCAACTGCTGAGCGGGGGTTAAGTTAAGCCAATTAAACCTTTCCTCTCTCTTTCTCATACACCCCTTGCAATACCCTTTTTCATCGGAGGTACATACTCCAACACAAGGGCTTGGGACAGTAAAAAACTCCAGTTGCTCCATACTAAAACCGCTCTTTCCATATTAGGGCGTATTGGCCTAGTTTAAATAATGAGAAGATTAGTCAGCAACAAAACTTGCTATATACTTCGTTATGTCAAAAACATACGAAACCATAACCTTATGCTGACAAAAACAGTGTTTTATTACTTATACTTACCGCGTTTATAAAAACGGAGTCTATAAAATGAAGCTTAGCCTAAAAACGTTAGTTACAGCAATCTCTCTCCCTGTTCTTATGACTGCTTGTGCTAGCAACGGTGATGATGTGAAAGAAATAACGGCTCAAGATTTGCAGCACCACAACTGGGAACTTGTTCAAGTTGATGGCAAAAATATCGTTCTAGACGAACACCAAAAAGCGGCTCGCCTAGAAATCGGTGAAAATCTAACCGCAAACGGCAACGCAGGTTGTAACAACTTCTTCGGTCAAGCCGAGCTGAAAAACAACCAACTACGCATCGAAAAAATGGGCATGACCATGAAGATGTGTATGGAAGATCAAATGAAGATCGAAAACGCAATGACACAAACACTATCTAACTGGAGCGATATCACGCTAACTAAAGATGGTCTTGTTCTGAAAAGTGCCGATCACGAATTGACGTTTACACTACGTGACTGGGTAAACTAATCCCAACTAAGTAAACCAGATAGTATCTTAAAGCAGCCAAACGGCTGCTTTTTTTACATCGATGAATCGTTAGTCATGCATGCTAAAGCCATTTAAATGGCCAACTTTCTTTCTCTTTTCGCCCTCAATTCCATGCTTTAGACATCAATTTTGCTCTGTAAAACAACCTATTCATATCTCTGGGGACAATAATTTTCAATTACTTGAAAGAATATCCTCAAACAAACGGTCCGCTCCTAAAATGACACCAAATTTGTCCTTTCTTCGTTTTGCTTCACATTGAGAGTAATTCTTTGAATCAATGAGTGATTCCGTTTGGGATTGGCATTGATAATAGAGAGAGATGAATTACTATCCTTGTAACAGAGCGGAACGACTTGCGAAAACGTCAATAGAAACGAAAGCAAGAACCAAAAGACATAACACGGAATAGATATGAAAAAGCTACTCAGCAGCATTGGCATTTTAGCCACGACTTTTGCGATACCTTCTTTTGCCGATTCATCAGTGAATAGTGAATGGCAAAAAATCGAACAGCAAGCCGACGGGCAATCCGTCTACTTTCATGCTTGGGGCGGGAGCCAAGAAATTAATCGCTACATACAGTGGGCGAGTAGAGAGCTAAAATCACGTTATAACGTGACGCTAAACCACGTTAAAGTAACTGATATTTCTGAGACCACTACTCGACTTATCGCAGAAAAAGCGGCAGGCAAAAACAGCGGTGGTAGTGTTGATATGGTTTGGATCAATGGCGAAAACTTCAAATCAATGAAGGATAACCAATTGCTATTTGGTCCTTTTGTCGAAGGTTTGCCAAGCTGGCAATATGTGGATAAATCTCTACCAATTGATGTGGACTTCTCCGAGCCAACAGAAGGTCTAGAAGCACCTTGGGGAGTAGGACAATTAGTGTTTATCCATGACGAGCAAACCCTCCATAACCCTCCAAAATCATTCGCAGAAATGCTGAGCTATGCAAAAGCGTTCCCGAATCGCCTGACTTACCCTCGACCACCAGAGTTTCATGGCACAAGCTTTATCAAAGCGTTACTCATTGAACTGTCTAACAACGCCCCTGAGCTGCAACAACCAGCTACCGATGACACGTTTGAGCAAGTCACTCAACCGCTGTGGTCTTATCTAGATGAGTTCCATAAAGTCGCTTGGCGCGGTGGTAAGCAGTTTCCAGGCGGTACAGCAGAAACCCTTCAGCTACTAGATGATGGTCAGACTGACCTGGCGATTACCTTTAACCCGAACGCGGTTTTCTCTGCGCAGTCGAGCGGTAATCTTGCAGAGAGCACCAAAGCGTACGCAATGGACGCAGGAGCACTCTCAAATATCCACTTTTTAGCGATTCCTTGGAACACAAATGCCAGTGCTGGTGCACAAGTTGCGATAAACTTTTTATTGAGCCCTGAAGCACAGTCTCGCAAAGGTAACCTAAACATCTGGGGCGACCCTTCGGTACTAAGCAACCAATACCTAACTGGACTAAGCAACCAATACCTAACTGGTTCGGCCAAAAACACTCAACAATTCAAATCTATCGCTGAGCCACATCCAAGTTGGCAAGCGGCGTTAGAAAAAGAATGGTTGAAACGCTACGGGAATTAGTAAGAATCCATGTTAAGAGCGCTGTATTTAGTCATTATCGCAGTTTGTATTTTGCCTACCATTCCGGGACTATTTGGAGTGGTGGTCTCTGCGCTCGGTTATGTACCTCCTATCGGTCTACACCACTTTTCTTTTGATGGCTTCAATGCCGTCTTTGATTGGGAAGGTGTTTGGACATCCATCGGGCTTACTTTCTACTCCGCCATTTTCAGTAGCTACTTGGCTTGCTTCATCACGTTTGCCATTCTACAGGCGTCTTGGGGCAGCAAGTTTTGGCGAAAAATTGAAGTTAGCCTTTCCCCACTTCTCGCTATGCCGCACGTCGCGTTTGCCATTGGCTTTGCGTTCTTATTTGCCCCTACGGGTATGGGCGTTCGTGTTCTCAACCAACTGTTTGGTTACGACCCGAATGCACAAACGGTGAATGACTTAGCATTGCTGATTAAAGACCCACATGCACTCGGTTTGGTCATCATGCTTGCGATTAAAGAAGTGCCGTTTTTATTGTTGATGAGTATTCCGATCCTTCAGCAATTGAAAGTCGATAAGGTTGAAAAAGTCAGTCACTCGATGGGCTACAGTTCCGCGCAAACGTGGTGGAAATGCGTATTTCCGCAATGGTTAGCAAAACTTCGTTTCCCAATGCTGGCGGTATTGGCTTACAGTTTGTCCGTTGTCGATGTCGCCCTGATTATTGGCCCTACCAACCCACCGACGTTCGCGGTTTTGGTATGGCAATGGTTTAACGATCCAGATTTATCGCTCCTACCAAGAGCTGCCGCTGGCGCAGTAATACTGTTTGCGATCGCTAGCGTTTTGATTGGATTTGCACGCTTAATGGAATGGTGTATTACCAAAGGCTTCAAACGCTGGCAGTACTCTGGTCGAAACGGGTTTCGTTTACCCGGTAAAACCCTATTTTCACTGATTGCTCTACTTGCACTTCTAATGATTCCACTCATGGTGCTGTGGAGCTTTGCCCAACGTTGGCGCTTTCCAGATTTGCTCCCAAGCCGTTACAGCCTGCGTTTTTGGGAATACGAATGGCACAGTATTCTAGGGACTCTAGAACAAAGTATGTCAATCGCCCTGATCAGCGCGGCTGTCGCGCTAGTTCTTGCTTTAATAGCACATGAGTATCGTCTCCGTTATCGCTGGCAGGTGCCCGGTTACATCATCGCCATCCCGATGCTGATTCCTCAGCTATCCGTGCTATTCGGTATGCAAGTGGTAACACTGTACTTAAACAGTAACGCGTATTTCTTTTGGGTATGCTGGGCGCATGTATTCTTTGCGTTCCCATTTATTTACCTCTCGCTAGACGGTCCGTGGCGCAGCTTCGACAATGGGTTAACTCGTGTCGCTCTCAGCTTGGGTAAATCACCGATGCAAGCTTGGTTAAAAGTGAAACTACCAATCCTCCTGCCTGCGATTGCATTCGCATGGGCTATCGGTATTAGCGTAAGTCTGGCGCAATACCTACCGACATTGGTGCTAGGGGCTGGGCGCATTAGCACCATCACAACCGAAGCCGTTGCACTATCCAGTGGTTTTGACCGACGTGTCACCGCTATTTACGCTATTTGGCAAGCTCTGCTGCCATTCTTGTTCTTCTCTTTTGCGATACTGCTTAGCCACTTGCACAGGAAGTATCGCCGCTTGTCTATAAAAGGTTTACTACTGAATGAGTCTTTGTCTCGAAAACCTCGCCATCCGTAAAACCAATGGCGACGCGCTTTTCTCGGCGTTCAATATGACCGTAGAAAAAGGTGAAATCGTTACCCTGATGGGGCCTAGCGGTTGTGGTAAATCCACTTTGTTGGATGCCATTGCCGGGCACCTATCCGCCGAGTTCAACTACTCTGGATCCATTACGCTTGATAACGAAAAGTTGGATGCCCTCCCTGCCCATAAGCGTCAGGTCGGTATTCTGTTCCAAGAAGATTTGCTCTTCCCTCATTTAACGGTGTGGGAGAACCTTGCCTTCGCGCTACCAAACTCAATCAAAGGTGAAGAGCGTAAAGCTCACGCCATGCAAGCACTGAAGAACATTTCATTGACCAAACTAGCAGAGTCCTTTCCTGACCAAATTTCGGGAGGGCAACGCGCCCGTATCTCATTGACTCGTATGCTGCTAGCAAAGCCGAAAGTTGCGCTACTTGATGAGCCCTATAGCAAGTTGGATAAAGACCTGCGTGTACAATTTCGCAATTGGGTGGTCGAACAATTGCAGCAAGCGAACATCCCTACTTTGATGGTAACGCACGATGAAGATGATATTCCTGATGGCAGCCGCTGCCTAAACTGGCCGTGGGAGACAAATCATGCTTGATAGCCTGAGTATAAAGCTCATCCGCAAACCGCTGGCACTCAGTGCGACATATATCGATAAATGTGGCATCACCGCAAATCAGACGACAGTATTTGGTTTTGTGCTTGGCTGTTTTGCCCTGCCGGCTTTGATCACCGAACAGTACTTGTTGGCGTTGCTGTTTATTTTGCTGAACAGAATCTGTGATGGGTTAGACGGTGCACTGGCAAGGATTCAAGGCATTACCGATGCGGGTGGCTTTCTTGATATCAGCTTAGATTTTTTGTTCTATTCGTTGATTCCTTTTGGCTTTGTGCTTGCCAACCCAGAGCACAATGCCGTTGCAGGCGCATTTTTGATTTTTTCCTTCATCGGCACTGGTAGCAGCTTTTTGGCTTTTGCCATCATGGCAGGAAAACAAGGCATCGATAATCCGGTATATAAAAACAAATCGCTTTACTACATGAGCGGCTTAACCGAAGGTACAGAAACCATTGGCTGCTTGGTTTTATTTTGTTTGCTACCGCAACACTTTGCCGTCATCGCGTATATCTTTGGCGCGGCATGCTGGTTTACTACTTTTACACGTATTTATTCAGGGTTTCATACGCTTAACGATCATTAATACTGCTTAGACAATCGCGTTTCCTTAAGGGACAGGCCGCTAAGCCACTGTTTTATAAAGCACCAAAACGCAGGTTAAATTGGGGTATATACTCTTTGAATGAAGAAACCATTCGGAGGCTATATGAAAAAACAGATCAATTTAGGCATGTTGCTCACCATTACTTGTGCGCTCGTGCTTGGCGGCTGTAGCTCACCTAACCCGTACGGAGATGCATACGGCTCATCCGACACTCGCAAAGTTCAGCAGGTTTACTACGGCACAGTAGAAAAAGTAGAACCCGTAACCATTGATGCCTCTACCCAATCCAATGCCATTGGCACCATCGCTGGTGCTGCCGTGGGCGGGATCTTAGGCTCAAAAGTTGGGGGCGGTTCTGGCTCGGATATCGCTGCCATTGGTGGTGGTCTATTGGGTGGCTATGCAGGCAGCAAAGCGGCTGAAGCAACCGCGAAAAGAAATGGCGTGAATCTGACCATTCGTTTAGAGGACGGAAAGATTATCTCTATTGTTCAAGAAGCAAATCCAAACATGATTTTCCAACCAGGCCAAGCGGTCCAAATCAATGTTTCTGGTAATGACGCCAGAGTCGTTCCTCGTTAATTCGGACGAACCAAACCTTTGGCCTGCTTTAATTCAAACACCTAACCCGCGCAAGCTTACATCACTGGCTTGTTAACTTGCGCGTTTCTTTTCGTATCAAACTTGATCGTCGTCAATGGAACATCAATCTCCCACACCTTTCGATGTTCAAATGACATCAAGTTGCTAGCATGAGCCCATTCCAGATAACTTTGGGCTTGTTATGACTCCGACTGTTGACCACGTACTCCTTAATATCGCGCTAAACCTCAGCTCAAATCGCTCTCACGAGCAGCAATATCAAAATCTCATTGATGGGGTCGCGCAAGTATTCCCATGTGATGCGAGCTGCCTGTTTATCTTCGATGAGGATGGGTTTCTAACTCCTGTCGCGGTAAAAGGCTTATCCAGCTCGGTCTTAGGTCGTCGCTATTTCCCCAAAGCGCACCCTCGCTTAGATGCCATTATTCATAGCCGTGAACCGGTGCGTTTCGATGCCGATTGTTCACTGCCGGATCCTTTCGACGGCACACTATTAACTGAAGACCAATGCATTGATGTTCACGATTGCATGGGCTTTAGCTTGTATGTCGAAGGCCAACTTGTTGGCGCACTAACGATGGATGCACTAACGGTGGGCGCGTTTGATGGCATCGATCCTGTCGCTATCGAAACCTTTGCGGCTTTGACCGCTGCGACATTGCGTAACATTGCGCAATTAAAAGCGCTCAAAGCGCAAAACCAGAAGCAAAAAAGCGTCACTCAAACCCTTATCCAGCAAGCCCGTTCTCAACATGGCGAAATGGTGGGTTTTAGTCCACAGGTCAACCAGTTACGAAACAACATTGCGACTGTTGCTCAATCAGATTACGCAGTACTTATCACAGGAGAGACCGGTACTGGTAAAGAACTGGTCGCGCACTCGGTACACGCGCAATCTCATCGTAGCGATAAGCCGATGATTTACGTCAACTGTGCGGCCCTGCCTGAAGGTCTGGCTGAGAGTGAACTGTTTGGCCATGTCAAAGGCGCATTTACAGGTGCTAATAGCCACCGTGCCGGTAAGTTTGAACTGGCAGACGGTGGAACGATTTTCCTTGATGAAGTGGGCGAACTGCCTATGATTTTGCAAGCAAAATTGCTGCGCGTAATTCAGCAAGGCGAGCTGCAACGTGTGGGTAGCGATCAGCATTTGATGGTCAATGTGCGCATCATCGCCGCGACCAATCGACAATTAGAAAAAGAGGTCGAAGCTGGCACGTTTCGAGCAGACCTTTTCCACCGTTTAAACGTATTCCCAATCCAAGTTCCCCCACTTCGTGCCCGTGACGGTGATATTCCCGTTTTAGCCGGATATCTGTTAGAAAAGGTACGCCAACAATTTAATGCGCCCAATCTTCACGTTCACCCTAAAGTGTTGACTCAACTGGAGTCTTTACCTTGGTACGGAAACGTACGCGAGCTCGAACACACTTTAACTCGCGCGGCTTTACACGCCATTCAACAAGGTGCAAGCACGATCATGCTTAACCATTTTGACACCTCACTGGCTCTCGATGATGTAAAAAACACATCGCATTATCTGCCTAAAGAAAGCCAACCAATGCGAGAGCTAATAGAAAGCTATCAACGTGATTTAATTGAACATGCTTTGAGCCAAACTGGTGGCGTTTGGGCAAAAGCAGCGGAGTTTTTACAAATGGATCGCGGGAACTTATATCGGATGGGTAAAAAGCTCGGGATCAATAAATAACCAACCACAAGAAGCCGATGTAATTAAGACATCAACCCCGTTGTCTTAATTACATCAACCACTCTCCTAAATCTGATAAAATTCAATACAAATCAACAAGATAACAATTGGCACACATTCTGCTCTCTAGTGGTCAACATCACGACTATTAAAACAATCACTGGAGAACCCAATATGTTCTGTATTCAATGTGAACAGACAATTCAAACCCCTGCTGTTAAAGGTTGTTCTTTTGCACAAGGTATGTGTGGTAAAACTTCTGAAGTATCTGACCTTCAAGACGTGTTGGTTTACACACTGCAAGGGGTTTCTTTTTGGGCATCAAAAGCACTTGAATTCAACATCATTAACGATGAAATCAACCAATGGGCACCAAAGGCATTTTTCTCTACATTGACGAACGTAAACTTTGACCCTGAACGTGTCCTAGAGCTAACTTCTCAAGCGGCAACGTACAAAGCATTGCTAAAAGAGCAAGTAATGTCTGCTGCAACACTCGCCGATACCGAAGTTGCTGACATCCCTGTTGTTTCTCACTTTGAGCTACCAAATAGCGCAGAAGCGATCTTAGCTTTTGCTCCTCAAGTTGCCGTTAACCGTGGTAAAGACCAAGTACATGAAGATGTGATTGGCCTGCGTCTACTTTGCCTATACGGCCTTAAAGGTGCAGCCGCGTACATGGAGCACGCACGTGTTCTTGAGCAAACCAACAACGATATCTATGCCGAATACCATGAAATCATGGCGTGGTTGGGCACAGACCCTGAAGATCTCGGCGAACTACTTGATTGCTCAATGCGCATCGGCCTGATGAACTACAAAGTGATGGAAATGCTCGACCAAGGTGAAACAATGACCTTCGGCCATCCAGAACCAACCACGGTGAACGTCAAGCCAGTAAAAGGCAAATGTATTCTTGTTTCTGGCCATGATTTGCATGACCTAGAAAAAATCCTGCAACAGACTGAAGGCAAAGGCATTAACGTTTATACCAACGGTGAAATGCTGCCTGCACACGGCTACCCTGAGCTGAAGAAATATCCTCATCTTGTCGGCAACTACGGCAGCGCATGGCAAAACCAACAGAAAGAATTCGCAAACTTCCCTGGCGCAATCGTAATGACGTCAAACTGCTTGTTGAATCCAAATGTGGGTCAATACGCAGACCGTTTATTCACTCGTAGTATTGTTGGCTGGCCTGGTGTGGCTCACATCGAAGGCGATGATTTTAGCCAAGTGATTGAATGTGCTCTAGCGCAAGATGGTTTCCAACACGATGAAATCGAACACCACATCACGGTTGGTTTTGGTCGAAATGCACTGATGAACGCCGCCCCTGCGGTTATCGACCAAGTGAAGCAAGGCAACATCAAGCACTTCTTCCTAGTCGGCGGTTGTGACGGCGATAAAGCGGAACGTAGCTACTACACCGATTTTACGGCTGAAGCACCAGAAGACACGCTAATCCTGACCTTGGCGTGTGGTAAGTTCCGCTTCAACAAGAATACGTTTGGCGATATCAACGGCATTCCTCGCCTATTGGATGTGGGCCAATGTAACGATGCTTACTCTGCAATCCAGCTTGCACTTGCACTGGCGAAAGAGTTTGACTGTGACATCAATGAACTGCCACTCACGCTTGTGCTTTCTTGGTTCGAGCAAAAAGCGATCGTTATCTTGCTAACGCTATTTGCATTGGGCGTGAAAGGCATTTACACAGGCCCTACTGCACCAGCATTCCTAACGCCAAACCTAATCGCCATCATCCAAGAGAAGTTCGATATGCGCAGTATTGGCAATGTTCAGGATGATCTAAAAGCCATCCTAGCAGCTTAATAAACTTGCTTGTTACGCGCCTCCTTACGCGGAGGCGCTATCTATTTCGAACCAAAAATAGCCACAACCAAAGAGATTGTTATGTTTTTTGAATGGCAAGGTAACCAACCCGTCACACTCCGTTGCATCGACAAATACTTCGAAACACACGACACCGTCAGCATAAAATTGGCCGAACTAACCGAATCACTTCTGTTTCAGTTTAAGCCTGGCCAGTTTATTAACTTGGGCGTCGAAATTGATGGAAAAATGGAGTTTCGTGCCTATTCAATCAGCTCGATCAATGAAGACGATCACCTTCAACTCACAATCAAACGAGTATCTGGCGGTAAAGTATCGAACTACATCGTTGACTCGCTGCTGCTCGGTGATACTGTTCAAGCATTACCACCAGCAGGCGAATTTAACTGCATCGACCATCCACCCGTGTTACGTGATGGCGAAACAAAAGCCTTGCTTATCAGTGCAGGTTGCGGCGTCACGCCCGTATTTTCGATGGCAAAGCACTGGCTGAGTAATCAAGATGAAAACGACAACGATGTGGACATCGCATTTCTTCATATTGCACGCAGCCCAGAAGAGACGATTTACTACGATCAGCTAGAAACGTTAGACGCCGTATATCCCAACTTCAATTTAAAGTTGTTGCTGAAAAACCGCGAAGGAACATCGCATCCACAAGGTCGTTTGAATGCCGACTGGCTTAAAGAGCTTGTTCCTGATTTCAAACAGCGCACCGTTTACCTGTGTGGTCCAAGCCAGTTTATGCAAGATGTTCACGGCTATTTGAATGACCTTGGTTTTGACATGACGAACTTCTACCAAGAGAGTTTTACGCCAGCGACTGGCGCAGAAACATCGGTCTCCGATGAAGTTGTTCGTGTTTCTGTTCCTGACTTTGCTCAAACCATCGATGCGCAAAAAGGTCAGGTACTGGCCGATGTGCTTGAAGGCGCAGGTTTACCATTAATCGTCGCTTGTCGTAGCGGCATTTGTGGCTCGTGCAAATGCAAGGTTCGTCAAGGCAGCATCTCTTCCACCAGCCTAGAAACATTAACGCCAGAAGAAATTGAACAAGGCTATGTGCTCGCCTGCTCATCAACCATCGAAGCGGATCTTGAAGTGCAGATCGGTTAATGCTGCTGGTATCGATCTTTTATTGTTTCCCGTCATTCCGACGAGCCTAAGCGAGGTCAGGAATCTAAAATCAGCGTGTTAGGAATAACTCACTCTGATAATAGACTCTGAATCACACTCGCGTCTCGCTATTCAGATTGACGGGGTATCGCGGAGATGCCAGCCGTACTCAAACGGCTGGTATTATAGATAGGTACAACTTTCGTTTCGTCGTCATTGCTTCTCGCTAAACAACAACACTTTCAATGCTGCTTCGCTGTCTACGTCCATAAACTCTGGCGGGTTATCCAGACGCTCACGGAATGTCAACTCTGGCGCTTCTTCTTTCATGCTCTCAATCAAGAAGTCGCTTGTCACAGATGGTGAGTTCACACATGCCATCACTTGACCGCCTTCTGCCAACAAATCCGGCAATCGACGTAGAATCTTTTTGTAGTCTTTAGTCAGCGCAAAGCTGCCTTTCTGGAATGAAGGCGGATCGATAATGATCAAGTCATACTGACCAGATTTCTTAATCTTACCCCAAGATTTAAAGATATCATGCCCCATAAAGCTTACCTGGTTGATGTTATGACCATTTAGCTTGTGGTTCTCACGGCCTTTAGACAACGACGCTTTCGCCATGTCGACGTTAATCACTTTATCTGCACCACCCGCAATGGCAGCGACAGAAAAGCCACACGTGTAAGCAAACAAGTTGAGCACATTTTTATGCTTCGCATTTTCGCGAACCCAATCACGACCGTAGCGCATGTCCAAAAACAGACCGAAGTTTTGGTTGCGGCCAATATCCAATTGGTATTTCAAACCGCTTTCTTCAACGACAGGGCGAGCGTCTAATTCACCGACAAGCACTTCTGAAGGCGCACCATCGGCATAACGGTGCTGAAGAACCATAGTGCGACCTTGCTTGTCTGCCCACAGTGGTGATAGTGCCAACGCATTGAGGCCGCTTTTCAGCTCAGCGAGAAACACGTCATCGACTTCTTTAAACAAGTTGATGATCAACTGACCTTGTAACCAGTCACAGGTGATTTGCTCTAGGCCCTCAAAACGACGACCACGACCATGAAACAGTCGACGAATTTCATTCGGAGCTTGCGCGAGCTCGGTTTCTAGATGCTGAAAAAACAGCGAAAGTTGTGATGCTTGCATCGAGTTCTCTTATTAGTTTTCTTTGTGACGGTTATTTGATCGTAGGCCAGTTCAGTTCCCAGGGGGAAAGCCAAGTATCCAAACCCTGAGAGACGATTTCACTGTGCCATTTGTTACCAAGCACTTGGTATTCTCGTGGATCGCAAACAAAGCAATATTGCTCATCTCGGTATTGGAAGCAAAGTGAAAATGCATGCAGATAACCGCGATCAGCCTCATTGCCTGCATTGTAAATCGGGTCGCCAACAATACCTGAGCCAACCGATTTTAATGCCACGCGGATTTGATGCGTTTTACCAGTGTGCGGCTTACATAAAAATAAACGCTCTCCGGGCTCTGCCGCAAGAGAGAAAAACTGGGTAACGGCTGGGTTATTTTTGCTGTTGACCAGCTTCCATGATGAACGGCGCGAACGCTCCATATCACCAACGACCAAACCTTGTTTCTTTTTCGGCTTTTTAGAGCCAATCGCCAGATAGAACTTTTCCACTTGGCGGTCAGCAAAAGCTTGCGATAACGCACTGCCCGCTTTGGCGTTGCGTCCGAGGAGCAGAATACCCGATGTCATTTTATCCAAGCGATGGATAAGATAGAGATGCTCATCACCACTCTGCTTAGCCACTTCTTGCAGCAGCATTGTGTCGCCATCGTCTTTATGAACAGAGACGTTAGGATGCTTATTGATGATCAGAAAATCGGGATGGGTATGTAGAATATCGAACATAAAAAACTGGCTCCACGTTTGGAGCCAGCAGTATACATAAGTTATCGGACAAAGCTATCGAGGCTTGCCCCCAAGGTCTTTGCTAAAGCTTCTTCGAGAAAATGCCAGCAAGACCAATGATTGCGATACCCAGCAGCATGATTTCACCTTTGCCACTGTCAAAGCCAGACTTAATCCCCATGAAGGCAACAATAGCAATCGCAACAGGAATCAGGTATTTAACTAGGTTGTACCACAATCCAAATAGCGGGAAGGATACTTCGCCGTCATTAGTGATCTCTTTTTCTAGCTCAGCACGGCTTAGGCGCCATCCAGCAAAGATACAAACCAACATACCACCAACCGCTAGGAAGATTTTGTCCGTTAGCAAGTCGAAGATATCAAAGGCACCGGTACCAAACAGCGTTGGTCCCATTCCACCTAACGATAGTGACGCAAAAATACATAATGCCGCCATAACTGCGCTTGCAGACAGAACTGCGTTAGAGCGCTTCATGCCTTTCTCGTCGATTAGGTAAGACACGACAACTTCCAATAGTGATACTGAAGAAGTTAATGCCGCCACCGTCAAACCGATGAAAAATAGCAACGCGAATAGCAACCCAATCACACCGCCCATTTCAGCAAATAGCTGAGGAACGACAACGAATACAAGACCAGGGCCTGCTGCAGGCTCCATGCCAAAGGCAAACATTGCTGGGAACATAGCAACACCAGCAAGAATCGCGACACCTGTATCCATCGCAGTAACCATACCGGTTGTTTGAACTAGGTTCTCTTTCTTCTTCAGGTAAGAACCGTACGTCATCATACAACCCATACCTAAGCTAAGTGAGAAGAACGCCTGCCCTAGTGCAGCAAGAACTACGTTGCTGTCGACTTTAGAAAAGTCCGGCATGAATAAGAACTCAAGGCCAGCCATTGCACCTGGCAGCATCAAGCCTTTAACAGAAACAACGATTAGGATTAAGAACAGAAGCGGCATCAGAACCTTACCGGCTTTCTCAATACCACCCGAAATCCCTTTCATCACGATCATGACATTAAGGAACAGGTAAACACCCATCCACATTAAAGGTTGAATCGGATCTGAGATGAAACCGCCAAAACTGTCGCCAATTGCTTCTGGCGCGCTGAGTAGACCACCACCCACTTTAAAGATGTAGGCCAATGCCCAACCACCAACCACAGGGTAGAAGCCCATGATCAAAAGACCACTGAAGACTCCCATAACGCCAGTGAACGTCCAGCGTCGGTCAGTTGTTTTGAATGCACCTACGGCAGAAAGACCTGTCTTACGACCAATAGCGAACTCTGTCAGCATCACGCTAAAGCCGATAAAAATTACAAAGATAAGATAGATAGCAACGAATGCACCGCCGCCACTCTCACCTGCTGTGTAAGGGAATTTCCATATATTGCCTAAACCGACAGCGGAACCCGCTGCTGCCATTACGAAGCCTAGTTTAGACCCCCACGTATCACGTGGTGCTGCTGTATTAGTTGTAGCCACGCTTTTTCTCCAAAATTAGTTTGTTGTGTATGCATAGAGATAGGCGTCTAAAAAGTTTATGTAAAAATTATTGTACACTTATAAAATAAGCGTTCGACGCACTATGTCTAGAAAGTAAAGCAGCTCCCCTTTAAAATTGGAACCCCAAAAAAGTACATTTATCGCACAAGTGTCGAGTTACGCAGGTTAAATGCTGCTTTTTTGTTCAAAAGTTAAAGAATGGCCTTATTTTTCACATTAAAATAACAGAATCAGCTGTTATGAAATTCGTTCCTCATATAAGGTCAATCCCACGTCTAAATGGGAAATCTATTCCCCCCAACCCACTTTTATGCTTAATATCCTAGAAGGGCATATTACTCTGAGCGTATATGGACAAGTTTTATCACTTTCTTACTTTAGCTGGCATCGGGCTATATTGGTTACTGGTCGCAGGTGTGACCATTCGTGTCGTTTTAAAGCGCCGTGCAGTGAGCGTGTCTTTAGCTTGGCTAATGATCATTTATATCCTTCCCGTTCTGGGTGTCGCATGTTATTTCCTCTTCGGTGAACTGAACTTAGGCAGAAAGCGAGCCGAACGTGCGAAAGAGATGTTTACACCATTCGAGAAGTGGTTCAGTCAGCTTAACGACTGTAACGCGCACAACCCAGAAACGATGGGAAGGCACATCTACCGAATTGATGAACTTTGTAACAACCGCCTTGGTCTTCCCGCATTGAGCGGTAATACATTGTCGCTGCAACAGTCACCTAATGAGATTTTGCATTCCGTTATTGAAGACATCGAAAACGCGCAGAGCAGTATTCGAATGGTATTCTACATTTGGCATCCGGGTGGTTTGGCTGACTCTGTCGCTTCTGCGCTTATTCAAGCGGCTAAACGCGGCGTAGATGTCAAGCTATTGCTCGATTCAGCAGGTAGTCCACGTTTTTTCAGAAGTCCTTGGTATCGAATGATGCAGGATGCTGGAATTGAAGTTATTCAAGCGCTAGAAGTGAAGATGTGGCGTATTTTCTTACGTCGTCTTGATCTTCGCCAACATCGCAAGATCATCGTAATTGATGATGAAATTGCTTATACCGGTTCAATGAACCTGGTTGACCCGGCTTACTTCAAGCAAAACAGTGGCGTCGGGCATTGGGTGGACATCATGGTTCGCATTACGGGACCAACGGTAAACGTATTGAGTGCCATCCACTGTTGGGATTGGGAAGTCGAAACTGGCGAACGTCATTTACCAAGACTACCTGAATGCAAGATCGATGAGAGTGAATTCCAACACCCTATTCAGGTTGTGCCTTCTGGCCCAGGTATGCCGGAATATCTGATCTATCAAGTATTAACATTGGCAATAAACCAAGCCAATCGCTCGGTACGAATCACAACACCATATTTCGTGCCCAATGCTGATTTACTCGAAACGTTAAAGATGACAGCACAACGAGGCATTGACGTTGAACTCATTATTCCCCATAAAAATGACTCTATGATGGTGCAATGGGCGTCACGCGCTTTTTATAGTGAGCTCTTGAGTGCAGGGGTCAAGATTTATGAGTTTTATGGTGGTTTGCTGCATACAAAATCTGTCGTAATTGACGACCAATTCTGTTTAGTTGGCACCGTAAACATGGATATGCGCAGCTTGTGGCTGAACTTCGAAGTGACCCTCGCCGTTGATGACGAAGAGTTCACCAAGCAAATGTCTTGGTTACAAGATAGCTATATTAAGCAATCTCACACTGTTGTATTGGAAGAATGGGAGAAAAGGAGCCTATTTTCTCGGTTCTTAGAGCGAGTGTTCTATCTCTTCAACCCACTCCTCTAATACCTCAAATACACCGACTAAAAAACCTCCAGCGCTACATGCATCCTGCTGGAGGTTTGTTCTTTTAGCTCCCTATCTACACGATACCTCTCGACATCATTACCTGTTCATCTTGGCTGTTATTGGCTGATAGTCGACTTTTCCCTTGCATAACCTACGTCGTCCATGTTTTAAATATTCAAAACCGCAATATTTAAGACAGGGAACTTTTATGTCAGAGGGAAAAAAAACCAAACTCATTACCGCTGGCCGCGATAAAAAGTGGACAAATGGTGTTGTAAACCCACCCGTTCAACGCGCTTCAACAGTGGTATTCAATACCGTTGCAGAAAAGAACCAAGCCACCATTAATCGTGCAAACAAAACGTTGTTTTATGGTCGCCGAGGCACCAACACGCACTTTGCTTTCCAAGACGCAATGGTTGAGATTGAAGGTGGAGCTGGTTGCGCGCTTTACCCTTGTGGAACGGCAGCAATTTCAAACGCCATCCTCTCTTTCGTTGAAACTGGCGATCACATTCTAATGGTGGACACTTGTTACGAACCAACTCGTGACTTTTGTAACACCATCATGAAGAAGATGGGTATCGAAACCACCTATTATGACCCAATGATCGGTGAAGGTATCCAAGACTTGATTCAGCCGAATACCAAAGTCCTTTTCTTGGAGTCTCCTGGTTCAATAACCATGGAAGTCCAAGATGTGCCTACATTAGCGCGCATTGCCCACGAGCAAGATATCATCGTGATGCTAGACAACACATGGGGAGCAGGCGTGAACTTCTCTCCTTTCGAGCATGGCGTAGACATTTCCATTCAAGCGGCAACTAAGTATATCGTTGGACATTCAGATGTCATGCTAGGTACTGCTGTGGCTTCTGAAAAGTATTGGGATCAGCTTCGTGAACAAAGCTACCTGATGGGTCAGTGCGTTTCTCCTGACGACGCATACCTAGGTCTTCGAGGTATTCGCACGTTGGATGTTCGCCTAAGACAGCACGCAGAAAGCAGTTTAAAAGTCGCTCAGTGGCTCGCTTCTCGCCCAGAAGTTGATCATGTCCGCCATCCCGCTTTAGAAACAAATCCTGGCCATGAGTTTTTCAAACGAGACTTCACAGGTGGAAACGGCTTGTTTTCATTTGTTCTCAAAACGTCTTATCCAAAAGCGACGACGGCTCTGCTTGATGGCATGAAACACTTCAGTATGGGTTACTCTTGGGGCGGTTATGAAAGCCTCATTCTAGCTAACGAACCTAAGAGCTTTAACAGCCTGAGAACCGTAGCTCACCCACACTTTGAAGGTACTTTGGTTCGTATTCATATTGGCTTAGAAGACGTAAATGACTTGATCGCTGATTTAGAGGCTGGTTTTGCGCGTTATAATGCCTTAATGCTTGAAAAAGAAGTCTCCCTATAACAATGATTGGATCGCCCTGCATTGCGGGGCGTTTTTATAACTCCCTGACTTAATTAGAATTAACTAAACATTCACCCGAACCATTAATTAATGTTAATCATTTGTGTTGTTTTTCAATTGAGCAGTCACAGAATGAAATAATGTGCCACAAATAGGCTTTCCAAATTTAGAGTTTCTCTCCTACTTTTTATCATTCATAAGAGGTCATACCACAAGGAGATAGTTTTGAAACTCAAATTTATAGCGCTAATGCTTTTTACCTTAGTTACCGTCCCAATAACCTCCGTATACGCTGCAACAGGTTATACCCAAACCAAGTATCCGATTGTTCTGGTTCACGGTTTGTTTGGTTTTGATACCCTGGCAGGCGTTGATTACTTTTTCGGAATACCACATTCCTTAACGAAAGACGGCGCTAAAGTTTATGTAGCGCAGGTATCCGCGACCAATAGCAGCGAAGTTCGAGGGGAGCAACTGCTTGCTCAAGTCGAAACCTTACTTGCAGCAACAGGCGCAGAGAAAGTCAATCTCATTGGTCACAGTCATGGTGGTCCAACAACGCGCTATGTTGCCTCTGTCCGTCCTGACCTAGTCGCATCAGTTACGAGTATAGGTGGCGTTAATAAAGGGTCTAAAGTGGCAGATTTAGTTCGTGGCACCGTATCTGAGGGGTCGGGTAGTGAGCAGCTCGCGGTAAAACTGGCGCAAGGTTTAACCACTCTTATTAATCTTCTATCAGGTGGTTCTGATCTCGACCAAGACCCTTTGGCCTCATTAGCAGCATTAACCACGGAAGGATCATTAGCGTTTAACCAACACTACCCGGAGGGAGTCCCTACCAGTGAATGTGGTAATGGTGACTTGCTGGCTTCAAATGGCGTTTATTACTACTCATGGACCGGATCATCCACTTTTACAAACGTTTTCGATCCGACCGATGCTGCCATGATGGTACTTGGCTTAGCCTTTGATGGGCCAAATGATGGCTTAGTTGGTGCGTGCAGCACACATTTGGGCAAAGTCATACGTGATGATTATCAAATGAACCATTTGGATGAAATTAACGGCCTACTCGGTATTCATCATCTTTTTGAAACCGATCCAGTCACGCTTTATCGCCAACATGCAAATCGTCTCAAACTTCAAGGTTTATAAGAGGTCATCACAATGAAGAAAGTCGCTCTCACCACTTTTATCCTGCTCTCGATATTTGGCGTGGGAGCGCTTTCTCTGTTGCAAAGCGACAAACAACAAGAGATAACCTCTAACCATTCGCAATCTCAGCAAGATATAGCCGCCGATGTCTCTTCCCCAAAAGACTTCTTCGAATATTCTCTTAGCCGGCTGGGCGAAGAAGATCTCGATACGATCAAAGCGGAAGTTAATGATGACACTTTAGCAAAGCAAACTCTGAATATTGATGCCAAACTTTTTCAAACCTACCTTTCCTACAAGCAAGCACTCTCTGCATTAGAGCCTTTTGAGCACAACCACCTAACGCTTGAACATTTAACCATGCTGAATGAAGCAATACTGAACTTACAGCTTCAATACTTTAACGAGGTGCAGATAACCCAGTTGTTTGACGAAGAAAACCGACTTCGCCAGCTTGCATTAGAAAAGCTGACGATCAAAAAACAGGCATCGGATATCGAGAGTCAGACCCACCTTCTCAATCAAGCGTTATCAGAACAACCGGATTACATACGAGAAAGTGAACGCAATAACGCATTAGCAGAGCAGCTCGAGCAAGCTTCTCAGCTTGATTCACAAGACATGTACATCGCCCGTGTTGCTCTGGTAGGAGATGCCGGAGCGCAGAGGCTGCAAAAGCTTGATGAGCAAAGAGCATCATTTAAGACTCAACTCGCCACTTACTTAAAGCAGCGTCAAAATATTCTGAATAGGGATTTTCTAGGGCAAGACGAAAAACAGGCAGAAATCATTGCTTTAAGAAAACAAAGCTTCGATGCCACTCAATGGCGTCGAATCGAAGCTTTGGAACGTATTCATGATAGCCAGAACTAACAACATTAGCTTAATAGCCAAACGTCACTTATTCTGCTTTTTAGGACATCCAACGATATGGTCATCCCCCATGCCGACGGCTTGCATGAAAGCATAACAGATGGTTTCACCGACAAACTTGAAGCCTTTCTTTTTTAGGAATTTACTCATGGCTTTGGATTGCTCTGTCGAAGCTGGTACGTCACTCATATGTTGCCATTGATTGACGATTGGTTCACCGTCCACGAACTGCCACAACGCGTCTGATAAACTCCCGTATTCAGCAATTAACGCTTTAGCCGCTTTGGCATTACTAAATACCGAGTTAATCTTTCCGCGATGTCTCACAACATCGAAGTTTTCCACGATGTATTCAGCGCGTTCTTCATTTCTTTGTTCCAACGCATCTAGGTCGTAGTTCTCGAACGCTTCTCTGTAACCTTCGCGTTTTTTAAGGATGGTGATCCAGCTAAGCCCAGCTTGCGCACCTTCCAAAGTAATAAATTCAAACAGGACTTGGTCGTCATATACTGGCACGCCCCATTCGGAATCATGATATTCGCGTTCTAATGGGTGATTCATCGCCCACGCACACGTTTTTTGTTCTGTCATTATTCTTCCTTAAAAAGCGCCTCTAACTGATGAGCTAGAGGCGCGATATTTTTCATCGTTATATCAGTAGCACTAAGCCTGTTTCGGTACTGCCACTTTATGGAACAAACGATACAACACTGGCACGACAATCAGTGTCAGGACTGTCGCAAAACCCAAACCAAACATAATCGTAACCGCCATTGGTTTGAAGAAAATATCTGGCAACAGTGGGATCATACCAAGGATCGTCGTGATAGCAGCCATACAAACGGGACGGACGCGACTTACCGCAGCATCAACGACCGCGTCATAAGCCTCTTTACCGGACTTCATTTCAATTTCAATTTGGTCCAGTAATACGATGCCATTTTTGAGCACCATTCCCGATAAGCTTAAGAAGCCGAGCAATGCCATAAAACCAAACGGCGTGTTGAGCGCCAATAAACCAGTGGTGACACCAATTAACGCCAGCGGCACGGTAAGCCAAACAATGAGTGGCTCTTTGATAGAGTTAAATAGGAATACAGTGATCAAGAACATGAACAAGTACCCCATTGGCATAGTAGTAAACAGTGACTCTTGAGCATCACCTGAAGATTCGTATTCACCACCCCACTCTAAGGAATAACCTGGTGGTAATTGAATCGCTTCGATTTGGGGCTGTAAGCGTTTTTGCAACGTCGATGCGGTTTCTTCACCTAGAATATCTGGGTCTGCCATCACAGTGAGCATACGCTTACGGTTCTTACGCACAATAATAGGATCCTCCCAACGCATGTCGTAACCCATTGTGACTTGTTGAAGTGGGATAAACTCACTCTGTGCTGGACTCCATATTTTCATGCCTTCGATGTTACGAATATCAATGCGTTCATCTTCAGGTAAGCGAGCCACGATAGGCATGAGCGTAGTGCCGTCTCGGTAAAGACCTATCGTCATTCCAGAGAATGACATGGACAAGAAGTCATCGACATCTGATTTTGTAATGCCATAGCGACGTGCCTGACTCTCATTAAACTGAGGCTCAAGAACTTGGGTTCGTTCACGCCAATCATGCCTGATATTTGTTGCCTGAGGATCGGCGTACATGATGTCCTTGACCTGAGCGGCTATCGTACGAAGGACGGTTGGATCTGAACCAATAATGCGCGCTTCAATTTTTGCACCACCACCAGGGCCTAACTCAATCTGTTTGAGCTTGTAATTGATTTCTGGGTAGTTGGCTTTTAAATACTCTCGAAACTTCGCCATTAATGGTTTTAACGCTTCGTAGTTTTCCATACGAGTGGTTATCTCACCATAAGCCGCATAACTTTTCTCTGGCGCGTACGTTAACATGAAGCGCTGTAAGCCTTTACCCGCGGTCGTCGTGATATGGTCAACATGCTCTTGCTTAGCTAACCAACTTTCTAACTCTTTAAGCGTTGTGTTGGTTGCTCGAATATCAGTTCCTTCTGGCATCCATACATCTAACTGAAAAATCGGCGTTGTCGAAGATGGGAAAAACGCTTGCTTCACAAAGGTGAACCCGTAAACACTTGCCGCTAATCCCGCAATCAGCACCACAACGGTAAACCAAGCACGACGCATACAAAACTGAAGAAACTTTTTATAAATAACGAAAATAACCCCGTTATATGGATCATTTTCTTCCCCTTCACCTTGTTTAATCTTCTGGCCTTTAAAGAAGATGTCAGCAAAGAATGGTGTCAACGAGATAGCGGTAAACCAGCTCAACATTAAAGAGATCAGCAGAACCGTAAATAAAGTGCCACAGTATTCGCCCGTCGAGTCTTCAGACAGTCCAATTGGCGCAAATGCAGTTACCGCAATCACAGTTGCCCCAAGTAATGGCCACTTTGTTTGGGTAACAATGTCGGTCGCTGCTTGGAGTCGAGTTCGCCCTTTTTGCGTACCAATCAAAATCCCCTCAACCACGACGATTGCATTGTCCACCAACATACCTAACGCGATAACCAAGGCACCTAATGAAATCCGCTGCAAATCTATCGCGAGATATTTCATGAAAATGAACGTACCCAACACCGTCAGCAGTAAAATTAAACCGATAAGCAGACCTGAACGTAGCCCCATAAAGAACAGAAGTACGATAATGACGATACCGACAGCTTGAGCCAAGCTCACAACAAAACCGCTAACCGATTTATCCACCTCTTTAGGCTGACTGTAAATTTCCGAGATTTCGATACCAACAGGTTGTTGGTACTTTAGCTCTGCAAGGCGATGATCAAACGCTTTTCCGACTTCAACGACGTTGACGCCTTCAGCAAAAGAAACACCCACGTTTAGTGCGAGGCTGCCGTTAAAATTAATAATATTATTCGGGACTTCTACGTAACCACGTTTTATTTCCGCCACATCTTTCAAGAAGATGAGCCCCTGAGCACCCGACTCAGTAATTAACAAATCACCCAGCTCCTCCACACTCTGGAACTCGCCAGTCGGCTGAATTCTGATGTACTCGTCACCAATTCTGATCGCTCCTGCGTCAGAAACCACGTTTTGCGTCGAAAGAAGATTAAACACGGTATCCGGAGCAAGACCTATACTGCTCAGCTTTTTCATCGATACTTCGATGAAAACTTGTTCTTGCTGTTGCCCGGATACCGAAACTTTACTCACACCATCAACCAGTTCGAGCTCTCGGCGTAAGTAATCGACGTAATCCAGTAGCTCTTTATAGCTATAACCGTCGCCAGTCACCGCTAACAAAATCCCGTAAACATCACCAAAATCATCGATCACTTGAGGTTCATTCACACCTGGAGGCAACGTCCCTTTAAGGTCGTTCACTTTACGGCGCAACTCATCCCAAATTTGTGGTAGATCATCAGGGCCATAATTGTTCTTCATCGTGACCGTGATTTGAGATAATCCCCGGCTAGAAATCGAATTGACTTCATCAACATAAGTAAGCTGCTGAATCGCTTTTTCGATTGGGTACGTCACTTCTTCTTCGACTTGTTGCGGTGTTGCACCAGGGTAAGAGGTCACTACCATCGCATCTTTAATAGTAAAAGCAGGGTCCTCAAGACGCCCTAAACCAAAGAATGCGGCGATACCACCAATCAAAAATATCAGTGCGAACATCCAACTGATGACGCGATTTCGGATGAAGTACGCAGCAATACCGGTCACATCATCATCACTTTGAGGCGCTGATTTATTAAGATCGCTCATAGACCGGCCTCCTGCGTAGCCATTTCCTGTATCACTTCCACTTTCATGCCATCCCTTAATCGAGAAACACCGGCAATCACAACTTTGTCTTTGAGCATGAGACCATCAAGGATTTGAATGGACGTTTTAGATGCCTTACCTGCTCGCACCTGTTTGCGCGATACCGTATTGTCGTCATTCAGTACCCAAACAAATTTGTTTTCGCGCCCCAGCTCGTCACCATCCGCATTAAAAATGGCTTCGATAGGGACATTAATTCCTAGGTTGAGATCAAGCCCAACATTCTCGTCTTTAGACGTTACTTCAACAGCCATCCCATCTAGGATGTACTCTTCTTCCGGCATAGGAAGCGACAGTGTGACAGTAAACGTACCTGTTGTTGGGTCGGGTTCGGTTGTAAATTCTTTTACCGTCGCGTTATATTCGTTACCACTGGGCACGCGCACTAATGCTTTGATCGCGGTAAGCCTTTCTTCCGTTGGCGGTTGGTTCACATAGAGGCGGTCAGGAAGCTGAATCAACACTTCGACTCGCTCCAAGCTGTGAATATTAACGATATGCTGTCCGACTTGAACATTTTCGAATTGGTCGATATTAACTCGCGAAATAATCCCATCCACGGGCGCTTTTAAGGCAGTAAATGATAGACGAAGTTTGGCTAACTGAAGCTCAGCTAAGGCGATTTGTCGTTGTGCTGCAATTTCATCAAACTGAGACTTAGCTAATAGGCCTTTATCGACCAAAGGGCGTGAGCGGCGATACTGACTGTCGACAACAGAAAAACGCGCACTCGCATTATCTACATCCAACTCATAGTCAGTAGGATCTAGTGTTGCAATAACATCACCCTTCGTGACTTTGTCGCCCTCTTTTACCATGATGCTGCTGACTTCTCCTGCCACTCTGAAGCTCAAATGAGAGCGATCCGCTGCATTCGCAACCGCAGGGAAGTACAAGTTGTCATCCACCTTGCTTCCCGCTAATGACGTAACTCTAACTCGTGGCGTTTCGAGCTCTTTTTCTGGCGCCTTATCCCCACAGCCAACGAGAAAAAGCGTTGAAAGTAAAGTCGTTAGAGAGATGATTCCTTTCATATTACAACCCTCTTTCCTTAATCCACGCTCTTACCTTAATTCCGGGTTCAATTACACTGACACCCGAGATAATGATTTGGTCGCCATCGTTAAGCCCAGCTAACACTTGATTTTTGTCATTCATCTCAATTGCGGCTTTGGACACAATGCCTTGCTCATCGACACGCCAAACGTATGTTTTGCCGTTCTCTTCTAGCAACGCGGAGTTAGGAATCTTTGTCGCTCCTGCACTTTTGGACAGGAGGTAAGCATTGCCAGACATTCCCGGCAAAAGGCCTATTTCTGCTGGTCGCTCCATGACCATCGTGACTTTGTAACTGCCCGTTTTAGGATCGGCTTCTGTATCGATTTCCTGAAAGGTTAAGTCAAAGGCTCGCTCGGGGAACGCATCAAATATCATTCTGGCAGAGACATCGCTCCCCTGCGTGTAACGATTTAGAAGATAGTCTGGGATTTGGAATATCACTTTGAGGAGTTGGTTGGACTGAATATTCATCACCCCTTCTTTCGCGGCAACATATTCATGGTTTTCTGCTGGAATGTACGAAATGGTGCCATCATATGGCGCGACAAGTTTGGTATATCTTAAGTTTGCCTTTGCTTGATTCCATTGAGCTTTTGCCGAGTTGTGATTCGCTTTTGCCTCATCAAAATCTTGCTCAGATACTACTTGGTCTTTACGTAGCTTTTGGTATCGCTTGTATTGCACATCTGCGAGCAAAAAATTTGCCCGAGCTTGCTGTTCGAGCAGAGAATATTCATCTGGGTTTAATGACGCCAAAACATCACCTTTACTGACGACTTGACCTTCATTCACTTCTATCGTTTGAAGAAGCCCAGGAACTCGAAATGTCAGTACTGCTCTATCGCCAGCTTCCGTCGTAGCAGGAAAATGTCGCTCAAACTGGGCATTGCCAACAGATACTGTAAATAGCTTCGCAGGGCGCGATTCAGGTTCAGGAACAGGAGGAAGTTCTTTACCGCACCCCGACAAGACAGCCGAGATGGCAATAGGAATGAGCAATTTTCTCATTACATTCATCCATAAAAATTGGGGGATTATTTTTAAAGTAGATGAATTTTGAACGAACTTCCAGAGCAGAAAAGATTAATAGTGCTTTAAAATTAGTAATTTGTGATAAAAAAGCAGGCTTTATGCCTGCTTCAGTTAAATCTTCTTTGGATACAAAATGCCTAGAGCTTACTGAATTCTCTGTTCACCCTATATGCATCAGACGTAACATACGCTTCCATGTTACGAATTTTGCCATCAAGACGGTCAAAATCCCTTTCCAACACACTGAGCAGTTGATCAGGGCTTTGCCCTTTCTGCCAAGGCTTACTTTTGAGCGTATGCTCTTGCTGCGCTCTGATATTTTCAGAATACGTTACTGGTTGCTTTTCTAACATAAACGCCATCGCGATGTACGCTAACAATACCAAAAACGTACCACCTAACAGCGCTGCAGAAATCACTACAATACGAATCAACCAAACTTCTGCACCAAAGTAGTTGGCAATTCCGGCGCAAACACCGGAGATTTTGCCATTTACTGGATCACGATACAGTTCTCGATTATTCATACTTTCGTCTCCATGTTGGTGACTCAGCATCCAAGATGCGCTCCAATGTATCAACTCGGGACTGCATCGCTTCCGCTTTTTCAGATAGTATCTGAAGGCGCTCTAAATCTTGGCTCGACAGTGCACTATCTGTTTTGCGTTTGCTGCGATAGTGTAAGAAGAGCCATAGTGGAGCGACAAAGATTAAAAAGACAATCACTGGTCCTGCTATAAAAAATGCCGACATAAATGGCTCCTTTCTTATTTATCTTTCGATGACATCTGTTCTTTCAGTTTTGCCAACTCTTTTTCAATTTCGTCTTGTGCCTGCAACTCTGCAAACTCTTGTTCTAGCGATTTAGCATTACCAGTTTGAGCATACAGGTCTGCTTCCGCTTCCATTTCATCCACTTTACGTGAGTACTGCTCAAATTTCGCCATCGCTTCATTAGTGCGGCTAGTGTGCAGGTGTTTTTGCACATCACGACGGTTAGATGCAGTTTGGTTACGAATTGCTAGTGCTTGCTGTTTTGCGCGCGTTTCGGCAATTTTGCTTTCCAACTTACCAATCTCGCCAGTAAGCTTATCGATCGTTTCTTCCACTAAGGTTTGCTCAGTGTGGAGGCCTTTAATCACTTGCTCTAGCTTTTGCTTTTCAATTAACGCTGCACGAGCTAGATCTTCACGCTCTTTCACTAATGCTAAGCTCGCTTTTTGGCCCCATTCGCCAATTTGCTCTTCTAACGTTTCAACCTTACGAGCCAACTCTTTCTTGTCTGCAATCGCTTTAGCCGAGTTAGTACGCACTTCAACAAGTGTGTCTTCCATTTCTTGAATGATAAGACGGATCATTTTTTCAGGATCTTCCGCCTTGTCCAGTAATGCACTGATGTTTGAGTTAACGATATCTGCAAATCGAGAAAAAATACCCATAACGGAACTCCTCTTTTTTCCTATTAAAACTCGACAAGGTGGTGATTAACCTTGTGTCTCCCTGAATATATAACAAGTAACGTGCCAACTTATAATTTTCTTTTAAATCAGAGCGTTATTCATTTTGTTGTCGTTACACACTATTGTGCTATGATGTTTTTCACCAACTGTTGGTGAAATTTACCAACTCTATCCCTGAATCATGGCTCGGCTGTTAAATAAGAAGGATTTTATGAAGCAAAACCTGATTGGTGAATCACCTGCTTTTCTCGCTGTACTAGATAAAGTATCACAACTTGCACCCATTGAGCGCCCTGTCCTCATCATTGGTGAGCGAGGTACGGGTAAAGAACTCATCGCTCAGCGTTTGCATTATTTATCAAGACGTTGGGATAAACCACTACTATCACTCAACTGTGCGACATTAAGCGAAGGGCTAATAGATTCCGAATTGTTTGGACATGAATCCGGCTCCTTCACGGGCTCTAAAGGTAAGCATAAAGGGCGTTTCGAGCGTGCCGAGGGCGGTACTTTGTTTCTTGACGAACTGGCAACCGCACCACTTTTGGTTCAAGAAAAGCTATTACGTGTCATTGAATATGGTGAATATGAGCGAGTTGGCGGTCATACCGCTCTAAAGGCGGATGTTCGACTTGTTTGTGCAACCAATGCCGACCTACCAAAATTGGCAGAGCAAGGTGATTTTCGTGCAGATCTGCTCGACAGGCTAGCCTTCGATGTCATTATGTTACCGCCTCTTCGCGAGCGCAAAGAGGACATTCTCTCTTTAGCAGAGCACTACGCGATGAAAATGTGTCGTGAACTGCAACTGGAATACTTTGTCGGTTTTACCCCAAAAGCGCAGCAGTCGCTTATTGAATATGAATGGCCCGGTAACGTCCGCGAACTAAAAAACGTGATTGAACGTGCGATTTACCAACATGGTCTGAATGCTCACCCAATTGATGAACTGGTTTTCAATCCTTTTGAAACGGTTTGGCACAGCGCGCTTGGCCATAGTGCAACACAAGCAGAACAACAAGAAGAGGAAGCATCAAGCAACACCATCCAATTCCCTCTAGACTATAAACAATGGCAAGAGGAACAAGATATCCATTTACTCAATCGTGCGTTGGAAGAAGCCAAGTTTAATCAACGACAAGCAGCCGAGCTACTTGGCTTGAGCTATCACCAATTACGAGGGATGGTTAGAAAATATGGTTTGGTCGGACAAAGCTAACTTGACCGAGAGTACTCAATCAATACACGAGCTCGTGACTGCGCTCTAATTCGCATGCATTTATGGCATAACACCTTACAGTGTATGGATTTTATGTTTGGAGCGAGTTCACAAAGGTGATAAATTAGCGAGATCATTTTCGCTTGTTAGCTTTGAAAGAGTAAGATCAAACGAAACGAGCAAGATCCAATGAACATTTCATATTATGAATGCTTTTATAAGATTATCGCTGAGCCTTATTGGGATTAGCCTACTGACCGCTTGTGGCGATGAAATTGACCACAATGATATTCGCAAAGCTGGCTTTGTGTTTTGCGGACAAGGTAAGCCGACCACGTTTAACCCTCAGCTTATTGATAGCGGTATTACCGCAGAGGCTCTTAGCCCGCAGCTGTACGATACGCTGCTCACGCTCGATCCTAAATCACATCAGCCCGTGGCAAGCATCGCCGAGAGTTGGTCAGTAAATGAATCAGGGACGGAATACACGTTTAAGCTTAAACGTGGTGTTAAATTCCAAACCACGCCTTGGTTCACACCCACTCGCCCATTGAATGCAAAAGATGTGGTATTTAGCTTCAAGCGAATCATCGATGTAGACCATCCTTTTCACCAAGTAGGTGGTGGTTTTTATCCATGGTTTGCAGGGTTAGATTTTCAAAACCTACTCCAAGACGTGGTTGCAATAGATGAGCATACGGTAAGGTTTACGTTATCTCAGCCAAACTTTTCTTTCTTGGCCAATATTGCCACCAGCCATGCGGTTATCTTGTCTGCGGAGTATGGACAGCAATTGGCAGCAAAAGATCATAAAGAAGAAATCGACCAACTTCCTATCGGTACCGGCCCTTATCAATTAAAAGAGTACCAAGTGAACGATTTGATTCGATTAGAGCGTCATTCTAATTACTGGAAGTCACCAGCAAAAATGGAACAAGTGGTGTTCGATATCTCTCACAGAGGCACGGGTACATTAGCTAAACTTTTAAGAAACGAGTGTGACGTACTCTCTTCACCTATTTCGAGCCAAATACCTGTCATTCAAGAAAATGACAACCTTGAGCTGACGGCTACACCAGCTAACAACGTTTCCTTTATTGCGATAAACACAGAAACCACCGCGCTGAGTGATGCTCGAGTTCGCCAAGCTCTTAACTTAGCGATCAACCGTCAAAATATTTTAGATTCGGTTTACTACGGAACTGGCTCCCAAGCTTATACCTTGCTACCACCAAATTCATGGGCTTATCAAAAAGACAGCGTAAAAATTCGTTATGACCGGAATTATGCATTGGCACTACTTCGAGATGCAGGCTACGAAGACGGCCTAGAATTGACCATGTGGGTACCACTTGAACCACGTGCTTTTAACCCAAGCCCTCGCAAGACTGCGGAGTTAATCCAAGCGAATTTTGCCGATATTGGGGTTAAATTAACGCTACTGACCGATGATAGGTTTGAACGTGTGGATTTGGAGAACATCAACGATATCGATTTACTTTTAACAGGTTGGATTGGTGATACCGGGGATCCTGACAACTTTTTCCGCCCTTTATTATCTTGCGAGTCTGACCGCGTTGGCCTTAACGTGTCCATGTGGTGTAACGATGACTTCGATTTCTTGCTCGATTTGGCGTTAGAAACTCAAGAACCGCGTTACCGTTTGAACCTATATCGCCAAGCACAGAACATTTTGAATCAAGAGTTCCCGGTTATTCCTCTGGCGCATGGCGTGCAGTTCCGTGTGCACGACAAATCGCTGACAGGCTTCAAATCAAGCCCTTTCAATGCCCAACCGTTTGATAGAGTTGAGAGAATTCACTGATGTTTTGGTATACCGTTCGACGCTTTAACCTATTTATCATCACTTTGATGATCCTTACATTAGTAGGTTTTTCTCTGCTTCGCCTTGACCCTCTCTCGCACTGGGCAAACGTTGATTTTTGGTCTGGCTGGCAAACTTACTTAATCAACCTTTCTCAACTCGATTTTGGCATAAGTAAAAACGGCAATGCGATTTACGACGAGCTCGCCGTTGTATTCCCAGCCACTTTGGAACTGTGCTTTTTTGCCTTTTTGGTGTCCCTTTTGATCGGCATTCCTCTTGGAACCGTGGCTGGGATGAAGCAAGGTAAATGGCTCGATACCAGCATTTCATTCATGTCAATGTCTGGTTATTCCGCCCCAATCTTTTGGGTAGCTCTGCTACTTATCATGGTCTTTTCATTGGAATACCAACTATTTCCCGTTGCGGGACGGTATGATTTACTTTACGAAATTGATCATGTAACCGGGTTTGCCATTATCGACGCATTCATGGCGAAAGGCGAATACCGCGCTCACGCACTGCAAAGCGTTATTGAGCATATGGTGCTGCCATGTTTGGTGCTCGCTTTGGCTCCAACCACCCAGGTTGTCGGACTAATGCGCTCCTCGGTAGCGGAAGTGATGAGCCAAAACTACATCCGTGCAGCGAGAATCAAAGGTCTTTCTAACCGCGAAATCGTAACTCAACATGTATTGCGGAATGCGATACCGCCTATCATTCCCAAAGTTGGTGTTCAACTCTCGAGTATGATTACCTTAGCTATCATCACGGAGTCTATTTTTAACTGGCCAGGTATTGGTCGTTGGCTTTTAGATGCGCTAGCAAGCCAAGACTATGCATCTATCCAAGCTGGCGTGATGGTACTTGCGACTTTGGTTCTTACCGCTAACATACTCTCGGATTTGATTGGCGCGATGATTAACCCTTTAGTTCGAAAGGAATGGTATGCTAACAAATAACGTTTATCAGGAAGAGCGCATTCCAACACAGTTTGAGCGTTTTTGGCGAAGCTACCGCGCCAACGGACTAGCCATGTTTGGCTTGTGGTGCTTGGTGTTTATCGTCCTTATTACCATTTTTGCCCCCCTACTTGCACCATTTGACGCCCAAGCACAGTCAGGTGAGTTGCTTGTGCCGCCATCATGGGCTCCAGCAGGAACGGTTGATTACTTTTTGGGGACCGATGACTTAGGTAGAGATATTCTTTCGCGCCTGATTATGGGCTCTCAGCTGACATTTGGCGCTGCTGTCGCCATCACCGCAATTGCTGCCGTTGTAGGCTGTTTAATTGGCGTATTGGCAGGTATGACGAAAGGCTTACTGTCGAGTACTCTCAACCACTTGCTCGATACCGTCATGTCGATCCCGTCGCTCTTATTAGCAATCATTTTTGTGGCATTTCTAGGCTTTGGTGGGTTCAATATTTTACTCGCAATCTGCTTGGCTTTGATTCCGCGTTTTATTCGCTCCGTTTATATCGCAGTCCACACCGAAGTTGAAAAAGACTACATAATGGCAGCACGCCTTGATGGCGCTAATGATTTCTACTTACTGTGGAGTTCAATTCTTCCTAACATTCTGACGGTCATTGCCGCTGAAATCACACTCGCGCTCTCTGCTGCGATTTTAGATATTACGGCACTGGGTTTTCTTGGCCTAGGCGCACAGGCACCAAGCACCGAGTGGGGAGCAATATTAGGTGACTCTGTCGAGCTTATTTATATTGCACCTTGGACAGTGACCCTACCCGGCCTGACCATCATGTTTACTGTTATTACCCTAAACTTAGTAGGTGAAGGTGTACGTCAAGCGCTTAATGCGGGGATCGAATAATGCCGTTGTTAGATATTCGACATTTGACCATTGAGATCGAAACACCTCAAGGGTTGGTCAAAGCCGTTGACCGAATGAGCCTAACTTTGAACGAAGGCGAAATTCGTGGTCTTGTAGGTGAGTCTGGTTCAGGGAAAAGCTTAGTTGCAAAAGCGATTGTCGGGGTAAGTAAAGATAACTGGCGCATCACCGCAGACCGTATGCGCCTTGGCAATATTGACTTGCTTCAGCTTACACCAAAAGAGCGTCGGCGCGTCATTGCTCGTGATATTGCGATGATTTTCCAAGAACCTTCAACTTGTCTTGACCCTTCAGAGGAAGTCGGGCGTCAATTGATTGAATCCATTCCATCTCGCGCATTTGAAGGGAAATGGTGGGAGCGATTTAAATGGCGTAAAAAACAGGCCATCGCGCTTTTGCATAAAGTGGGTATTAAAGATCACAAGCGTTTAATGGGTAGCTACCCTTATGAACTGACTGATGGTGAGTGTCAAAAAGTCATGATTGCCATGGCGATAGCGACCAAACCAAAGTTGCTGATCGCAGATGAGCCAACCAACGACTTAGACCCGATTACCCAATCGCAAATCTTGCGTCTCTTGAGCCGCATGAACCAACTTAATAACACAACCATTCTGCTTATCGGCCACGACTTAGCGACCATAACACAGTGGGCAGGACGTATTACGGTAATGTATTGTGGTCAGTCGGTGGAGTCTGCCGATACCAGTAAAATCATTGCGGCACCCAAGCACCCGTACACCGATGCCTTGCTTAAAGCGATGCCTGACTTTAATGATTGGGTACCACACAAGCAAAAACTCCAATCCCTACCGGGCTCGATTCCGCCATTGCAGCATCTACCTATCGGTTGTCGCCTCGGACCACGTTGCCCATATGCGCAGAAACAATGTGTAGAAATTCCACACACCAGACGAATTAAGAATCATAAATTTAACTGCCACTTTCCATTGAACACGGAGAAAAAGTCATGAGTGCGTTACTTGAAGTCGATAATTTATCGAAGCAATTTGTTACGCGCTCCCGTCTGTTCAAACGTCAGGTTAATGAGGCAGTTAAACCGGTAAGCTTTACTTTAGAGCCAGGACAAACTATTGGTTTTATTGGTCAAAACGGGTCAGGAAAATCCACACTAGCTCGTATGCTTGCTGGCGTTGTTGAACCAAGCTCCGGAGAGATCCGTGTGAATGGCGAACGATTGGAGCACAAAGATTACGCGACACGCTGCAAGCTCATCCGCATGATTTTCCAAGATCCAAACACATCGTTAAACCCACGAATCCAGATTGGTCGTATTTTAGAAGGTCCGCTAAAGCGAAATACCAACATGCCGCCAGATGCGCGCATGCAGCGTGTAAAGAACACCCTGCTCCGCGTAGGATTGCTGCCTGAGCACGCCTATTTTTATCCACAAATGCTAGCTGCCGGTCAAAAACAGCGCGTGTGTTTGGCTCGTGCACTTATTCTTCAACCTTCCATCATTGTCGCTGATGAGGCGTTAAACGGTTTGGATATGGCAATGCGCTCGCAGATCATTAACTTATTCCTCGAGTTGCAAGAAGAGATGGGATTGTCATTTGTGTACGTGTCTCAGCATATTGGCATTGTTAAGCATATTACTGATAAAGTGATGGTGATGCATGAAGGTGAAGTGGTCGAGTTTGGCGAGACCAACCAAGTATTGACTCATCCCGAGCATCCTATTACTCAACGACTAGTCGAAAGCCACTTTTATAAAGCGCCAAGCCATCAAACAAAATAGCTTATCAAAGATGTAATCGTGCAAATGTAAAGAAGCCTGCTTTAACGCAGGCTTCTTTATTGCATGGGTACTAATCAAAAAACTAACGGCGGCTCGCTTGTTTGCGCAGTTCAAAATCAAACTCGTCAGGAAACAATACGACCCCTTCTTCATTTTGATTTGGGAATACAACAATCGATAGCTCGTCATCCTCTAGACCAGAGGTCCAACGGCTGTGCCACTTGTTTAAAGAGATCGCCTCAGGCTCGCAATCTTCCCAATCACCATTCGCCCATTGCAAAGCAAATTCTTCGTTTGGCCATACTGGTACACAATCATCATCTTCTGTATTTAACATGACACAGCCATGTTCGTCTTTCAGAATCCAAACCTTACGATTCGCCACAATCTCTTTTACGCAGTACTTTAAACGTTGCTCTTCGTTGTAGCGATTAATGGTATCCATCTGCTCTTGGGTCAGTTGCTCAGACATATTCGTCTCCTATTTCCCATAGAAAAATGCCCGCAGCTAGGCGGGCATTTAAAGTATATGCTAGAAAATTAAGCTAGCTCAGTTTGAAGCCAAGGCCAACCTTGCTTCTTACGGCTTAGCGTGTTTTCCATCATTAGCATGCCGTCTTTTTCGTGCTTAACAAGCTTCTCAGCCCACTCACCTTTGTATAGAAGACGAGTTTGAGCAGTCGTGATGTCTGTTAGCATTACAGCAGCGAACGCTAGGTTATCTTTCTCACAACGAGATTCTAGGTCTGCTTCTAGTGCTTCGATCATACCGTCAACTTGCTCAAGAGTTGCAAGTTCAACCTGACCAACCACTACGTCACGACCGTTGAATGGGTAACCTTTAAGGTCTTTCTCAACAAGCTCAGCCGCTGATAGACCTTCGATGTTTGTTTTAGCAATTAGAAGATCTTTAGTGAACGCGTCAACATCTTGTACGTCTGCGATTGCCGCTAGTTCAGCAACGGCATCTTTGTCTTTTTGTGTACAAGTTGGAGAAGCAAAACCTACTGTGTCAGATAGAATTGCTGACATCATTAGCTTAGCAATTTGTGGAGTAATCGCGTGACCTTCAATCTTGAACATGTTGAATAGAACAGTGTTGGTACAACCAACAGGCCAGATCCATGCTTCCATTGGGTTTACTGTCATCACGTCACCTAGACGGTGGTGGTCAACAATACCCGCAATTTCAGCTTCTGCGATATCGTCTGGTGCTTGTGCTAGATCTGAGTAATCTACTAGCCAAACGGTCTCACCCGCAACTGATGTGCGAAGCTCAGGAACTTCAGCGCCAGCAACTTCTAGGATGTGCTGAGTTTCACGGTTGATTTCGCCTTGGCGAATTGGCATAGCTTCAACGCCACGCGCTTTTAGAAGTTCAGTTGCAACGAGTGCACTACAAATACTGTCACTGTCTGGGTTCTTATGACCTACAACTAGAATCATGTTTCTTCCTATTCAAGTCAATTTTATACGCCGCCTAATACAGTTAATTAGGGCGTGTTTGCTCACAAAGGCCGATACTTTACCTGATTTCAGAGAGTTTGACACGAAGAAAAGTTCACAATGCTATTGCGAATAAATCTCATTTACATATAATGATAATTATTCCTATTTGCATTTGAGTAAACGATGAACGCGACCCAATTATTACACTCTGTACAACAGTTGTTTCAGCCTACTCAGTTTCGTTTAGCTTATAAGCGATTGCTGATCCCTATCGTCATGCTCATTTTGCTAGGCAATGAAAATACACGTGACGTAGCCGTACAGACGCTATCCGACTCATTCTGGGCGGTGTCATGCTATGTTGCTGCCACATTGGCTATTTATCATTATCTTTCAAACTTTATGTCGAAAACCAATCGAATTACCGAGCTATATCATCGCTCGCGTAATCATCAGGTTTTCTTTGCTTCTTTGTTGGGTGCTTTGCCTGGCTGTGGTGGCGCTATTGTTGTGACAACGCAATTTATTAGTGGCCGAGTAGGATTTGGTGCGATTGTCGCGGTACTTACTTCAACAATGGGTGACGCTGCCTTTTTACTTCTGGCCGCCAAACCAAGTGTTGGATTAGGCGTGGTTGGATTAGGCATTATCGTGGGTACTCTTTCAGGGTTAGTCGTTAATGCTTTTCATGCTGATAACTTTCTGCGACCAGAACCAAAAGAAGCACCTCAGACACATGCTTGTTGCCAACACCAGACAGACCGACACACACCCCTTGAACAACGTGCAATCAATCTACAAGGCGCATTTTGGAAATGGCTTATTGTGCCTGCTAGTGTCGTTGCTGTGTTAATGTCTTTCCAAATCGATATTAATCAGCTGTTGTCTTTGCAGGCCAATACCATTGAATGGCTGGGCGCTATCTTCGCGGTGATCACAATGTCGTTGTGGGCTATGACAAAAGAGCTCGGCGATTATCAGTCAACGGTCTCTGAAGATGAAAAAATCGTGGACTCACACCCGATTCAAAAAGCAGCACAAGATACGAATTTCGTCAGTGCTTGGGTGATCGTGGCGTTTCTGGCGTTTGAACTGACGACCTATTTTTCTGGACTCGACCTTGTAGAAACCTTTTCTCATTGGGGAATTTGGATGCCATTAGCTGGCCTAGCCATTGGTATGTTGCCTGGTTGTGGACCGCAAATTTTAGTCACTAGCCTATACATTTCTGGTGCAGCGCCACTTTCTGCGCAACTGGCCAATGCGATTTCTAACGATGGTGACGCCCTATTCCCCGCTATTGCAATGGCACCGAAAGCTGCTTTGGTCGCGACTATTTACTCGTCCATTCCTGCGTTTATTGTTGGATACGGGTATTACTTTTTATTCGAGTTCTAACGCTCAGAGCATCAAACGAGAAAGGAGCCGCAATAGGCTCCTTTCTTGATCTTGGTATTAGGCGATTTACTTCACGTTTTATGCTGTAACGATCGCTTTCGCATTGAGCCCTTTATCCACGCTCACCATTAACAACTGGCAAGGTTCTTGGTTTAGCTTTTCCCCTGTCCAGTAATCATACCAGTCCACCGGTTGATCAGACGTCAGCGTAAATTCCATCGCTCCGTAACTCGCATAATTAAACAAACAATGGAGGTCATTCTTCGTCGTTAGTTTTAAAAACGCGTGATTTAAACTCAAAGCGGTAAACTTTGCAGATTGCTGGTTACGTTGTTGACGTAACATGAGCTTAGACAGTGTCTTCTTAGCAAACGGCGTAATCTCAGGGAGCGGGTCACCAGACAGCAGCAAACCACCACTCGCTAATAACACCGTGCGATGAAATTCATACTCTTCTCTGGATGCAGATTGATTAGCTAATGAAGTGAACGTGGCGCAATCCGGGTCAATTTGCCACAATTTTCGATGCTGCCAACTACGGTAAAAGGTTTCTTTGGCTATCTGTTCGAATCGACGACTATGACGCTCTACATCGTCAGAAACACGCATTGCATCCACAAGCCCCAGAGATGGCCACATTGGCGCGTTGCAACCTAAAAGCCACGCATCACCAGCGCCTTTGGCAATCGCTTCCATTCCTAAGCGATACGCCTCAACGCCTGTAATACCAGATTGTTTACGAACACCTTTTAAGGTGCCCCAATAGTTCGCGTCTAGCTTGAACAACTCAACGCCCCACTCTTGTCTCATGACAGAGACTACATGCGTCAGATGGTCTTGTACTTCTGGGTTTGAGGTATCGAGTATGTACCAAGGCGTGCATCGCCAACCACCGTATGTGACATCTTCTGCTTTAAGTAAGCCACCATCCTTGTGGCGAACAAACCACTCTGGATGCTGTTTGAAGATCTCCGACTCAGGCTGTGCAATGAAAGGCGCCATCCAAATTGCCGGCTTTTTTCCTTTTGCACGGATGTTATGAATGAGCTCTTTTACGCCACCAGAAAACTTATCTGATGGGGTTAACCAATCGCCCATAAAGGCTTGATAGCCATCATCCAGAAGTACCCACTCTAGGTCTTCGAGCTTATCTTGCATACAATCTACGTTCTGCATGATGTTTTGCTCTGTCACGTCTGCGTAGTACGCGTACCACGAACACCAACCAACAGGCGTATCTTGTGTCACACCTTGGCGAACAGGATGATGCTCTGCAATCATCTCGCCATAGGTTTGATAAAGCTCGGACAGTGATTGACCGCAGAGTACCGCCACGGACTCAAGTTGATTACTTTCCCAATCCGCCACTTGAGTCAACTCACCATCAATTGCGGCTGATAAAACCCAATGCCCATCACGCAGCACAACATCAAAATAGCCTGCAAAGCGATGACATGATGTGAAGCCAAATAATGTGTAGCCCGCTGAACCTTCCACCACTAAATAGTTGTAATAACGCTTAGGGGCATCTTTAGGGTAGATTCGATAAGAAGGATTATTGTCTGGGCAGCGACCAATATCAACGGGGTGATTGATCGTTCCCGCCGTTTGCGCCAACATTTGAAAACCATCCCCAATTACGTTGGCCTCGTGCTCGTACAAAAACGGCATTTCGAATAACACTTCACGGTCGGTAAAGGTTTTATTGTGAAGACCGGCAAAAGAAAAATGTAATTGATTACCCTTGACTTCAACTTGGGAGTCATTGTTATTCACAGTGATCTCAGTGTGATTTGCTAATTGAATGCTCTGAGCCATAAAGAGTCTACTCACTTAATTATTATTGTTTAGCTTGGCGCATTATCTCCTGCTTGTTTCACCCAATTCGTTACCATCATCACGAATACCAGTCTCGTTTAACGTTATGAAGTTACTATTGAGACAACGCTCACTGAAATTTTGATAAAAAAATACCAGCCCTGAGGCTGGTATTTGGATTTATGCAAACTGCACTAATTAAGCAACTTCGATCGGACCACCAAATGAAGTGACTGGCGGCACTTTACCTGTGAACTTCTCGAAGTCTACGATACATGTGTTCGCAGAAGTCGCCTGTGCAAGCTCAGAAGAACCGATGTCTTGCGTTAGCGTGTTAGGATCACCGTAGGTACAGATTGCGCCTTCTTTCTCGTTTAGAGGACCGTACCATGCACCTTCTTCGATACGAATAACGCCACGTGGGTAGCTGTCAGTCAAAACAGCACCAGCTAATAGCTGACCACGACCGTTGAATACACGTACCAAATCACCATCTTTGATGCCTTTTGCTTTGGCATCCGCTGGGTTGATGTAAACCGGCTCACGACCTTGTACCGCGTAAGTCGCGCGGAACTCTTCAGACTCACACATCTGAGAGTGAAGACGCTTATCTGGGTGGCAAGACTGCAACCAGAATGGGTATTTATCTGAACCAGGACCACCGTGTGAACGCTCTGATTTTTCGAACCACATTGGGTGCTCTTGACAGTGTTCGTAACCGTAACGGCCGATCTTACGAGACGTGATCTCGATGAAGCCAGACGGCGTACCTAGTGGATTCAGCTCAGGGTCTTTACGGAAGTCCGCATGACGAACCCAAGGTTTACCTTCACCGAAGTCTAGTACGCTCTTCTCCCAGAACTCGTTGAATTCTGGCATTTCAAACTTACCTTCGTTCGCTTTTTTACAATCGTTGTAAAGGCTTTCGATCCATTCCATCTCGCTCATACCACGAGTGTATTCTTCGCGGCGACCAAAACGCTGAGTGAGTTCACTCATGATTTGGAAGTCAGGCTTAGATTGGAACAATGGATCAACGAGACGATGCATCGCAATCAGACCTTTGTTCGAGTATGAACCGTATACGTCGATGTCGTTACGTTCCCATTGCGTACACGCCGGTAGAACGATATCTGAGAAACGACATGTCGCAGTCCAAGCAAACTCGATCGTTACAACCGTTTGAAGTTTGTGGAACGCTTTCTTCATGCGGTTACGATCTTGATGGTGGTGCCATGGGTTACAACCCGAGATAACCATCATCTTGAAGTCAGGCAGTTTCACTTTACCGCCGTTGTAGTTGATCTCTTTGCCAGGTTCTAGCAGACAGTCGATCCAACGTGCAACAGGGATAGTACGACTGTAACCGTTAAAGTCGTTGTTGTCCCACTTAGGTTTCATACCTTGGTCAAGGTTACGAGGGAAACCACCAGGGCCCGCGAAACCAGTAGAAGGCACACCGATACTTGAGTAATGGTGACCGTAAGAGATACCACCGCCAGGTAGACCGATTTGACCAACCATTGCAGCAACCACAGCCGCTGCCCAGTATGGCTGCTCACCGTGCTCTTGACGCTGGATACACCAACCCATCAGGATCTGTGTACGGCCGCTGACTAGCATGCGTGCGAATTCACGGATCTTGTCCGCTTTCACGCCACAAATCGCTGCTGCCCATTCAGGCGTCTTCTCTACTTTGTCTTTTGTCTTACCTTGAACGTATTGAATGAACTCTTCAAAGCCGAGACAGTAAGTATCAATGAACTTCTTATCGTACAGGTTTTCGTTGTACAACACGTGTGCCACAGCGAGCATGAACGCTACGTCTGTCAGCGGGTTGATGTACAAGTGATCGTTCTCTAAGTAGCGCTGAGTTTTGTTCTTCACTGGGTCTACAGATAGAACGTTGATCTCACCTTTCGCCACTTTTTCTTTTAGTTGTGCAAGGTACTTAAACGACTCATGCGTTTCACAGTTCCAACCTACTTGAAGGTTTTTCACTGGGTCGTTAGCCCAAAGAACGATGTTGTCAGAGTTTTCTAGGATCTCAGACCAAGACGTACCTTGTGCGTACACTTCGGTTGAACCTAGCACGTACGGCATAATGGTTTGACCTGCACCCGTCGAGTAGTCACCTACTTTAGTGATGAAGTTGCCATGCATACCTACTGCACGTTGCATGTGCGCAGTACAGTTGTTGAATGAACCCGTTTGGTTCCAACCTGTTTGACCTGCATGCAGCGCCCATGGGCCGTAGTCTTTTTGAATACGTTCTAGTTCGCGATAAAACAAATCTAGCGCTTCATCCCAAGTTACTCGGATGAAACGGTTGTTACCACGAGTATCCGCGCTGTATTTGTGTTTCTTCAACCAATCTAGACGAACCATTGGGTAACGAACACGTGAAGGGCTGTAGATAATACCCTTAATGCCGTTCAACATTTCTGTTGGGTTTTTGTCTAGCTCTAGCGGCTTGATCTCTTGAACTTTACCCGCGTAGATGTGGGCGCGGAACGCGCCCCAGTGAGAACCAGTTACTTTCCAAGTACCTGTCGTCTCAACGGCATTTGCAGAGGCGGACGCCAATAAGCTAGGACCAATTACTGACGCTGCACTTGTGGTTGCTACACCTTTAAGAAAACTTCTTCGTGTAATAGCCATTTAAAATTACTCCAATCCGACGCTTATTAGTGGTGACCTTCAGCATAATCTGAAGAGTGTTTCTGTAGATACTTCAAGATCAGTGCTTCACTGTCTGTATCTAGGTTAACGAACGCCAACATACCGTCGAACATACCTGGCCAGGTGTTCGCGTCGAAGTGCGCTTCCGCAGGTTGAGTGTGACATACAGAACAATTGGTCTTGTAGGCTTCACGAGATTTTTCCCAAACAGGATTGATGTCATTCAGCATAGACTCTTTCTTAATCCATACTTTCGCCGCTACTTTTTCCCAAGGAAGGCCTGTTAGCTCATCCACTTTTTTCTCACCAGTCGTCACAATGTTGCTGTCTGTTGCTGCTTCTTTCATCAGAGACGCAGTCGCAATGTTCTTACCGAAGTCTTCTTGAATTACACGACCAAAACCTTTTGCTTTGCGCCAACCGTCGATTTCGATTTCAACGAACTCGCCTTTGTCTTCAAGAACTTTAACGGTCGATGCAGGATTAAGAAGACCAGCTTCTTTACTGCCTTGCGCATCAAAGTAAATTGGTAGGTGACGAACGCTCACGAGTTGCTGACCAACGCCGTAATCCGTGTTAGAAGTCATACCCTCTAGATCACCCACGATACCGCCAATGCTGTCCATGCCTGCTGGTAGGTTGTGCGCAATACCCTTGTGACAGTCAACACAGCTTTGATCTTTCTCAGCGGCTTGCTTCATTTGGATACGAGCGGTTGGAGACATTTGCTCGAAATCCATCGATTCGTAGTTGTGACAGTTTTTACACTCCAGAGATTTGTTTGCCGAGAAACGATCCCATTCGTGTTTAGCAAGTTCGATACGACGCTCTTCGAACACACCCGGTTCGTCGTAGTTGCCAAATACTTGTGCAAATACTTCTTTAGAAGCTTGCATCTTACGAGCGATCTTATCTGTCCAGTTATGTGGAACGTGACAATCAGGGCAGGTAGCACGAACACCAGAGTGGTTTTTCCAGTGCACCGTTTCTTGTAGCTCAACGTATACGTTGTCACGCATTGTGTGACAACTAATACAGAATTCTTCTGTGTTGGTTGCTTCTAGAGCGGTGTTAAAGCCACCCCAAAAGATAACACCAGCAATAAAGCCGCCCATAGTCAGCACACCTAGGCTGATATGTACAGCTGGGCGCGTCATGGTACGCCACAGTTTAATGATTAATGATTTCATTATTTGCTCTCTTAAAATCTTTTCAAAAGTGTGGTTATGAGCTCACTGGCTTACATGCCGTGTGCGCCTGGAGGCCCAAAGAAGAAGACTTGCAACATCCAAACGATGAACCCGTAGCCGCCAACAAAGGCCACACTCAGAATTGGGAAGAGAACAACTGCAATGAAGAGGAACGACTTCCACTCCAGGGAGCGTTTTTCACCACTCTCAATTTTATTAACATCACTCATACATTTGCCTATTTTGTATCTAGTGTTATTGAAAAGCCCGCGTAACCAAGCTTAAGTTTTTTACAATCTCTAATGGAAAATGTTAGACCATACTAATAGTAGGGTTCAATCAAATAAGCGACCTCAGACCTTGTAATTCAACACTTTTTTGAGCTCATCCAGAGATATGATGGATTGATGTTATTTATTAAAAAACATGAACAGATGTGACAAAATAAGTCTTTTAAGGAGTTGTTAAATAACCAACATTTAAGAAACATCGATCACATTTAAATCGTAATTACCATGCCATAAATCGACTTAAAAACTCCGAAAAAGATAACCGTTTGTAAACAAAATGCTGCGTATTAATGTCTAAAATAGCACTCAAGATTTACTTTAAGAACAGCAAAAAGTGCACGTAGTGGTTCATATAAAGGAGAGGCTTAGATACAATTATTCGCGTACTTTCAAGGAGCGATTATGGATAACGTGTTGGATATAAGCTGGGTCAAACTGGCACTGTTTGGTTTGATTTTATTGGTCCCCTTTTTTATCAATGCCCGCTACAAATTAGGGATAGCAAAAGACACGATAATCAGTGTTATCCGAATGACATTTCAGCTCATATTGATTGGCGTGTATTTAGAATATCTTTTTCAATTAAACAGCTTACTTGTCAATATACTTTGGCTTGCCATCATGCTACTGATTGGTGCCAGCTCAATTGCGGGAAAAGCTCGCTTACCTAAAAAGCCACTTATGCTTCCGCTACTAACGGGCCTTACCTGTGGTCTAATACCACTTCTGATAGCAATTACAGCAGGCTTAGTGCAACCATCCCCTATTTACAATGCGCAGTACATGATCCCACTTGCTGGTATGTTATTGGGTAACAGCTTGAGTAGTAATATCATCGCTCTTCAGAATTTGTTTACGGCTTTTGAGCAGAGACAAGCAGAATATGAGGCTGCAATCTCACTTGGAGCCTCTCCTCGCTACGCATCCTTCCCCTTCATTCAGGAGGCTCTTAGAAAGTCCCTTGCCCCGACTTTAGCTTCTATGGCCACTACAGGGCTGGTTACCTTACCGGGTATGATGACCGGTCAAATTCTAGGTGGCGCGAGCCCGATGGTTGCGATTAAATACCAGTTAGTAATTATGCTGGCTATTTTCGTCATGTTGAGTGCCTCCGTAACCATAACGTTAGAAATGACATTGCGCTGGGTACAAACCAAAGAAGGCCGAATCAAGATAAAAATCGAGCAACCCGAATCGACCAAAACTCACGGTTAGTTGGCGCTTGTGGGTAAAGCCCGTTAAACAACTCATGTTGCCAAGTCGAACGTACTTATAACTGAATAACTCAACTATTCTTCGAGCACTCATCAAGACGCTTTCAGATGAAAAGTCAGGCAGAATTCTTTTTGATATAAGCCTCTAATTTTATGAAATTTTCTTTGCAAGTTTAGATACGCACGACCTTTGATACAGGTTATCCACAGAAAATGTGGATAAGCCCCCAAAACCCATACGCAACCAGAAACATAGCAACATAAGTGATCAATCGAATCGTCATGCATTGATCACGTGACTGACATGTTCTAATTTTAAAGTAAAGGCAGTGACCACAAACTTGGAGAGACGTACATGGATGTCTTAATGATCAAAGAAAATTACGATGAACTCCTGTCCGATGCACCTCTGGATTGGCTCGTTCAAGAACCAAAGGAAGTAACTTCTCATTGGCTCCCAACCGATTTTGGCATCAACGAAGAGTTGCTTTAGCATGACTCGACTTATTTGACATTTGCAGAGACAAATAAAAAGAAAGGCGAACCATCTGGTTCGCCTTTCTTGTGATCTTCTAAACTTATCGCAAATGGTTATCTTCATCGCGTAGATAAATCATCCAATACCACATGCCAACAAATACGCCACCACCAATAATGTTTCCTATCGTAACAGGAATTAGGTTGTTTACGATGAACCCCATCATGTTTAAGTCCGCGTAGTTTGCAATATCTGCCCCTGTCATTTGCCAAAACGCTTCTGGCGCAAAGTACTTAATACCAATCGCCATAGGTACTTGGAACATATTCGCAATACAGTGCTCAAAACCTGCCGACACGAACATAGCCACAGGCAAAATCATGACCGCTATTTTATCTGTCAATGTTCGCCCACTAAACGTCATCCAAACTGCAATACAAACTAATACGTTACACATGATGCCAAGCGCAACAGCGGCAAAGAAACCATGATGTAATTTGTGTTGGGAGATCGCCATCGCGTTGAGACCAACTTGGCCATGATCAAACATATATTGCTTGGTAACTAGCATACAGGCCACGAGCAAAATGGCCCCAACCATATTGCCAAAGTAAACCACCAACCAGTTTTTGATAAGTGCTTGCCAAGAGATTTTTCCACTCGCACGCGCAACTAGTGTCAGCACAGAGCTAGTGAAAAGCTCTCCGCCAGTAACCACCACCAAAATCAAACCAAGGCTAAATGCCAGACCACCAATGAGTCGTGTAATGCCCCAAGGCAGCTCGCCTGCGCCTGTCGTTACTGTGGTATAGAAGATGAAAGCAATACCAATATGAAGCCCCGCAGAAATGGCGAGCAGAAAAGATTTGATTGGAGCTTTCGTTGCTTTGCCTACCCCCACTTCAGCCGCGCGTTCCGCAGCTTGTGGCGGTAATAGTGAGTCAAACTGATTAAAGTTCATTCTGGTGTAACATTTAGAAACATTTAAAGAGGCGCGGATAATCGCTCTATTTCCCTATTTTTTCAAGTGCTATTTGGCGTGTTTACTAAAATCGTTGTTATTGGGAGATCAAGCAATAAATAGCGCCTATCATTCGCTACCGTAAGTATCATTGATACTTAACAAGTATTCGACCTTTCGAACAAAGATCCTGCGTTATATCAGCCTGATAGCGCCGTACTTAACACTTCTTGTCGTTGAATGTTGCCCAACGCTACTTTTCAGACTAGCTTGGTAAAAAAGCGCAAAGGAATCATTTATGAAATATTCAGCTGAACATATCGCCGAATTGAATCTACTTCTTCAGTTCGACCTAAGTAGTGCTGCAACTGGTATTAAAGTTCATACAGACGCGTCAGAAGAAATGCAGGCAGCCGTTGCTCGTCTATATAAGAAGCAACTTTGTACACAGCCTGACGGTGGTTATCTAACAGACGAAGGCATTGAAGTTGCAGAACATGCAGATAAGATTTTAAGAGTTTTGTCTGTGTAATTTGAACAAAAAACGCCACCGAACTCGGTGGCGTTTTTTAGTCCTATATTTTTCCTGTCGATGCCTGTGGCAATAATCGCTTTTTCATTTTGCTAAATGGTTGAACCTTGTCATACAACCAGTTAAAACCAGTGGCATAAAATAGGAAGAAAACGAGGAAGCCGGCTTCCAGCATTAGAGCTTGAAGAAGCGTAATTTCTAAGAACCAGGCAATCACAGGTAGAGAGATAAAGATTAATCCTCCCTCGAAACCAATAGTGTGTCCAAGCCGCATCGCTAAACTTCGCTCAGCTCGATTGTCACCAAACCACTTATCAAAGTACAAGTTGTAGATGTAGTTCCATATCACGGTATACATGCTCAACCCGACCCCAACCAACGCAAGATCACTAGAGCCCTTTCCAGTGATCAATGAAGCCGCTGGTACAATAATCGCGAGTGCGATTAACTCAAAAAGTACTGCATGAAAAATTCGTTCGTTACGAGTCATATTTCTCTGTCCAAATAGTTCTACTCAATGCTTAGAATTTTATCTATTATTTAGATAACCAAAAGTTAGATACCATCGGTTTAAGCGATATGTTTACCATCGAACAACTGCAAGCTTTTATTGCTACATCAGAAGCAGGATCATTTTCAGGAGCAGCTAGAAAACTGGGGCGAGCTCAATCTGTAGTGAGCCAGCACATCATGAATATGGAGATCGACTGTGGCGTTGAGCTTTTTGATCGAGCAGGCAGGTACCCTAAATTAACTGAGAATGGCCTCGCGCTCGTACCTTATGCACAAGCAACAATCAGCCAACTCGACCGCCTAAAAAATAGGGCATCACAGCTCTTTTCCACGCCAACGAACAAATTAGTCTTAGCTATTGATGAAGGGATTCCTCTGACTCGCTTGCCGGATGTGCTAAAGAAGTTAGAGCAACGCTTTCCACACTTACAAGTTGAATGCTTAACGGCATCAAGCCCTGATATCATTGAATTGGTTAAGTCGGAACGCGCCACGACTGGGATTATTTTGAGTGATTTACAAATGCCAAGACACATCGATTTCACCAATCTTGGCAATATTGCATTTGATGTCTATGTCTCTTCAACACATCCTTTAGCAAAGCAGCAAATCACTCACATTGATCAACTAAAACAACATCGTCAATTGGTCATACGATCCAAAAGTGCAGAGCCATGTGGTCTCAATCAAGCATTTAGCCCAGATATCTGGTACGCTGATAACTACTATATTTTGTTGGAATTGGCGAATAAAGGGTTTGGTTGGTGCTTTCTACCACAGCATTTAGTCGCGTATTCACCTAATACATTAAAAAAGGTTGGGGATGATTTCACAAAACTGGCTTGGCAAGTCAATGTTGACCTTATTCAGCACCAGAAATGGCATTCAGATCCCCTCCATCAACAAGCCAAAGCAGAACTGCTCAACCTATTCGGGCAGACATAAGTAAGTAGGAAGACCCAAATGGCAAATACATTGATCGTAGGTGCAGGCTGGCTCGGAACTCCGCTAGCAGAAACATTGATGAAAGATGGACACTATGTTGTCGTCACTCGTCGTAGCCAAACTCGATTAAAAGAGTTACCCACCTCATTAACTCACTCCGCATTGTTCGATTTCAATCAATTGAACGCCACAGCACGGCTAGATGAGCTGCTCAAACAGCATCAAATTACGCACGTTATCGGTGCTTTTCCTCCAGGATTTCGTAAAGGACGCGGTCAAGAATATGCACAGCAATGGCAAATACTTGCCAACGCAGCTAAGCAAAACAACGTTGAAAAACTTCTCATGATCAGCTCTACAACGGTTTACCCTAACCTTGCTTCCGATATGGAAGAAGCTGACGCGTCAATCTCTTTAGCAGCCGAAAGCCCTTATTTCTCTGACAATGCACGTATTATGCTTCAAGCAGAGCAGCATGTTATCGACTCGAATATTAGCTTTGTTATTCTACGTTGTAGCGGATTAATCGGGCCAGATAGACACCCATCTCGCTTTGCAGCAAGGCTTCAACAAGTTAGTCGTAAAGCACCAGCTAATATGCTTCATCAAGATGATGCTGTCTCGGCTGCGAAATTTGCCTTAGGCAATTTAAGCAACCAAGTCATTAATGTTACGACACCTCATACTGTCAGCAAGGCTGAGTTCTACCAAGCTGCCATAAACAAAATCGGAAGTGAGATACCTCTTCCACCCGTCACAGAGCAAGCTGACAAGCGTATTCTTGCTGACAAACTACTCTCACTTGGTTATCGATTTCACTTCAATTCAACTTTGGATGCGCTATGAGACTCTATAGACATATAGAAACGCTTTGGGATTACATGCAACTTAAACATGAACTGAAGCCTGCGGACTGTTTGTTTGTGATGTGCAGTAATGATGTGCGTGTAGCGGAGCACGCTGCCAAGCTCTACCACCAAAAGTTGGCACCTTTGATTGTATTTTCAGGGGGTGAAGGTCGCTTCACAGATGGACTGTTTGAAAAAAGCGAGGCAGAAACCTTTGCCGAGATTGCAAAGTTGTCGGGCGTTCCAAGCGAAGCAGTTTTGCTCGAGACTAAATCCACAAACAGTGGAGAAAACGTTCGCTTTACTGAGCAACGATTAAAAGAGGAAGGAAAACAGTGTTCCTCGTTTATTCTGGTACAAAAACCGTTTATGGAGCGTAGAGCAATCGCGACATTTGAAAAACAGTGGCAGTCACCCTACACTCAGCTCCAAGTAAGCTCTGCGGCTCTTCCATTTTTTGAGTACATTAATGAAGACATGCCATTAATGATGGTGCTAGAAGCACTAATGGAAGATTTCTCTCGCGTGAAAAGCTATCCAGAGAAAGGATTTCAAACCGAGCAGAACATCCCTCAGCAAGTCGAATCTTCTTACCAGGCTTTACTCGAGCGATTTGGTTTTGACTTAGTCTAGCTTTTTCTAACCGACAAACAAAAAGCCACCAAGTACGGTGGCTTTTCTATATCAATACGGCTTATTTACCGAGCGCTTCTTTGTAATGTTGGCGGCATACGGAGACATACTTATCGTTACCGCCGATCGCAACTTGATCGCCTTCTTTAATTGCCACGCCGTGTTCATCGGTACGAATAACCATATTCGCTTTGCGGCCGCAATGGCAGATTGTTTTGAGCTCAACCAGCTTGTCTGCCCAAGATAATAGATACTTACTGCCTTCAAAAAGTTCGCCTAGAAAATCGGTGCGAAGGCCGTAACACAATACTGGAATATGCAACTTATCAACGACTTCAGTAAGTTGATAAACTTGTTCTTTCGACAAGAACTGACACTCATCAACAAGAATACAGTGACGTTTTTCAACCTCATTCAGATCTGCGATCTCTTGATACAAATTGGTATCCTGACGAAATAAATGTGCGTCAGATTGAAGACCAATACGAGAGCTCACTTTACCGACACCAAAACGATCATCTAGCGCAGCCGTAAAAATAACTGGCGTCATGCCGCGTTCTTGATAGTTGAAAGAGGATTGAAGAAGCGTTGTTGATTTACCCGCATTCATTGCTGAGTAATAGAAATACATCTGAGCCACAGAGCATTACCTAAAGTTAAAGTTTTAATTTATGGAAATGGAAAATAAAAGGGCTGAATTATCAGCCCTTTAAAAATGAAAATTCAATTACTTACGACGCCACGTTGTGCCTTCTGGACCATCTTCCAGAACAATGCCCATTTCGGTCAGCTTGTCACGAGCCATATCTGCATTCGCCCAATCTTTCGCAGCGCGAGAGTCATTACGCAGCTTGATCAGAGCTTCAATTTCAGCCACTTCATCATCGTTACCCGCATCACCTTTTAGGAAGGCTTCAGGATCTTGGTGAAGAATACCGATCACGTCAGCTAGTTCACGCATTAGCGCACCGAGTTCGCTCGCTTTCTCTAGGTTTTCTGTCTTCAGACGGTTAACTTCTCGCGCCATGTCGAACAGTACTGAGTAAGCTTCTGGTGTGTTGAAGTCATCGTTCATCGCTGCAGTGAAGCGAGATACGTATTCTTCACCACCAGCAGGCGCAGCGTTTAGGTCTAAACCACGTAGAGATGTGTACAGGCGCTCAAGCGAAGCACGTGCTTGGTTTAGGTTATCTTCGCTGTAGTTTAACTGGCTACGGTAGTGACCAGACATTAGGAAGTAACGCACTGTTTCAGCATCGTAGTGACCAAGAACGTCACGGATAGTAAAGAAGTTACCTAGAGATTTAGACATCTTCTCACGGTCTACCATTACCATGCCGCTGTGCATCCATGTGTTCACGTATTGTGTATCGTGTGCACAGCATGATTGTGCGATTTCATTTTCATGGTGTGGGAACTGAAGGTCAGAACCACCGCCGTGAATGTCGAAGTGGTTACCTAGGATTGAAGAGTTCATTGCTGAACACTCAATGTGCCAACCTGGACGACCTGGACCCCATGGTGACTCCCACGTTGGTTCACCCGGCTTTGACATCTTCCAAAGTACAAAGTCTAGAGGGCTGCGTTTTGCTGTTTCGATATCAACGCGCGCGCCAGCTTGAAGCTGATCAAGGTCTTGCTTAGAAAGCTTGCCGTATTCGTTGAATTTACCTACTTCAAACATTACGTCACCGTTATCTGCAACGTATGCAAAACCGCGCTCGATTAGCTTCTCAACCAATTCGATGATTTCAGCAATAAACTGTGTCGCACGAGGTTCAACGTCCGGACGTTTCATGTTCAGCGCATCAAAATCAGCGTGCATTTCACCAATCAAACGCTCAGTCAATGAATCGCAAGACTCACCATTTTCTGCGGCACGTTTGATGATCTTATCGTCGATATCTGTGATGTTACGTACAAACGTCAGATCATAGCCCAAGTAGCGAAGGTAACGTGATACAACGTCAAAAGAGACGAAAGTACGACCGTGACCAATGTGACAGAGATCGTAGATGGTAACTCCACAGACATACATACCGACTTTGCCAGCTGTAATTGGTTTGAATTCCTCTTTCTGTCTTGTGAGTGTGTTATATATCTTTAACATGATCTCTATCTATGATTGTGAATGAATAAAAGAAGATGAGTATATCAACTCCAACCTAGTTAGGTAATAGCAATTAACCGATAAAACGATAATCGGCTAAACTTCAAGCACAAAACGAAGAATTTACTCTTCCTGAGTTTTTAAAGCACTAGAACTTAGGCTAGAATCTCGGGCTCAACACAACACAGTAAAGGAAAGTAGCATGATCACCCTTCACACTAATTTTGGTGACATCAAGATTCAACTAAACGAAGAGAAAGCGCCAGAGACAAGCGCAAACTTCCTTCAGTACTGCCGCGACGGTTTCTACGACAACACGCTTTTCCACCGTGTTATTGACGGCTTCATGATCCAAGGTGGTGGTATGGAGTCTGGTCTACGTGAAAAAGCGACTCGTGCACCTATCAAGAACGAAGCAAACAACGGTCTTAGCAACAAAGTGGGTACACTTGCTATGGCACGTACTATGGAGCCGCATTCAGCAAGCTCTCAGTTCTTCATCAACGTAAACAACAACACATTCCTAGACTTCCGTAGCGAAAGCCTAGATGGTTGGGGTTACTGTGTGTTCGGTGAAGTAATCGAAGGCATGGACATCGTAAATAAGATCAAAGGCGTTAGCACTGGTTCTTACGGCATGCACCAAGACGTACCTCTAGAAGACGTAGTGATCACTGGTACAACAATTGAAGAGTAATTCTTAGGAATTATTTTTAAAAGATAAGTTAATGGGGAGGCATAGCTTCCCCTTATTTCTATGACGACATTATTTATTTCCGATCTTCACCTTACCCCATCACGTCCTGATATCACGGAATGTTTTGTGACGTTCATGCGAACAGAAGCAACAAAAGCTGATGCACTTTATGTACTCGGCGATCTGTTTGAGTTCTGGATTGGTGACGATGACAACACCCCTTTTGCAGACCAAATCCGTGCAGAATTTAAAGCACTGACGGATGCGGGTGTGCCAACTTTTTTCATCCAAGGCAATCGAGATTTTTTACTCGGCAAACGCTTTTGCAAAGAAACCGGTATGACATTACTCGACGATGTCTGCACGATTGATCTTTATGGTCAAAAAGCCGTAATCCTACATGGCGATACGCTCTGTATTGACGATGTGAAATATCAAGAGTTTAGAAAAACCGTTCACAAACCATGGCTACAATGGTTGTTTAACCGTATTCCTTGGTTCATTAAGAAGAAAATTGTCTCAAAAGTTCAATCCGATATTCGTGATGATAAAATGAGCAAGTCATTAGATATCATGGACGTCAACCAAAATGAGGTCGAGAAAGTGATGTCTCAGAACTGCGTCAACTTAATGATTCATGGTCACACACATCGCCCGAACACACATTTTTTTGACGTCGATGGCGTTAAAAAGACCCGAATTGTTTTAGGGGATTGGTATACGCAAGGCTCAGTTTTAAAAGTAAATTCTGATAGTTTTGACCTACAAACGAGACCGTTCATACAGAATTTGCGTTAAGCATGTAGAGCGTGTAGAAGATTCACGCTCAAGTCGTAGATATTTTGTAAAAAATCGCTATTATCATAATACTAAGTTAAACAGAACGAAGTACCTAATTGAAGTATTCTTACGTAGCTCGCCAACCGATTCTGGATAGAGAAAAACGAACCATAGGTTACGAACTCCTCTTTCGAGACGGCCCTAAAAATACCTTCCCTGAAGTAGAACCAGAGCTGGCTACTAGTCGACTGCTATCCGATCATTTTTTGTCGACGCATTACAACACATTAGGAAACAAACTTGGCTTTGTTAACTTTCCGCATCAAAGCTTGGTGAACTTGGTCCCAACTTTGTTCCCTAAAGAATCTCTCGTCATTGAAGTCCTTGAAGACTGCGAACCGACAGAAGAACTGTTAGAAGCTATCAAGCACCTTCATGAGTGCGGATACAAAATTGCTCTGGATGATTTTGTTCCGACGAAAGCTTGGAAGCGTTTTCTTCCATACGTTTCCATGATCAAGTTTGATATTAGACTTGTGCCGATCAAGAAAGCTGCCATTTTTATTCAGGCGTTGAGCCCATTTAAAATCGACTTTCTTGCGGAAAAGGTAGAGACCTATGAAGAGTTTGAGCAAGCTCTAGAAGCCGGTTTTAACTATTTTCAAGGGTATTTTTTTAGCAAACCTGAGATGATCCAGAAAAAACGGTTGAACCCCGCGTTTCTTACCGTCATCCAACTTTGTAAAGAGATTGCAGATAAGCCCATCGACTTCAATGAGGTTGAACGTCTGTTTTCGATTGATGTGACGCTGTCATACAAGCTGCTTACTTACGTAAATTCAGGATATACATTAACGACTAAGATCAAATCGTTCAGACAGGCGCTTGTTTATCTGGGTGAAGAGCGACTACGACGCTTTATTTCCTTAGTTGCAATTGCGTCCGTTCAAGAAGATAAACCTGACTCTCTTTACTCTTTAGCGATTCAGCGTGCACGAATGTGTGAACTGTTACTTAGTCAAATGAACACTAGGTATGACCCTGGGCAGGCTTTTTTGACAGGCATGTTTTCTTTACTCGGCTCTTTGCTCGATCAACCGCTCTCGGATGTCATTGAAGATATCCCCGTTGACGAAGATATAAAACTCGCATTAACCAGTCGAAAAGGCGTACTTGGTCACTTACTTTCGATGACGATCGCCTATGAACAAGCGGACTGGGAGTTAGCCGAGCGATATTGCACCGTTCTTAAATTAACCGAACCTCAATTAGCGGACGCTTTTAATCAATCTACCGAGTGGGCTCAAGAACTGCTGTCTCAAACGCCCTAAATCGCTATAATGCCTCACCTCCAGCCTCGCAATTGTGAGGTTGTTTGTTTTTACCGCTTAATTAATCGAGATTTCATTTTATGGCTTCTTCTTGCCCTTGCGGATCTAACCGCACCTACCAACAGTGTTGTGAAATTGCCCACAACAACCATGCTGACGTCACCACTCCAGAGCAGTTAATGCGCTCTCGTTACAGTGCGCATGTGTTAGGTCTAGTCGATTACGTGGTCAACACTTATCATCCAAGCTGTAATGCAGAAGAGCAACGTGAAGACATTGCCCAATCTATCGACAGCGATTGGTGCAAACTTGAAGTTGTAAAAACAGAAGCTGGCAGTAATGACAATGAAGGCTTTGTAGAGTTTAGCGCTTATTTTGATGAAGACGGCAAACGCTACTGCATGACAGAGCGTTCTCGCTTTGTAAAAGAAAATGGGCTTTGGTACTACATTGACGGCACGTTTCCAGAAGAAGAGCTAGAAGAAGAACCAGAACAAGATCCTCGCCTAAACCAACCAGTGAGTAGCCTAAAAGTAGGTCGTAACGACCCGTGTATCTGTGGAAGCGGTAAGAAATTTAAGAAGTGTTGTGGGTAAGATCATCCACTCCTAGCTTATTGAGCTCGATTTAATTGGATTCTTGACTTCGCCTAGGTTCGTTGGAGTGACGTTAATATATGTACCTATTTGAAGTAAATAACTCTACTGCAAGTACCATTAGAAAATATACCGTCATTCTGAACAGCGAGGGACGAGCGTGATTCAGAATCTAATCGCCACCAGCACTGTTGCCGGTTTTTGCCCCGAATCAAGAACACTAAAGTAAAAAGCCCCTAGGCTCGAGAGCATAGGGGCTTTCACTTATCGCAAGCTTACTTATGACGCTCTTTCAGTTTATTCACTACGTCATTCATCGATAAGCCTTGGTCTTGAAGCAATACCATTAAGTGGTAAATCAAATCTGCTGATTCACACACTAACTCCGACTTATCGCCCGACGTCGCCGCAAGCGCGACTTCAACGCCTTCTTCGCCCACTTTTTGCGAAATACGCTTGGTGCCACGGGCATAAAGACTGGCAGTATAAGAGGAATCTGGGTCGGCACTCTTGCGGGCAGCCAATAGCTGCTCAAGTTGATGAAGCCACACCATTTGTGACTCCTCTTGAGGGTCCACATCCCAGCAAGTTGTGTTACCCAAGTGACACGTAGGACCAATGGGATTCACTTTCACCAGCAGCGTATCGTTATCGCAATCGAGCTGCATGTTCACCAATTGCAATACGTTGCCAGAAGTCTCACCTTTCGTCCAAAGACGCTGCTTGGTACGAGAGAAAAACGTCACTTGACCTGTTTCGCCCGTTTTTGCCAACGCATCTTGGTTCATATAACCCATCATCAGCACTTGGCTTGATTGGAAGTCTTGTACGATAGCAGGTACCAGACCATCCACCTTTTCCCAGTTGATTCGCTCAACTAGCGAACTTACTTCGGCGGCTTTCACACTCATAGTCGTACCTCAATGCCTTGTTGTTTCAAATACTGCTTTAGTTCACCAATATTGATGACTTGTTTGTGGAATACCGATGCGGCAAGCGCGCCATCCACATTTGCTTTTTGGTAGGCTTCCGCAAAGTGCTCCATAGCACCCGCGCCACCCGATGCAATCAGCGGTACATTACATACTTCGCGCACCATATTCAGTTGTTCGATATCGTAGCCGTTACGCACACCGTCTTGGTTCATCATGTTCAGTACGATTTCACCAGCGCCGCGTTTTTGTACTTCTTGCACCCAATCACGCGTTTCCCATTGGGTCGCTTTGGTGCGTTCTTCATCACCAGTAAACTGGTAAACCTGATACTTGCCCGTCTCTTTGTCGTAGTATGAATCGATACCAACGACGATACATTGCACACCAAACTTATCAGCAAGGTCAGTAATCAACTGAGGGTTCGCCAATGCAGGTGAGTTGATAGACACTTTGTCTGCACCAAACTCAAGAATGCGCGCTGCGTCTTCCGCTGATTTAATACCACCAGCCACACAGAAAGGAATATCAATAACTTCTGCAACGCGAGCGACCCAACTTTTATCGACGACACGACCATCACTTGAAGCGGTAATATCGTAGAACACGAGCTCGTCAGCGCCCTCTTCCGCATAACGCTGTGCCAGAGGAACGATGTCGCCAATGATTTCATGGTTACGGAACTGGACGCCCTTGACCACTTGTCCATCACGTACATCAAGACATGGAATTATTCGCTTTGCCAACATGCAAACGCCTCCTCTGCTGTGAACTTACCATCTAACAGCGCACGACCAACAATCACGCCAGCCACACCGCTGCCTTTTAGCGCTTCGATATCTGCTAATGAGCCAATGCCACCTGAAGATTGAAACTGCACTTGTGGGTACTGTTTGCATAGGTCAACGTAAAGCTCTACGTTTGAGCCTTCTAGCGTACCGTCACGAGAAATGTCCGTACAAAGCACGTGCTGCAAACCTATCGTTAGGTAATCGTTGATTAGAGCTTCGATGGTCACGCCTGAATCTTCTTGCCAACCAGAGATCGCCACTTTACGTGTGCCGTCTTGATCGATGTTGATATCTAGCGCGAGAACGATTTTCTCTGCGCCGTATTTTTCCATCCAACCTTTCACAAGCTCTGGCTGTTTTACTGCTGTAGAACCAACAACAACACGCTGAGCACCGGCTTCTAACAGATCAATAACGTCTTGCTCTGTACGCACACCACCACCGATTTGGATGTTTGCTGGTGTACTTGCTAGTAGCTTTGCAATCAAATCAAGCTGGCGTGCTGTCGTGTCTTTCGCGCCAGTTAAATCCACCAAGTGCAGCCAGTTAGCACCCGCTTGGTGGTACAAGTTGAACTGCTCTGCTGGATCGACTTTGTACTCGGTTACTTGGCCGTAATCACCTTGATAAAGGCGAACCACCTGTCCTTCAATTAAATCAAGAGCTGGAATAATCACACTAAATCCCTTTTATAATTCTAAGAAGTTTTGAATAAGCTTCGCGCCCGCTTTTGAAGAACGCTCAGGGTGGAATTGCACGCCGTAGTAGTTACCGCTTTGTACTGCTGCTGTGAACGGGTTACCGTACTCACATTCCGCAATCGTGTAATCCCCAACAGGCATTGCAAAGCTGTGCACGAAGTAGAAGTGCTCACCTTCTTCAATATCTTTGAAAAGTGGATTACCTGCTTTTGCTGACACCGTGTTCCAACCCATATGCGGCAGCGGCAAATCGCCAGTTTGTAGTAGCTTCACTTCGCCATCACAAAGTCCAAGACACTCAACCAAATCGTCGGCTTTCTGCCCTTTCTCTTGAGACACTTTGCCCAACAGTTGCATGCCTAAACAGATACCTAGTAATGGCTTTTCTACCTGTTTTACCAAGCTGATCAGATCGCGCTCTTCTAGGTTCTTCATCGCTTCGCTGGCGGTTCCCACACCCGGTAGGAATAGCTTGTCTGCCGATAATACGACTTGCGGATCTTTTGAAATCGTTACGTCATAGCCTAGACGTTCAATGGCAAACTTCACCGAAGAAACGTTGGCACAGCCAGTATCGATAATGACAACTTTCTGTTCTGTCACTGTTTTTCTCCTTGCTAACGTTAGCCTTAAAGCACGCCTTTACTACTTGGTAGCTCAGTGCCTTCTACTTTGATTGCTTGGCGCAAAGTACGGCCAAACGCTTTAAATAGGCTTTCAATGATGTGGTGATCATTGTTGCCCGCAGAAGAAAGGTGCAACGTACATGCTAATGTGTCAGTCAGAGAGCGGAAGAAGTGAACCACCATCTCTGTTGAAAGATCACCCACTTGCTCACGACTAAACTGCGAGTCGAACTTAAGATAAGGACGACCTGATAGGTCTAGTGCGCATTGCGCCAAACACTCATCCATTGGCAGGCTGAAACCAAAGCGACCAATACCACGTTTATCACCCAGTGCTTCTTTCAACGCCTGACCCAAAGCAAGAGCGGTATCTTCTACCGTGTGGTGATCATCAATGTGCAGGTCACCTTCTACTTTGCACACCATCTGGAACCCGCCGTGTGTCGCGATTTGATCCAGCATGTGGTCGAAGAAGCCAAGACCAGTAGAGATGTCATTGCCGCCTTGTTCGTCAAGATTAACGAATACTTTGATGTCCGTTTCTTTTGTGGTGCGAACCACTTCAGCAACGCGTGCCTTCACCGTGAGATCTTTCAGGATCTGTTTCCAACCCATGGTTTCTGGGTTGTATTGAATGCCACGAATTGCCATGTTTTCTGCAAGTTGAAGATCAGTTTGACGATCGCCAATCACAACAGAATTTTGGAAATCCACTTTGCCACCTTGAAGGTACTCTTTTACCAAGCCCAATTTAGGCTTACGGCAAGAGCAGTTATCTTCATCAAAGTGAGGACAAATCAGCACATCATCAAACTTCACACCTTGAGATTCAAAGATCTCCATCATCATGTTGTGTGGTGCATCAAAATCTTCTTGTGGGTAGCTGTCGGTACCCAAACCATCTTGGTTCGTGACCATCACTAGACGGTATCCTGCATCCTGCAACGACAACAGGCTTGGGATAACAAATGGCTCTAGCTTTAGTTTGTCTAAACGGTCTACTTGAAAATCAATCGGCGGCTCGACAATTAAGGTGCCATCACGATCAATAAAAAGGATTTTTTGTTGTTTGCTCACTCGAACTTCCTTATTGCTATTCTTTTGGCGCTCCCGCTATTGAGCGAGAGCGATAAATTCTGTCTCTATTTATGCGTAGTAGTTTCTGATAAATCCAAGCGTTTTTTCGCACTCGTCACGGTTACCCACACTGATACGCACACAATTTTCAATTGGCGAGTTACGCAAAATAATGCCCGTATCCCAAGCCGCTTTGAAAAGGTCATCGCCATCTGGGAATTTCACCAATAGGTAGTTCCCCCACCCTTCAAACACTTCCAAGCCCGGAATCATTGAAAGGCCAACTTGCAAGTAAGCACGGTTTGCATTCAGATCGAGAACTTGGAACTTCGCTCGTGCTAAACCAGCTTCCGAAAGCGCCTGAGTCGCAATTTCTGCCACTGGAACTGGGACTGGGTAAGGTGCGATAACTTTAAGAAGTACATTAATCAGCTCTTCGTTCGCAAGCGTAAATCCACAACGCAGACCTGCAAGCGCAAAAGCTTTCGATAGAGTACGCAGAATCGCAAGATTCGGGTATTGCGCCAGTAGGTCTACCGTTGACGCTTCTGGACAAAAATCGATGTACGCTTCATCCATCACCACGATTGCACGGTCTTTTGTCATCTCAAGCAGAGACACAATGTCTTCACGCTTAACCAAGTTACCCGTTGGGTTGTTTGGCGAACATACAAAAACCAGCTTCACGTTATCCAGATTAGCTTCGATGCCTGCAAGATCGAGTTGCCAATCTGACGTTAGCGGCACGGTTTTACGCTCTACACCGATGGTTTCGGCACTGATGGCGTACATACCGTAAGTCGGTGGACAGTACAGAATCGCATCTTCACCCGGCTCACAAAAAGCACGAATCAGTAGTTCAATACCTTCATCTGCTCCGCGAGACGTTAGTGTTTGCTCTGGTTTCACACCCGCATAGGCTGCGTAAGCAGAAATCAGTTCTTTAGGCTGACATTCGCTGTAACGATTAAGACGAGCGAAGTCTGTTTTGTATTCATTATTGAATGGTGATTCGTTGGCGTTTAGCCATACGTCACCGGTACCACCAATTCGACGAGCCGACATATAAGGGGTAAGTTGTTGGACTTGTTTGCGCGCTAGCTTTTCCATCTCAATATCCTCTTACTTAGCTGCCAGTTTTTCTACGCGAATGGTCACTGCACGTTTGTGTGCATCCAGACCTTCTGCTTCCGCCATGGTGACCACCGTTGGTGCAAGGTTCTTTAGACCATCAGCAGACAGCTCTTGAACCGTCATACGTTTCGAAAAGTCCGCTAAGCCTAAGCTTGAATACGTGCGTGTGTAACCGTAAGTAGGAAGAACGTGGTTAGTGCCCGATGCATAATCACCTGCTGATTCAGGCGACCAATCACCTAGGAAGATAGAACCTGCGTTATCTAATAGAGGTAGAAGCTCACGAGGGTTCTTAGTCTGAACAATCAAGTGCTCAGGACCGTAGTAATTGGAAATAGAAACTGACTGCGTCATCGACTCAGAAATAATGATCAAGCTTGATGCCAGAGCCTTTTCTGCGATGTCTGCACGAGATAGCTCCTTAAGCTGACGTTGAACCACATCCGTCACTTGATCAGCAATCACAGGAGAAGGAGTCACAAGTACCACTTGAGAATCAGGACCGTGTTCCGCTTGGCTCAAAAGATCCGCAGCGATAAAGTCTGCATCTGCGGTTTCATCGGCAATTACAAGAACTTCTGATGGACCTGCTGGCATATCAATCGCAGCACCACGGAAATCATTACTTACCTGACGTTTTGCTTCGGTCACGTAAGCGTTGCCCGGACCAAAGATCTTATCTACTTTCGATACAGTCTCGGTGCCATAAGCCATTGCAGCAACTGCTTGGCCACCACCGACGTTGTACACTTCATCAATGCCACACAGTTTCGCGACATAAAGGATCTCATCAGCGATTGGCGGTGGAGAACAAAGAACGACTTTACGACAACCTGCAATTTTTGCAGGAACGCCGAGCATCAAAACAGTCGATGGCAAAGGCGCACTGCCACCAGGAATGTACAAACCCACTTTTTGAATTGGACGTGTTACTTGTTCACAAAGGACACCTGGCTGCGTTTCCACCTTGATCGGTTGCGGCTTTTGCGCTTTGTGGAACTTAGAAATATTGGCGTAAGCTTGCTCTAGTGCGCTCTTCATTGACTCTGACAAACGCTCTGACGCTGCCTTAATTTCCTGAGAAGAAACACGAATGGATTCAGGCTTAACACGGTCAAACTTTTCGGTCAGCTCAATAAGAGCAGAGTCACCTTCTTCTCGAACTTTAGCAATAACTTCGGCCACAGCAGTGGTGATATTGGCACCTTCTGCAATAGCAGGGCGCTCCAAAATAGAGTCTTGCTGATTCTCACTTAATGATTGCCAAACGACTGTTCTCATGATGCTTACTCCATCATTTTTTCAATTGGTAGAACAAGAATTGAACTTGCGCCCAACTCTTTCAGCTGTTCCATTGTTTCCCAGAACAGGTTTTCAGAACTCACCAAGTGAACAGCCATTTTCTGCTTATCTGCAGAAAGAGGAAGAACAGTTGGGTCTTCAGCACCTGGCAGTAGTGCTTTAATTTGATCTAACTTCTCTGCTGGGGCGTGAAGCATAATGTACTTAGATTCTTTCGCTTGCTGCACGCCTTGCATGCGAGTTAACAGCTTTTCGATTAGCGCCACTTTGTCTGCGTCGAACTCACCTGTGCGTTGAATCAATGTCGCTTTTGATTTGAAGATAATTTCAGCTTCTTTAAGGCCGTTCGCTTCCAGTGTTGCACCTGTAGAAACCAAATCAGCGATAGCATCAGCGAGACCCGCGCGAGGCGCAACTTCTACAGAGCCTGTCAGCATACATGTAGAGAATGGAACGCCGGCTTCATCCATGTACGCTTTTAGAAGTTGAGGATACGTTGTAGCAATACGCTTGCCAGCTAAGTCTTGTGGACCGTTGTACTCTTCGTCCTTGTCGATTGCGATAGATAAACGACAGCCACCAAAATCAAGTCGACGAAGCTGAACAAACTCGCAGGGTTCACCTAATGCTTTGCGGTCAAGGCGAACTTCTTCTAGTTCATTTTCGCCAATAAAGCCAAGGTCAACCACGCCATCCATAATTAAACCTGGGATGTCGTCGTCACGAACCAAGAGTAAATCAATTGGCATATTTTCAGAATGGACAACTAAACGCTCGCCCATTACGTTGAACTTTACGCCGCACTGTTTTAGTAGAGCTTGACTCTCTTTGCTAAGACGACCTTTTTTCTGAATTGCGATTCTTAAACGTTGTGTTTGCATTGCTTTGTCCCTATGCAAGATTTTGATATCTAAGTATTTTTCAAACTAATAAAACTAAAAAACCCTCGGGAGATTGAAGTCTCCCGAGGGTTTAAAATCTGCTTTTACTTTGATTTTACCTCCGGGAGTTTCCTGCCTCCCGGGTATGCGTACATCGCCCGAAAGACTAGATTGGGTGATGATGGTGATGAATGTTCATTACAAAATTACGCATACTTATTTAAGGCTCTTTTTGAGTTACTTTGTTAGTAACCACACTAACTAAGGATTCTATATTTTTCAATACTCAATTGAATATTTTCTAAATATTTTTCACAAGACATTGATTTAAATGAAATTAAATTCTTTTCCATATTGAATACTCTGGTAGAAAGAACACCTCCAATCAGCTCTACTCTGACGAAGAAAACGAAGAATAGTATGAATATCCACCAAATCAACTATTTAGACCGTACCCAACCCACTAATTGACACTTTTCTCAATAAAGAGACAGCAACTCACGTTTGAGACAATTCATTCAAAACTATTATTAGAGCGGGGCAAAAAATAGTGATTAACAATGAAACTGCGTAACGGTAGTAATAAACAAGCTGTAGATTTCGACGATACGGCACTATACCCGTTGATCGGCAATAGTGCCTGTATCCAAGAACTTCGTACTGCAATACAAAAGTACGCTCAATGTGATGCTGAAGTCCTCATTCAGGGTGAAACTGGTGTTGGGAAAGGTCTTTGCGCTCGCCTTATTCATCAATTGTCGAACAGACACTCAGCACCTTTTGTGGAAGTCAACTGTGGAGCCATTCCAAGTGGTCTTATTGCATCCGAGCTTTTCGGCCATGAAAAAGGAGCATTTACAGGCGCAATCTCAGAGCGTATAGGTTTTATTCAAAAGGCACATAAAGGCACCCTATTTCTTGATGAAATTGGTGACATGCCACCAGACCTACAAATCCACCTCCTTCACTTTTTGGAGAGTAAACAAATCCATAAAGTCGGAGCGGATAAATTCATTGACGTGGACTGTAGGGTCATTGCAGCAAGCCACGTGGATTTGAAAAATGAGGTCGTACAAGGAGGATTTCGTGAAGATCTATTCTATCGGCTTAATATATTGCCATTAACTATCCCTCCACTGAGAAAGCGTGGAAAAGACATTATTATTTTATCTGAACACTTCCTAGCAGATCTGTCTCATGGTCAGGTACAAAAAATGTCTGATAAGGTAAAAGCCAAGCTCCTCAAACATCGTTGGCCAGGCAACGTAAGAGAACTGCGGAATGTCATCCAACGAGCAATTGTCATGTGTGAAGATCACACGCTTCTCGTCGCTGACTTGGGCCTTGATAACAATGAGAGGCAATTGCTCCCTTCTGTGGACCAAATTGATCTCGACTACCTACTGCAAGCTATCGAAGAAAATAAACACAATATGAGTGCGGCTGCACGTCACCTCGGCATTTCAAGAACAACGCTTTATCGATTAATAAAGAAATACAACTTAAATGTTTAAATACTGTATAGGTGTAACGTAACACTGTGTAACAGGTAACTCTTTAGATATCATTTAGTTAACTCTGCATCGCAACCATGCGTATTTTGCTGTATTAAAAATCAAAAGCTTAAAATGGGCATAGTCTTTGCTTAGAACTAAGAAGAAGATGGATTGCTTTTTCATTACAGCCCATCAAGGAGAGCTCGGTACACAAACAATTCGCTCTTAACACGAGACTTTTATCCCCAAAAACGCGATTGCCCCCCTCACCTAAGTCGCGTTAAAAAAAAGCTCCGCTAAATTAGCGGAGCTTCCCTCTGTAACGAATCTATTCAAAACAACTTACGCACTCTGGCAAGACGCTATTTTAGACTTTGAAAGCCATGACAAAATAGCGCAAACGATAACGAATGTTATCGACGCTGCAATGAACGAGAACGCAATTGAAGCAGTCATACCAAGGGCAATAAAGCCGACGCATGAAACAAGCGCGACTGATAATGCATAAGGTAACTGTGTTGATACGTGGTCAATGTGGTTACAACGTGCACCCGTCGATGACAGGATAGTCGTATCTGAGATTGGTGAACAATGGTCACCGAATACCGCACCAGCTAAAACCGCACTCAGCATCGGTAGCATTAGCACTACGTCTGTTGCACCAGCCATGTCTCCAGCGATTGGAAGCATGATGCCGAACGTACCCCATGAAGTACCTGTTGAGAACGCCATTAGGCCAGACAACAAGAATAGGATAACTGGTAGCCAGTGCGGGTTAATGTTGCCCTGCGCCATTGTCGAAAGGTAAGTACCAGTCTTCATATCACCGATAACAGAGCCAATGGTCCAGGCAAATACTAAGATTAGAATCGCACCAAACATAGACTTAGCACCAATCCAAAGTGTACGTGCGATCTCAGCCATTGGTAGACCTTGCTTCACAACAGTAAACAGTGCAACTGCTAAGCCAAGCAAGCTACCGTAGATTAGTGATGTACCTACATCTGTATTTTCAAAAGCACCAAGAAGCGCAAACTCCTTACCATCAGCAGCCAATGCTTGGCCACCCGTGTAAAGCATTGAAGCGATAGTCGCGATAATCAGCGTCACGATAGGAAGTATCAAATCTGACACTTTACCCTTTTCACTTTCACGGATATCTAGCTCTTCATTTAGGTCATGCGCTTCTTGCGAGTCATTTTCTTTGTCTTTATCAAAGCCACGACCTTGCGATGCAGAGATCTCATGCTCACGCATTTTACCAATATCAAGACCAAACCACGCAACAGCGAACACCATTAGCAGCGCAAAAACGGCGTAGAAGTTCATTGGGATAAGACGAACATATGCGCCAAGAGCCGAATACTCTGTGATCCCATGTGAGACTAAGATCCCGCCAATAATAGTAATAATGTAAGCACCCCAGCTAGAAGCAGGCATAATTACACACATTGGAGCAGCGGTTGAGTCTAGAATGTACGCAAGCTTAGCGCGAGACACATAAAAGCGATCGGTTACTGGGCGAGAGATCGCACCAACAGCAAGGCTATTAAAGTAATCATCGACAAAAATGAATACGCCTAAAAAGGCGGCAAGAAGTTTGGAGCCGCGTTTACTCTTAACTCGAGATTGTGCCCATTCAGCAAAAGCACGAGTACCGCCAGATAACGTTAATAAAGCTGTTGTCATACCTAATAAGATTAGGAAGCCAACAATGCTCATGTTCCAAGTGTTAATTCCGCCATCTTCAATAAAGACAGAAGAAACTTGAGAACTGACGTAACCTGCGGTGTCGCTGATAGACCAGCTATTAAGTAGCACCGCACCTAGCACGATACCTACACCCAAGGAAACTAATACACGTCGAGTCAAAATCGCCAAAGTCAAAGCGACAATAGGTGGCAATAATGAAACAGGAGAACTAGAAAAATCTATTAAATTCATGATCTTCAAAAACCAAAGTTTGGCTAGAGATCTACTGCAGACAAGTCACGTAGCATACGATACGTGCTCATGTTGAACTTAGCGACAGGGAAGCGAACACTCCACCCAACCCTACAGTAGCGCTCCATAGTTTAATGTGAATATATACTATGGCAGTGTTGTTCCTTTCAGATACAACCCCAGCAAGTAACTTTGATGAGTTACTTACTTCGGCAATCTTCGCCTTCCACTATTATTCATTGGCATCACCCCAATAATAGCTACTCTTCGAGACCGCGCCTCTACGGCAACAACAAACAATTAACCACTAACTGTACAAATTAACAACAAATTGTCTGCAATATTGCATCAGGTGGCAGCCATTGTACTTATGATGAGAGTCAATGCAACACATCAAACTAAATTAAACAAATAAATAATGGCTGAGATAATTTATAAACCTTGCCTACTTCCATAAGTTTTGTGCAACTGAAATCACATCAATCATGTTATTTATGAAACATTATTACTACCTTAGAAATATCATGGTTTATCTTATATCAATAAATTAAGGATATATGACACACCATTAAAGATGGATGCTTCATATTTTTAAGTAATAACTCAAATTTTTTTATAAAAAACCAAGCTGTCACTCTCTCTATACAATAATGATTGTTGATTTTAGTTCTCATCTAATAATGATTTATTTCGAGTGTAATAATATTAATTGCTTTAAAAAATAGTCAAATTTAAACAAAATTTTGATTTAGCATTTGCACATAAGGAAAAGATAAAGTTAAATATAAGGACTCTTTGTTTATTTATAGATTGGCATTATTTAATCGTAACGATAAAAAGTGCCCAACACATTAACCTTTTAATAGGAATCGTTATGTCAGAGCTGACTAAAACCCTTCTAAATATCCGTAGCCTTCGTGCATTTTCTCGTGAGCTGACTCTAGAACAATTGGAAGAAGCTCTAGATAAACTCACTACTGTCGTAGATGAGCGTCGTGAAGCAGAAGAAGCAGAACGCGCAGCACAAGCAGAGCAAGAAGCTAAGCTTGCAGAGATTGCTGAGAAAATCGCTCAAGACGGTATTGATGTAGAAGCACTTATTACTGCGCTATCTGGCGAAACTAAGACGAAAGGCAAAGCGAAGCGCGCACCTCGCCCTGCTAAATACAAATACACAGATTCAAACGGTAATGAGAAAACTTGGACTGGCCAAGGTCGTACACCTTCGGCGATTCAAGAGCAACTTGATGCAGGTAAATCTCTGGATGAGTTCCTAATCTAGATCCGTGCTATTTTTAAAAGGCTCCCATAGGGAGCCTTTTTTATTTAAACCATTACAAATAAAAAAGGCACATTTCTTAATGTGCCTTTTACTTTAGTTACAGAATAGTTAATTAAACTGCTTCGTATTAACGTTCCCAGTATGCTTCTTCTAGGCTATCTTCTCGCTCAGGAAGTCCGCGCGACAATCGTGGTGAATGTTGCACGAGAACTTCGTAGCTCGCGCGGTTTGCGTATTTGCAGACTTGAGAAAAAGAAGAGTAAGTTAAATACTCGTTACTGTGCTTGCTTGAATTAGGCACATTTTCTTTATGGTATTTATTTGCTGCCATATCATGAAGAACAGCAGATAACGCGGCATCACCTGCGCCATTTGTATTCTTAATTTTTTCTGGGCCACCCATATATGGCGAGATATGCGAGTACACTTTTATTGGCGTCTCGCATGAGTCTTTTTTCGCCGGACGACTAAATTCATAACGATTAAATTCAGCAATTGACCCTGGAAGTAATGGCAAAGAAGTTTCGCGCTTCGCGCTATCTTCCGTATACCCAGCCATAAATAGACCTACAGGACCCGCCGTGCACAATACTAGATCAGCCCACTCCAATGTTTTGTCAGACGCAGCAAGTGGATCAGATTCCCCCGTCAGAGCTTCTGCTTCATCTTCATTCATCGCAACGACAGAAACGTTATCTCGAATGAATTCTTGCCAATATTTAGGATCATCTTGAATAACAAACTTTGTGCCTAGAGTCAGAACAACAGGCACATCATTCTTTTTCGCGTACTCAATCGCTTTCATTGTTGCTTCCGGCATTGGGTCGCCGTCTTTGCAACGTACTAGATATGACGTCAGTACAAGTGCTGATGCATTTTTAAAGATTTTCTCTGGAATGCTATCAGGATGGAGTTGGTTCATTTGCCCTTCGCTGATAGCAAAAGTACGTTCACCGTCTTCTGTGATAAGAGCAAAGCAACGGCCAATTGCACCATCTACACCTTGTAGGTAGTTCAAATCCATGCGGCTTGATGTATTACAAAGATAACGGTAACCGTAGCTGCCAATCTTAATATCCTGGCTCATCACTCCAAGTAGTGTGGAGCGGTCATCCGCTAGCACGGAGTAGTTATGTAGCGTGTTACCAATTGTACCGCCCGCATACTCATTGGTAATCAAGTTCTCTTCTTTCAGTTGCTGGTATAACTCTTCTGCTCTTTCGTCATCGATAACCAGAGAGTGACCTTTACTCAGACCGTACTTTTCAATCACATCCGTTGTAACTTTTGCTTCAATATCAACCAAGGTTTGGTCAATACCAATGATGTGAGTGCGCGTCATCTTCTTGCTTTCTTGTGCTTGGCTCACCAGCGGGTCACGAGCATGAACAGGAAAATAGTGCTTCGATTTGCGTTGTCCAGGAAATTTCATATTGTCAGTCTGAGTAAGGGGATGAAAAGGAGAACGGATTCTATACCGCTAATAATAAAGCAGCAATAAAAGCGATTATAGCAAACGTTTGCTGACTACTTTTTTCTTTTAGGTGGCTTATTCACCTTCCATAAAGCTGAGATCTGGTAGTTGCTCAAGGTGCTCGCTATAACGCTTTAGGTTGAACTCACCTTCATTCTTCATCACATCAAAAATCTCAATTGACATCGCACATGCCATCATCGCAACCGCATCTTCACGTGGTGTGCCAGTCATCATTAAACGCATAAGGGTTTCTTTTACTTTAAGCGGGTTACCATCTTCGAGCTGATTTTCAACAATTTCAATCAACTCACTTTCTTGCATAAATTGGTTTTCTTCTGTCATTTGGTGTTTCCTCTTGGATTTTGGCCAACTATGCCATATATACCTCTTCTATACTTGCGAAATTACTCGTTCGAATCTTTGTTGAAGAAAAATCCAGCGAAACGAATTGTGATTTCGATCTCGGATCTGTCACCGGTCTGTGGATTCTGATAGAATCTGCATCCCGTTTATTTAAGTGGTGTTTAGTAATGTCTGATAACAGTCAAAAGAAAGTCATCGTCGGTATGTCCGGCGGCGTTGATTCATCTGTTTCCGCGTATCTTCTAAAGCAGCAAGGCTACCAAGTAGAAGGCCTTTTCATGAAGAACTGGGAAGAAGATGACAACGAAGAATATTGTACAGCGGCAGAAGATCTTGCTGACGCTCAGGCAGTATGTGACAAGCTAGGCATCCACCTACACACTATCAACTTTGCTGCCGAATACTGGGATAACGTATTTGAGTACTTCCTTGCTGAATACAAAGCTGGCCGTACTCCGAACCCTGACATTCTTTGTAACAAAGAAATCAAGTTCAAAGCATTCCTAGAATTCGCTGATGAAGTACTTGATGCTGATTACATTGCAATGGGCCACTATGTGCGTCGCTCTTTCCCAGAAAACGGTGAAAAACCACAGATGCTACGTGGTCTAGATGGCAACAAAGATCAAAGCTACTTCCTGTACACATTAAGCAACGAGCAAATTGCGCGTAGCCTATTCCCTGTTGGTGACCTAGAGAAACCAGAAGTACGCCGCATTGCGGAAGAACAAGACCTAATTACTGCTAAGAAGAAAGATTCAACTGGTATTTGTTTCATCGGTGAACGCAAGTTTACGGAATTCCTAGGTCGCTACCTTCCAGCTCAGCCTGGTAATATCGAGACTCCAGAAGGCGAAGTGATTGGTCAACACCAAGGCCTGATGTACCACACACTTGGTCAGCGTAAAGGTCTACACATCGGTGGCCGTAAAGGCGGCGGTGGTAACGAGGCCCCATGGTTCGTTGGTGAGAAAGATCTAGAACGTAACGTTTTGATTGCCGTTCAAGGTAAAGACCATCCAATGTTGAAATCAGAAGGTCTACTTGCATCACAACTTCACTGGGTAGATCGTGAGCCAATTCGCGATGTTATGAAGTGCACAGTGAAAACTCGTTACCGTCAGGAAGATATTCCTTGTACAATCATCCCTATCGATGATGAAAACATTAAAGTTATCTTTGACGAGCCACAAATTGCTGTAACTCCAGGTCAATCAGCAGTGTTCTACGAAGGTGACGTGTGCCTAGGTGGCGGCATCATCGAGCAACGCATTAAATATTCTCAAGCTTAGGAGTCGTTACGTGGCGAATACTCTTTATGACCGTACTATCGCTTTCGCTGGGATTTGCCAAGCTGTTGCTTTAGTTCAACAGGTAGCGAGAAACGGACATTGTGATCAAGATGCTTTTGAAACATCAATCAACGCTATTTTGAGCACGAACCCTGCTAACACAGTTGGCGTATTCGGTCGCGAAGCCGATCTAAAGCTCGGCCTAGAATGCTTGGTTAAAGGGATTGATAACACACCATCAGGCAGTGAAATTACTCGTTACATTATTAGTTTAATGGCGTTAGAGCGTAAGTTAAGCTCTCGTAACGATGCTATGTCTCAGCTTGGTGATCGTATTCAAATGGCCAAGCGTCAGTCAGAGCACTTTGAGCTACTAGACGATCAAATGATCAGCAATTTAGCGAGCATCTATCTGGATGTCGTTAGCCCTATTGGCCCACGCATTCAAGTAACGGGCACGCCATCTGTACTGCAGCAGACGGCAAGCCAACACAAAGTTCGTGCGCTGTTGTTATCTGGCATTCGTAGTGCAGTTCTTTGGCGTCAAGTTGGTGGTAAGCGTCGCCACCTAATCTTCGGGCGCAAGAAGATGGTAGAGCAAGCACAAATCCTTCTTGCTCGTCTGTAGTAAAATATCAAATAAGCAGCTCGCGTTTATCGCGAGCTCATTTTTTTCGACTAAAACAAATCTCGCGCAAACGTTTGCGCAATATTCGTGACAATTGCCACAGTTATTGGTATAAAGCTCACGAAATTTAGAAACCCAATTCAGGAGAACATCATGGAACTGTCAGCATTGACTGCTGTTTCACCAGTAGACGGCCGTTACGGAAGCAAGACAATTGCGTTACGCGAAATTTTCAGTGAATACGGTCTACTAAAGTACCGTACTATCGTTGAAATCCGCTGGCTACAAAAGCTTGCTGCTACTGCTGAAATTGCAGAAGTGCCAGCGTTTAGCGCAGAAGCAAACCAATTCCTAGACGACCTTGCTGCAAACTTCTCTGAAGAAGATGCACGCCGTATCAAAGAGATCGAGCGTACAACTAACCACGACGTAAAAGCGGTTGAGTACTTCCTAAAAGAGAAAGTAGCAGACGTTCCTGAACTGCACGCAGTAAACGAGTTCTTCCACTTCGCATGTACTTCTGAAGACATCAACAACACATCACACGCTCTAATGCTTAAAGAAGCGCGTGAGAACGTGATTCTTCCAGAAATCCGTAACCTAATCGACGCTATCAAAGCACTAGCAGTGGAATACCGCGACATTCCTCTTCTATCTCGTACACACGGTCAGCCTGCTTCTCCATCTACTATGGGTAAAGAAATGGCAAACGTGGCGTACCGTATGGAGCGTCAATTCAAGCAAATCGAAAACGTTGAGATCCTAGCGAAAATCAACGGTGCAGTAGGTAACTACAACGCACACCTTTCTGCTTACCCAGAGCTAGATTGGCACAAGTTCTCTGAAGAGTTCATCACAGAGTCTCTAGGCGTAACTTGGAACCCTTACACAACTCAAATCGAACCGCACGATTACATCGCTGAGCTGTTCGACGCTATCGCTCGTTTCAACACTATCCTGATTGACTTCGACCGTGACGTTTGGGGTTACATTGCACTAGGCCACTTCAAGCAAAAAACTATTGCTGGTGAGATCGGTTCTTCAACAATGCCTCACAAAGTTAACCCAATCGACTTTGAAAACTCAGAAGGTAACCTAGGTCTTGCGAACGCTGTATTCGGCCACCTAGCACAGAAACTGCCTATCTCTCGTTGGCAACGTGACCTAACTGACTCAACGGTTCTACGTAACCTTGGTGTTGGTGTTGGCTACGCTATCATCGCTTACACTTCTACGCTTAAAGGCATCAGCAAGCTAGAAGTAAACCGTGAAGCGCTTCTTGCTGAACTAGACAAGAACTGGGAAGTACTAGCTGAGCCAGTACAAACAGTTATGCGTCGTTACGGCATCGAGAAGCCATACGAGAAGCTGAAAGAGCTAACTCGTGGTAAGCGTGTAGACGGCGAAGCAATGCGTAACTTCATCGACGGTCTTGAGCTTCCTGAGCACGAGAAAGCACGTCTGAAAGAGATGACGCCAGCGAACTATATCGGTCAAGCAATCGAGCTGACAGATAAGCTGTAATCCTCCTGTAACGACCAGATACCTAAAAGGTTGACGCGAAAGCGTCAACCTTTTTTAGTTAGGAGAGTTAGGTCGGGAGAAAATAATTTTAGTTATATGGAATGGATTATTAATTGAAGATCAGCCCCATTTGTTATGGCTGCTTTTGGAAGAACAAGGTTATTGTTCCTACTTCCACACCAAGCTTTTTTATTTTCGTTAGATTGAAAACGTGTCTGTCATCCTGACGATAAAGCCAATCATCAAAAGCAACCGTCACTGATGAATCCTCCATTTGTAGCTCAAAGTCATATTGCCACTGTAGCGCATTGCCCTGCTCTTCCCCTGTTGCTACACCTATAATATCGTCTGCCTTACCTTCATAACTACCGTCTTCTAATCTAGTGATAACCCAAATTCGCTGGTCCACCTCTCCGTCATCAAACACGAAGTCTTCCACCAGCGTCAGCGTATCACCTTCTACAGTACCCACTATATCGACTTCAAAGCGACGGGTTTGCTGTTCGGTATAATCTTGCACCATCCCCCACGCCTTTATGTCGCCTTCGAAATAACCGAATACGTCAAAAGTCGGTGTAGAAGAGCGGTAATTATCAATGTCTGCGGAACATGCCGAAAGAAAAACAGCTGCCACTAAAGTCGCTGATTTAAAAATTCGTTTAAGCACTATCTAACCTGCCCTATCAATTGTTTTCGGAGTTTCGGAAATTCTGTGTTGGGTGATAACCATATAGCTAAAAATGCATCGTTCATTCGTTCGTCTTCAATGATGCCAACGTTCTTTACTTGCACGTCCCCAACCTGCTTATAAAAAAGCTGACCAGATTTTCCATCTGTTAGATAAGTAAGCTCGTCACCTTTTTGAATATCAGGAAACATACGATCGAGCTCGCTGATCCAAGCTTTTCGATATGAGTCAGTAAAACCCAATTTCGCCCACTGCTCATCCGTCACATCAAGCAGCTGTTGCTTACTGATGTCTCTCTTGTAATTAATTTCCAACGCAAGGGGATGTGGCGATACGTCTTCGCTTACGATGAACTTTCCATCAGGCGCTTTTAATCTTGAGTGATAAATATCGAAGATGAACCAAGTAAGTTGGGCTTCTCCAACAGTTTTCCATCCCTTCCAATTCGCAATGTTGCTTGCGGCTTCGCTGTTTCCAACAGGTTGAGCTTGCAGAGCAAAAGAGCCAGTTACTATTACCAACGCAAGCAGCCTAGTCAGTCTCTGAGTTAAGTCTCTCTTCAAGCTTTTCATTTCCGTACACCTTGAGTATCAAGAGCATCATGACGCACCATTCGACAAACAACATTGCCAGTGTAGCTCCAGTGCTAAATCCAAATTCAACGGCTTGGAGCTTATAGCCAGCAAAGTAGCTCGCTGTTCCTCCGAGTCCGCCTATTATTGATACGTAGGTTTTTGGGAAACGGTACAAAATTGACTTAAGTTGATAGGCATACCAAGAAAACAAAACCCACAAGCATAATAACCAGACTGGCAGCCATGGGGTTGGAAAGACAAATACCGAGAGTTGTTGATTGAGCGTATCAAGCACGAGCCCGCTCGTGACGATCACACCAATACTTTTGAGCGAAGATGCATCGCTTTTCAGACAGTATAGTAGGGTTGCCAAAGTAAGGAATAACGTCACCCATTGCCATTGATAGGTTCCAAGCACCGCTGCAAACCAGCAGAGTTGGAACCATGTCGAAGCAAGAAATACCTTCATGACGAACTACGGGCGTTGAAACGTCATGTGAACTGCACTGATCGTGCGAGCCAAAAAGCCACCTTCACAGTAGCTCAAATAGTAGCGCCACATACGCACAAAGCGGTCGTCGTAGCCAAATGAGCGCACTTCACCCTCTGCTCGATTAAAACGTAAGTGCCATTCGTTCAGCGTCTTGGCGTAGTCCAAACCAATATCGAACAAGTCTCGCGTCACTAAGTCACTGTATTTTGTTGTGGCTTGGGTTAGTGAGGTTACCGACGGTAAAAAACCACCCGGGAAAATGTACTTTTGGATAAAGTCGACGTTGTTACTGTAGTAATCGTAACGCTGATCGGCAATCGTAATCGCTTGAATCGCCATCACGCCACCGGACTTTAATAAAGACTCACAGACCTTAATGTACGAAGGAAGGAATTGTTTGCCCACAGCTTCAATCATTTCAATAGAAACGAGCTTGTCATAAGTTCCGGTTAGGTTTCGGTAATCTTCTTTGAGTAGAGTGATTTTGTCTTCTAAGCCACGCTCTTTGATTTTTTGCTCCGCGTACGCGTGTTGCTCTTCAGATATCGTTGTTGTGGTGACCTGACAACCGTATTGTTCTGCCATGTAAATCGCCATAGCGCCCCACCCAGTGCCAATTTCAACAACATGATCAGTGGGCTTCAGCTCAAGTTGCTGACATAGACGATCCATTTTGTTGATTTGAGCCTGCTCTAGAGAGTCATCCGCATGATTGTAAAGCGCCGACGAGTACAGCATATTGGTGTCAAGGAACGCTTCGTATAGGTTGTTACCCAAGTCGTAATGCGCATGGATATTTTTACGTGAGTTCTCTTCAGAGTTTCTGTTTGACCAATGGCTGAACTTGTACAGTATTTTAGTCAACCAACTGCCTTGCTCTTCGAGTTTATCTAGAGCACGCATGTTAAGGGCCATCAGCTTCATTAATGAGGTTAAATCGGGGCTATCCCACCACCCATCCATATAAGCCTCACCAGCAGCAATACTGCCGCCCTGCAAGATCCGTGAATAAAAACCTGGATGTTTTACCTCTATAGTAGCGACAACAGGTTGACCACTGTACTCCCCATTTGGCGCACTAAAACGCTCGCTTCGCTCTGTCGTTTCCGTCTTAAAACTTTCAATAACTGTTAAGCAGCCGATTTCCATTTTTTGCAGACATTGAAAAATAACTCCGCGAGCCGCTTTTTGCGTTGTCGTCAATTTACGCGGCAATGTCATAGAACTAGTATTTAACATGCAGAATTCTCCTTGTGCTTTTTATTTTTTTTGTCTGTTTTTTCAGTATCGGCTTCTATTTCTTCATGCGTTGAATATTTAGGATGAGAATAAAAAGGTGCGCCTTTCACCCAAAGTTTTAATGCGTGCCAATAAATACCAACCATTACTTTTACCGTTTGTATTGGTGTAACGATCAAACACCTCAATAAGGTTTTGCTTGAAAGTGGCTTGGCTTTCATAACCATGGTGGCATCAAAGTGTTTCTCTCCTTTGTGACATTCAAGATGAATATTCAACTTGTCTGTCAAAGGTTTAATTCTCCAGCGGTAGAGTTGGTCAATCGGGTTGAATGGTGAAACATGGAATGCTTTAACTTGTTCCCAACCAAACTTTTCTTCTTCTTTATCTGCTGACACCACGTAGTAATGTCGTTCATTCCAAGGAGTGTTACTCACCTCTGCGAGGAGATACTTCCATTCTCCTTCCGCGTTATAAACGTAGTAGAAATTAACGGGACTGAAATAAAGTCCTAGATAACGCAAGTGGCAGACTGCGATTACCTTGCCGGTACAGCGAACACCTGTCAGTTCTTCAATTTTGCTGCGCACTGCCGACTTGACGCTACCTTCACCAATGTAATCACTGCGCTTGAAGCGAGCCCAATGCCACCAACGCGAACCAAAACCCCATACTTTTTTCTCTAAAGCATCGAGCTCGTCTACATCGATGGCGGGCATAAATAAAGAGTAGTTCAACTCATGATTCACCGGCGTGAATCGACGGTGACGAACGTTGCCTATAAACAATCGGCTGTTCATTTGGCTATCCATATCACGCTGCGCCTTTTTCGAAAGGAACCACATTTTGTTCGCGGTACTTTTCTTCTAGTTCTTTCACAACATCAAGCGCGCTACACACGCCATCTTCATGAAAACCGTTGTACCAATAAGCGCCGCAGAACCAGGTACTTTGTTTGCCCTGTATCTCATCTTTGCGCTGCTGCGCTGCAATAGACTCATTGGTGAATACTGGATGATGATAAGTGAACGAACGCAAGACTTTATTTGAGTTAATTTGCTCAGTACTGTTCAACGTTACACAAAACGTGTGTTCTGATTGAATATGCTGAAGAATGTTCATGTTATAAGTGAGCGAAGGGAGGCGTTGCTGTTCCTCTTCACTGCCTTCCAATAGGTAGTTCCATGATGCCCATGCTGCCTTACGTTTTGGTAGTACGGCAGAGTCGGTATGAAGAACAACTTCATTTGCTTGGTATGTCATATCCCCCAAGATTTCCTGCTCAATTGGGCTGATATCCTCTAGCATTCTCATTGCTTGATCACTATGACAAGCAAAGATAACGTCATCAAACCAATGCGTTTCTCCGCGAACTTGAACGCCAACACCTTTTTCGTTGCGAACCACTTTTTCGACAGGACTATTAAGACGAATACTCTCGGCAAAGCCTTTGGTCAATGGTGGTATGTATGATCGTGAACCACCTTTAATCACATACCATTGTGGCCGGTTAGTCACATCTAGCAGACCGTGGTTGAGGAAGAAACGTAAGAAGAACATAAGAGGGAATGCGCGCATGTCAGCTAAAGTCGACGACCAAATCGCAGCACCCATCGGTAATATGTAGTTATCGGTAAAGAAAGCACTGAATTTGTGTTCGTCAAGGAACTCACCTAACGTCTGAGAGTGCGTGGATTGCTCGCTAGCGAAGCGCTTGGCAAGTTTATTGAAACGAAGTATCTCGAAGATAAATCGATAAAATTTAGGGTTTGCCCAGTTACGTTTTTGAGCAAACAATGTCGACACTGTGTGGCCGTTGTACTCTAGTCCGTTCCCATCATTTCTGACACTGAAGCTCATTTGAGTCGGCAGACCTTCAACGCCAATCTCGCTCATCATTTTAATGAAATTAGGGTACGTACGATCGTTATAGACGATGAACCCAGTGTCTATCGCGTATTCTCTACCATCAAGGCTCACATCAACGGTTGCAGTATGGCCACCAATGTAATCGTTCTCTTCAAACAGCGTTACATCATATTCTTTATGCAAGTAATAACCACAAGTAAGGCCAGAGATTCCCGTTCCCACAATCGCTATCTTCTTTCTTCCTGCTGTTTTCATTTTTATTCCTTCTTATGATACGAGTTTAGCAGTTAGGCGAGCTTGCCAACTGTATGGAAGTAACGAGATAAAACGTAAAATACTGGTAAATCTCGCTGGGAAATAGATATAGGTCTTGTTTGCGGCTAACTGCTTCCTGATAGAGTCCGACGCTTGCTGAGTAGAAATGATCATTGGCATTTCGAAGTCGTTTTTGTCAGTCAACGGCGTTTCAACAAAACCAGGAAACACCGTTACCACATTGATCCCTTTCTTTTTCAAGTCGACGGCGAGCGTGCGTGCAAAATAACTGACTGCCGCTTTGGATGCGCCGTAAGCTTCTGCACGAGGCAGTGCCACTTCTGATGCGATAGAGCCAACAATAACAATGCGGTGCCCTCTCTCTAAATGCACTTGGCAGCCTTCGACGCAGTTAGCAACACCGACAACATTTACGTTCATCACACGCGCCATGAGTTTCGCGTCGACCACTCCCTCATCCATGTACTCACAATCGCCTGCGTTAAAAACCCATGTGTTTGGCGTAAAGGGCAAATTAGACAGCGCCTGCTGAGTTTCCTCATAATTTGTCACATCAAACTGCAATGTATGAATTTTGGAGGAAACTGCCTCCAATTCTGCAAGAACATCTTGATTCCGACCACAAGCAATCACATTCCATTCTGAGTTCGCGTAATCTAGGGCAAGCTGTCTTCCTATTCCGGAGGTGGCGCCTGTGATTAAGATGGTGTTGTTCATTGTCCTAACCTCTGCTTGATGGTTTTAACGACTGAACCAAGTAACGGTAAATGCTCATAGAGCATCTCTCCGAGATCAAAATAGTCTCGGTGATAAATGACCTGACCTTCGCTAAATTTGAGGTGCGAAACACCATTGACGAGAATAGGCGCACCCTTCTGAAGTTTGGGATGCTGAAGGTCCATTGTCCAAGTTAGGAAGCCTGTATCTCCGACTTGTTGATGCTCATGGATTACAAAATCACAACTGATGACGTTGGCATATAATGAGGTGAAATAATCCGAAAGTGCTGGCCATCCTTCTAAACGATGCGCTGCGTCCTCAAATACTACATCTTGGTGATATATATCCTCAAGCAGATGTAAGTTCGCTTTGTTGAGCTTTTGATAGATATTGCCAACAGACTGTATGTCCATTTTTTACTCCTACACGCCCATTAAGTTGTACAAAATTATTATATGTACAAGATAGTTCATTCCACCAAAGTTGTACAAAAATAATTTTGTATAACTTTATTTCTGTAAGTAGTACGTGATGAAGTTCGCACGCGATCAATCGGCGAAAAAAAAGGCTTGGTCAAAACCAAGCCTTTTCAGCAGATTAACAATTATTTAAGTAGGAACAATTAGTATTGCTGGCCTCGCAACGCTGCAATACGTTTATCTAGCGGAGGGTGGCTCATTAGTAGCTCAGTCAGCGACTGCTTGCCATTGATACCAAACGCCATCATGGTGCCATCCAGTTGAGATTCATGACTCACCTTCAAACGCTCTAGAGCCGCAATCATTTTTTCTTTGCCAACGAGGCGCGCAGCACCTGCGTCCGCGTGGAATTCGCGATGACGGCTGTACCACATAGTCAAGAAGCTAGCTAGGAAACCAAATACCAGTTCAAGCACCATGGATACGCCAAAGTAAACCATCATATTTGTACCTTGGCCTTCTTCATCATCGTTCGATGCCACGATATTGGCAATAAAGCGTGATAGGAAGATAACAAACGTGTTCACGACACCTTGCATCAACGTCATCGTGACCATATCACCATTTGCAATATGGCTCACTTCGTGTGCAAGTACTGCCTCTGCCTCATCACGAGTCATATTGTGTAAAAGACCAGTAGAAACTGCGACAAGAGAGTCATCTCGTTTTGCACCTGTCGCAAATGCATTGATATCTGGTGAATCATAAATAGCCACCGTTGGCATACCAATACCCACTTGTTGAGCTTGACGACCCACAGTTTCGACTAACCAATGCTCCGTTTCGTTGCGCGGGCTTTCAATGACCATACCACCAACCGAGCGTAGCGCCATACCCTTTGACATCATCAACGAAATAAATGCGCCACCAAAACCAAATACAGCAGCCATTACAAGTAAACCTGACAGACTGCCTGGTTGCATTCCAGTTACAGCGTAAACAATATTCAGAACAACACTAAGCACTAGCACGACAGCTAGGTTAGTTGCTAGGAATAACATAATTCGCTTCATTACTTTTCTCCGAGGAAGCTTATCGTTTTTTTAAAACGGATTGTTATAAGGAACAAATGGTAATCGCTATAAAAGCCAATTCCGTTGATTTTCATGTTCCGTGCGTTATAGATATAGTCTATCCGCGATAAAAACAAGGTTAAGCAATAAATTGCAACATTTGTTTTCGGGACTGAAATATTTGATTCAAGCGATTTCAAAACATGCTTTGGTAGGAGCTGGAACCTCCGTTCATATACATTTATCAAAATGATAAAATAAGCTCTGAGCTACCCATCATCTATTGATAGATGATCTTGGTGTTAAATCTATCACCTCTTAGCAACTTAGCTAGAAATTTTTTAATAGACCAAAAACAGTACGTTAGCTCTGCTATAGACTTTGGTCTTATTGTGCGGCTACATGGACATGCTAAATTCGAATGAGATGAACAAAACAGAGCCACTCTAAGTACATTGCAAAAAGTGCATTGGGTGAGTTCAAAAACTCCATGTATTGAGGGAAAAACCATGGTAGAAACTAACGACTATCAAATGGCTATTGATTTACTACGTTGTCACCTAGGCATCTCAGAGGACGAGGCAAAGCAACAACTTGGTATTTCAACCGATCATCATATGTCTCAGCGTGTTGCAGAAACACAACAAGCATTGATGGGGCTCAGCCAAGATAAGTAATCTGACTTTTTAGGTTACACCAACAAGAAAGGGCTGCATTGCGCAGCCCTTTGGGTTTTTTAGTCTTTTATCCTAAACACCATTAGTCAGTGTTTAGCAACGGCTCTACATTAATGTACTTGCCTAGCTCTTTGCGTTTAGCACTTGGAATATATGGAATTTCCCCAAGCTTAGGTGCATCGATACGTGCTTCTAGCATCTCGATAATGTCAGCGTAGTGCTCTGTGCCTGGGTTGACGCGGTTTGCCACCCAGCCAACAAGATTCAAACCATCCGCTTTAATACTCTCCGCTGTGAGTAAAGCGTGGCTCAAACAGCCTAATTTAATGCCAACCACCAGTACAACAGGTAACTGCTCTTCTTTTACCCATGTAGATAAACAGTCCGTATCGGATACTGGCACACGCCAACCTCCAGCACCTTCAACGAGAACAACATCGGCTTGCTGCTTATGTTGAGCCAGTTTTTGACTCAGAACATCGTAACTTATTTCGACATGTTCATGCTTCGCTGCAATGTGGGGAGAAGCAGGCAACTCTAAAGCGTATGGGTTCACATCATCATAGGCCACATCGAGTGTTGCGGCGTCTTGTAAGTGTAAAGCATCAGAGTTACGCCATCCCGCTTCAGTCTTGTCACTCCCTGCTGCCACTGGCTTATAACCAATAGTGTTTAGTCCTTTTGCTGCGATCGCTTGCAAAATGGCTTTAGACGCTACCGTCTTTCCAACATCAGTATCCGTACCAGCAATAAAAAAAGCATCAATCATAGATGTATTACTCCAAAACAAACCTGATAACTTGCAGGTAGAAGACCTTGATCGTTTTTAAACGCTTGGTACGCATGCTCAACTTTTAACAAAGTCTCGCGACTAGTTAAACCGTGTGAGCGCCCGCTTACGTGATTTGCACCTATACCTTTGAGGTCACGCATAACTGAAAATGCAGAGTCGTACCAAACTGTGATGGTGGTCAAGTCTAGTTGATGGCTGTCACATCGAGATTGCGCTAACGCAATTTTTACCTGATTGAGCGTTAGAAAGTTATTGACGTGTTGATATGCATCAATTTTTTCCCATGATGCACGCAGCTCATACAGTGATCCATCAACCAGTGTAGAGAACCACGCTTTCCCACCATTTTTTAGCACGCGGCGCACTTCTTTTAGTGGGTAACTTAAATCTGTACACCATTGCAGCGCTAAACTTGAAAACACGTAATCGAAGCTATCATCGTCAAATGGTAAGTTTTCAGCATCAGCAACTTGGTAATGCATTCGTACTGCACCACAACGCTGCTCTGCTTTATCTAACATGGCTTGAGAGATATCGCCACAGACTACTTCCGCACCACGTTGTTGAAGTAGTTGGGAGAAATAACCCGTGCCACAACCTAAATCCAATACACGTTTTCCCGTCAAGTTTTCAGGAAGTTTATCAAGCAGCTGATGCCCGACATCACGTTGAAAAGCCGCGTGTTTGTCGTACGTTTCTGCTGCTTTACCAAACGAAGAGGCAATCGCGTCTTTATCTTGATGGAAACTCTCTAACGCGAGCGTTTGCGCTAATGCGGTAGTTGCATTATCCATTACAGCGCTCCTAATGCTTGCTTCAATGCCATTGAAAGCGTTTTAACTTGTTCGTTGGTGTGATTGGCAGTGAGTGTGATTCGAAGACGAGACGTCCCTTTAGGCACCGTCGGTGGTCGAATAGCGGTAACCCAAATACCGTTTTGGCGACAAGCACCTGCTACTCGCAAAGCCAATTCAGATTCACCAATCAAAAAGGGCTTAATCGAAGTTTGAGTCTCAACAAACCCCTCAAGGTCGCTAAGACTATCTCGATACACTTCACTAAGCTCAGAGAGCTTTTCACGTCGCCAAGACTGCTCTTGAACCATCGAGACTGCATGAGTCAACGCATACGCTTGTGCTGGTGGTATCGCCGTGGAATACACATGGTGACGAGCAAACTGAGTTAAAAAGTCCCCCGTTGCGTGGTCACATAAAATAGCCGCGCCAGACATACCAAACGCTTTACCGAAGGTAACGACCAATAACTCAGGCTTAACCGCGGCAAGCTCGCAAGAGCCACCACCGGATTGACCAAGAACGCCAATACCATGAGCGTCATCGACAGCAAACCAAGCATCATGACTGCGAGTGACTTCAGCTATATCGCTGAGCGGCGCACAGTCACCGTCCATGCTGAATACTCCTTCAGTCACAACTAGATGGTTGCCTTCGCTATTCAACAGCGATTTTAGATGCTCGATGTCATTGTGCTTGAAACGCTTCATCTTAGCTGGTGACAACGCCCCCGCTTCCATCAATGAAGCATGATTCAAACGGTCTTGGATCAATACGTCTGACTTTTCTAACAAGGTGAACAACAAGGCTTGATTAGCACTGAATCCAGAACCAAACAGAATTGCTCTGTCGTAGCCCAACCATTCAGTTAGTGCGGCTTCTAAATTGCTGTGCGCGGCACTAAAGCCAGTGACCATTGGCGATGCTCCACTGCCACTGCCGTATACGCTTAAACCTTGCTGCCAAGCCCGAACAAGCGCTTGGTCATTGGCTAAGCCCAAATAATCATTACTTGAGAAGTTGATGTAGCGTCTGCCTTCGTGTTCCAAAACGGACTGGTTACCGGCAAACACCACATTCATAGAACGATTCAACCCTTGCGTTTTACGCTCAGCAAGGGCGGACTCGATACGAGATTTAAACGCTGGCATCGTAGAAAAGGTCGTCTTTTGTCGGACGGGCAGCAACGCGCTCTACGACGCGATCGAGTAACTCGTTTTCTTCGATTTCATCAGGCTTTTGAGACACCTCTTGACTGTTAATGCCGAGCTTATTGAACAGCATCATGTCTTTGTCTTCAGAAGGGTTTGGCGTTGTCAGAAGCTTGCAGCCGTAGAAGACGGAGTTTGCACCCGCCATAAAACACAGCGCTTGCATTTGTTCGTTCATGTTTTCACGGCCAGCGGATAAACGAACGGCTGATTGAGGCATCATGATTCGTGCAATCGCAATCAGGCGAATGAAATCGAAAGGCTCAACATCATCCACTTCTTCCAGTGGTGTCCCCTTTACCTTCACGAGCATGTTGATTGGAACGCTTTCAGGGTGTACCGGCAAGTTAGCCAATTCAACCAACAAACCTGCTCGGTCGTTAGCACTTTCACCCATACCGATGATGCCACCGGAACAGATCTTCATGCCAGCATCACGAACATGAGACAAAGTATCTAAACGGTCTTGATAAGTACGTGTGGTAATGATGTTGCCGTAAAATTCAGGAGACGTATCTAGGTTGTGGTTGTAGTAATCCAAACCTGCGGTTGCCAGTTGTTTTGCTTGATCTGGCGTCAACATGCCTAATGTCATACACGTTTCTAAACCCATGCTCTTCACGCCTTTGATCATGTCGGTCAAATGCGGCATGTCACGCTCTTTTGGATTTTTCCATGCTGCGCCCATACAGAATCGAGTAGAACCAGCATTTTTGGCTTTTTGCGCAGCATCGAGTACGCGTTCTACTTCCATCAGACGCTCTTTCTCGATGTCTGTGGTGTAACGAGCACTCTGAGGACAGTACTTACAATCTTCTGGACAAGCACCTGTCTTAATCGACAGAAGCGTGCTTACTTGAACATGGTTGGTTTGTTGATATTGACGATGTACAAGCTGCGCTTCGAATAGGAGATCCATGAATGGTTTTTCCATGAGATCGCGCACTTCAGCATGCGTCCAGTTATGACGAACTTCCACGTGTATTCCTTTAGTCACTTTTGTTGTTGTGTTGACAGTCTACTGAGTCTCGATAAACTGTCAACACAACACAAAATAATAAAGTTTACATCTGTTTATTTTTTAATCTTAACTGTTATTGGAATCGCACATGGATCTCGCCTTCGACCGCCAGCATATCTGGCATCCTTACACTTCGACATTGACACCTCTGACCTGCTACCCAGTGGCATCAGCAAGTGGTGTTCACATTAAATTGGAAGACGGTACTGAGCTTGTCGATGGCATGTCTTCTTGGTGGTCGGCGATCCACGGCTACAACCATCCGCATTTAAATCAAGCCGCTCACCAGCAAATCGATCAGGTCTCTCACGTGATGTTTGGCGGGATTACCCACCAGCCAGCAATCAGTTTGTGTAAGAAGTTGCTATCCCTAGCCCCAAGTAATCTTGAACATGTATTCCTTGCCGATTCAGGCTCCGTTGCCGTAGAAGTCAGCTTAAAAATGGCACTGCAATATTGGCATGCAAAAGGCGAACGCCGACCGAAGTTTCTTACTTTGCGACACGGTTATCACGGCGATACGTTTGCGGCGATGTCGGTTACCGATCCTGACAACTCAATGCACTCTCTTTACAAAGGCTTTTTGCCTGAACATATCTTTGCGGAGTCACCAACTTGTGGTTATTGGGATGAATGGAAGCCAGAGGACCTTACCGACTTCGAGCACAAGATTGAAACGCTCCACCAAGAACTTGCTGCGGTGATCCTAGAACCTATCGTTCAAGGCGCGGGCGGCATGCGTATCTACCATCCAGAATTTCTCAAAGGCGTGCGTAGGCTTTGCGACAAATACGGTTTGTTATTAATTGCAGATGAGATCGCAACCGGATTTGGGCGTACTGGTAAGTTGTTTGCTTGCGAACATGCAGATATTCAACCAGACATTCTGTGTGTTGGGAAAGCACTCACTGGAGGCTACATGACTCTCTCTGCGACCCTGGCGAGCAAACACGTTGCGGATACCGTTTGTGGTGGTGATGCTGGGTGTTTTATGCACGGTCCAACCTTTATGGGTAACCCACTTGCCTGCGCTGTTGCCACTGCAAGTTTGGAATTGATTGAACAAGGTAACTGGCAACAGCAAACCCAACAAATCGAAGCGCTGTTTTCTGAGTTACTGCCAAAACTTGAAGAATACGAGTTGGTGAAAAACACCCGTTGGTTAGGTGCCATTGGCGTAGTGGAGACGCATCTCCCTGTGAATATGGAAGCCATCCAAGCCTTGTTTGTTGAACACGGAGTGTGGATTCGTCCATTTGGCAAACTGATTTATATGATGCCGCCGTTCATCAGCAAGCCAGAAGATATTGAAAAGTTAGTGAATGCGATTGATGCTGCGTTACAACGTAAAGACTGCTTCGCTTCATAGTTCAATTGAACATGAAAACGGTTTGAGTATGAGACTCAAACCGTCTCGTTATTTATTAGAGCAGTAAAGTTATCGGAGTTGACTGTCTTTACTCGCTCGTCTATTGAACAATGCTTGGCGTTGAGACACCAATTCGATTGTTGACTGACATTCGATACACAAACGAACGCCTTTCATAGCAAGACGACGCGCTTCCGGAATCTCATCACCACACTCATCGCAGTAATGGGCGCTCTCACCCTTTGTGATACTGCCACGAACACGGGAAATCTCGTCGTCTATTGTGTTTTGAATTTGTTGGCTGACGCTATCGTCATTTGCCCACCCTACGGCCATAAGCCCTCCTCGTTACTTGAATGAGAAAATCTACTTACCGTGATAAGGTGGATGATTATATCGATTACAAATAACAAGATAATTAGGGTAAATTCGAAAACACTATTGCAGCTTAGTAATAATCAATTTTCACTCGACGCAGATAACAAAAAACCCAGCACTAAGGCTGGGTTTTGGTGTTCTAGTGGTTAATGAATTAACCGATGTGCGTTGCGCCTGCCATGTACTTCTGAAGTACTGTAGGGATCGCAATGCGGCCGTCTGCTTCTTGGTTGTTTTCTAGAATAGCAACCATTGTACGACCTACAGCAAGACCAGAACCGTTTAGCGTGTGTACAAGCTCAGGTTTCTTCTCGCCTTTACGACGGAAACGCGCTTGCATACGACGAGCTTGGAAGTCCCACATGTTAGAACATGAAGAGATTTCACGGTAAGTTTCTTGAGCAGGAACCCAAACTTCTAGGTCGTAAGTCTTACGAGCGCCAAAGCCCATGTCACCTGTACATAGAACCACTTTACGGTAAGGAAGCTCAAGAAGTTGTAGAACTTTCTCAGCATGACCTGTTAGCTCTTCTAGTGCGTTCATTGAATCTTCTGGCTTAGTGATTTGTACTAGCTCAACTTTGTCGAACTGGTGCATACGGATCAGACCACGAGTATCACGACCGTAAGAACCTGCTTCTGAGCGGAAACATGGCGTGTGCGCTGTCATCTTAATTGGTAGATCCGCTTCGTCAGAAATCGTGTCACGAACTAGGTTCGTTACAGGTACTTCTGCAGTAGGGATTAGAGACAGTTTACGAGGCTCTTCGTCGTTTACTTTTTCCGCTAAAGGCTCAGTGTGGAAAAGATCTTTACCGAACTTAGGAAGCTGACCAGTACCGAATAGGCTGTCAGAGTTTACTAGGTAAGGTACGTACATTTCTGTGTAGCCGTGCTCTTCAGTGTGAAGATCTAGCATAAACTGAGCGATTGCACGGTGTAGACGAGCGAATTGGCCTTTCATCACGATGAAACGTGCGCCAGTGATCTTAACTGCACTGGCGAAGTCTAGACCGTCGCCCATTTCGCCTAGGTCAACGTGATCTTTCAGTTCGAAGTCGTAAGACTTTGGCTCACCCCAACGAGAGATTTCAACGTTGTCGTTTTCATCTTTGCCATCTGGCACTTCATCTGCTGGGATGTTTGGTACAGAAAGCGTGAATTCGTCTAGTTGAGCCATTACTTGCTCAAGTTCAACTTTCTTCGCATCAAGATCGCTACCTAGCGTACCGATTTGTTTCTTGATCTCTTCTGCGCCTTCTTTGTCGCCAGCCGCCATTTTTTGGCCGATTTGCTTGGAGATGGAGTTACGCGTGGATTGTAAATTTTCTACTTCTACTTGAATGGACTTACGTTGTTCTTCAAGTTTACGAATAGTATCTACGTCTAGCTTAAAGCCACGACGCGCCAGTTTAGCAGCTGTTTCATCCAGCTCTGTACGAAGTAATTTAGAATCCAGCATTGTTAATCCTATGCTTTTTGTTGTGAAATCACGCGCACTTTCCAAGCGTACGCGTTAAAAAAATTTACTGAACAAATGTATCCAAAAACGCCTACTTTTCATAGCGCTTTTGTGGGCTATTTGCGTCTAAAGTAGCCAAGTAATCTAACTTTTCGCCGATTTTGGTCTCTAGACCACGATTTGTCGGCTGATAGTACCTACGATCGCCCATTTCAGGTGGCAAATATTGCTCACCTGCTGCGTAAGCACCAGGCTCATCGTGAGCATAACGATACTCAGCCCCATAACCCATGTCTTTCATCAAACTGGTTGGCGCATTTCGAAGGTGATGCGGCACTTCATATTCAGGTAAGTTATGAGCGTCCGTGAGCGCTTGTTTCCATGCTGTATACACCGCGTTACTTTTTGGCGCACACGCTAAGTACACGATCGCCTGTGCAATCGCACGTTCACCTTCTGCTGGACCAACGCGCGTAAAACAGTCCCACGCGGAGAGTGCCACTTGCATGGCTCTAGGGTCCGCATTGCCGACATCTTCCGATGCTATCGCAAGTAATCGACGGGCAATGTAAAGAGGATCACATCCCGCTGCAATCATACGTGCAGCCCAGTAAAGCGCCGCATCTGGGTTAGAGCCACGAATCGACTTGTGGACCGCAGAGATTAAGTCGTACCAGATATCACCTTTGTTATCAAAGCGAGAGACTTTCTCCCCTGCTACTTCCGCAAGCAACTTAAGCGTGATCTCTTTTTCACCTTGCGCATTGTCTTCTGCCATGTCGTAGAGCAGCTCAAGATAATTGAGAGACATGCGAGCGTCACCGTTTACCAGTTCTGCTAGGCGGTCTAATACGTTATCAGCGAAGTGTGCAGGTGTGTTACCCAAGCCACGTTCTTTATCGCTGATCGCTTGATTCAGCGCCAGTGAGATTTCATCTTTATCGAGAGACGTTAGCTTGTAGACACGTGCACGTGACAGCAATGCGTTGTTTAACTCAAACGATGGGTTTTCTGTCGTCGCACCAATAAAGGTAACCGTGCCATCTTCGATATGCGGTAAAAACGCATCTTGTTGAGATTTGTTGAAGCGATGCACCTCATCCACAAATAAGATGGTGCGACGGCCCGCCATTTTGTTCTCACGTGCTTTCTCGATTGCAGCACGGATTTCTTTCACACCAGACGTTACCGCAGACACACGCTCGACTTCAGCATTGGCATAGTTTGCAGCCACTTCCGCTAATGTCGTTTTGCCTGTGCCTGGTGGTCCCCAAAGGATCATAGAGTGAATGTGACCCGCCTCTAGCGCACGGCGCAGTGGCTTACCAGGGCCTAAAATGTGCTGCTGTCCGATGTATTGCTCGATTGTTTCCGGTCTCATACGAGCAGCAAGGGGACGAAAATCTTCGTCCCCCGAGAAATCTAATGTGTAATTACTCACTACCAATTAATTCCTTTGGTCATCCACTTCCACACCTTTTGGAATTGTGAATGTGAATCTGTCTGCTTTTGGTTTACCCAGCTTCACGTTGTTAAAGGTGAACAAACCTTTTTGACCGTCTTGCTCAACCACGTTGAAGCCTTTCACGACACCTTTGGCATCAATATTAATCTGGAATTGACCTTGTGTGGAGTCTACTGCGGTAGGAATGAGAGTGAACTGGTCACCTTTTTGAGATATTTTGTAGTTATTCCAATCACTTGCTCGGTTACGCGTTAGCAAAACAAATGGCGTTTGCTCTGTTGCTTGCTCTTGCCAGTAGATGCTCACTTGCTCGATGAATGGGCTGTAGTACCACAATGTCTTACCGTCAGAGACCAATAGGTTCTCATCAGGGAATGTTGTACTCCAACGGAACAGGCTTGGGCGAGCGATTTCAACCGTACCTTCTCCTTCCATCACCGTTTCGCCTTCAGGGCTGATAACCTGCTGAGAGAAATCCGCACTAAAGCCATCATTCATAGAAAGGCGTTTGTTTAATTCATCTTTAGGAGACGCTGCGTGCGCAGTAGAGAAGAGGGAAAAGCTTAAAACAAGCGCAGAGAAAAGTTTCGCTGAAAATAGTTTTTTCATTCAGATACCTATTATTAGAACCACTCACCTCAGTTGGACTGAGGTGAGTAACACAAGTTCATTAATCTTTTGGTGGCGCAGGTGCCAGTACTTCACGGTTACCGTTATGACCCGGAGCACTTACGATGCCCTGAGCTTCAAGCTGCTCTACAATACGGGCGGCACGGTTGTAACCTATCTTAAATCGGCGCTGAACTCCGGAAACCGAACCTCGACGTGATTGAACCACGTGCTCAACAACTTGATCGAAGAGCGGGTCTACATCTTCATCCGCTTCCATTTGCTCACCTGGCAGTAGACTTTCTGGAGTTTGATCTCCACTGATGATCTCTTCAATGTAGTTCGGTTTACCACGCGCTTTCCAGTTGTTTACAACAGCATGAACATCATCATCTGATGCAAATGCACCGTGAACACGAGTTGTATGACTTGATCCCGGCGGTAGATACAACATATCACCCATACCAAGTAGTGATTCTGCGCCGCCTTGATCTAGGATTGTACGAGAGTCCGTTTTAGTCGATACCGTAAACGCAACACGAGTTGGAATGTTCGCTTTAATTAGACCGGTAATAACATCAACCGATGGACGCTGAGTCGCAAGAATTAAGTGAATACCTGCCGCACGCGCTTTTTGCGCCAAGCGAGCAATCAGTTCTTCAACTTTCTTACCTACCACCATCATCAGGTCAGCAAATTCGTCAACAACAACGACGATGTAAGGCAGCTTTTCTAGCAATGGCGGTTCAGTATCCATGCTGTCGCCTTCCTGCCAGAACGGGTCATGGATTGGGTGGCCCGCTTCTGCTGCCATCTTCAATTTTTCGTTGAAGCCCTTCACATTACGTACACCTAATGCCGACATCAATTTGTAACGACGTTCCATCTCGCCCACACACCAACGTAGAGCGTTTGATGCGTCTTTCATATCAGTCACAACTTCAGAAAGAAGATGAGGGATACCTTCATAAATAGAAAGCTCTAGCATTTTCGGGTCAATCATGATGAAGCGTACATCTTCTGGGCCTGCTTTATACAGCATGCTCAAAATCATCACGTTCACACCCACCGACTTACCAGAACCTGTTGTACCTGCTACTAGCACGTGAGGCATCTTCGCAAGATCGGCCACCACAGCTTCACCCGCAATGTCTTGACCTAACACAACCGTTGTTGGTGACGTTGCTTGCTCAAACTGAGGGCTACTGATGACATCAGATAAATAGACCGTCTGACGACTCATGTTTGGCAGTTCCAAACCGATGTAAGGCTTGCCAGGGATTACTTCCACGACACGTACCGCCATCGCAGACAATGCACGCGCTAAGTCAGTTGAAAGACCAGAAATACGACTTACTTTCACCCCCGGCGCCAAATCAAGCTCAAAACGAGTGATCACTGGACCAGGATAAATACCAACCACATCGGCTTTGATTTTGTAGTCAGCGAGTTTGCTCTCTACCAATCGAGCGACCTGCTCTAACGCATCACGGTCGATAAAGTTTTCACGTTTTTCTGGATGATAAAGCAACTCGAGCGTTGGGAGTGGCTCTTCCGGAACTGGCAAGTTTTCTTCTTTCTGTACCAAAAATGGGTTCTGTGTTGCAGCGACTTTGGCTTGCGCATTGGAAACCATATCTTGGAATGCGGTAACGTCTTGGTCGTTGTCTTGGACCTCTTCTACCTCCACTTTTTGAGGTGCAGGTTCAAATGTTGTTGAAGGTGTTGCAACTTGCTGATGAGGCGTTGTTGGCTGTACTTGCTGTGCAGGCTGAGACTCCACTTCGTCTTCATCATCTAACACATCAAAGTCAGAGATCGTAGGCTCAATATGTTGGCTCGATTCCGTTTGCGCCGTGATGCTATCTAATACAGCAGAATCAATCGCAGGCTCTTCATGTACAGGATGCTCAATACTTGGCTGCTGTACTTGCTCTGCTTCAAATTGTTCGTACTCCGCATAATCTGGTTCAACGCTGATCGGTTCTTCTGTTGCTGTATGTTGCCCTACATAGGAAGAGTAAGTATCTGCAAATGATGGGGCTGCCTGTTCTTCAGTTCCCCAGTCATCTGCTTGTTGCGCCGCTGCTTCAAGCTCTTCTATCGTAACATTCAGTTGCTTGGTGCGTTCCAAGAGCGGATCAACGTTATCCGTGTTAACCGTATGGATAGGTTGTGTTTGAGGCTCAGGTTCAGCATAAACTGGCGCAGCATTAACCGTAGCCTTGCGTTGTGGTGGCGTCGGTTCTACCATCGCCTGTTCCGCAGGCTTATCAGGTTTAGCTTGCGGCATATAAATAGGATACTCATGCGTTGGCGCCGATTCTTTCGGTTCATCGACGTCGTATGCCGTTAAATGAGGAAGCGGCTCATCATCAATTTCATGGTCTACATTATGTTTAGGCGTAGAGACTTTATCTTCTACAAACTCATCAAGCTGAGGTTCTAAAACTTCCTGCTCTGAACCTCTTGCCTTATTTGCAAGCGCGGCAATTAGTGCTAACGCACGATCACCAAGCCATTCCACGATGTTAAGCCATGAGATGCCAGTGAAGAGCGTAAAGCCCGCTCCCCACAAGAACAGCAGTACCAATGTGGTACCGAGTACATTTAATGTAGGTAAAGCGAGGCTAGACAACACATCCCCGACCACACCTCCGGATGAAAAATACCAAATGTCATCAAAATTAATATCTGCAAGACCGCAACTGGTCATAATAAGGACGACAAGACCGAGCAGCCTTGTACCCCATAGCATGAAATCAATGGGCTCATCTTCTCCTCGTTTACGGCAAATCACCCATGCAGCCGCCGCTAGCAAGAAAGGGATTGGGTAAGCGAGAGAGCCAAATGTGAAGAATAGAGTATCGGCTAGCCAAGCGCCGAAAAGGCCACCAGCATTATCGATATCCCCTCCCCATGCGGTTTGGGACCAAGAAGGATCGGCCGGACTGAAGGTAAATAGTGCAACCGCAAGCAATACCGAGCTAAGAACGCCAACGATAAAGCAGCACTCTTTTAAGCGTTGGAAGCCATTTAAGCGTGAAGACTGGGGCTCTTCACTGGTTTTGATAATGGTTTCGACTTTCTTTGCGTTCTCTTTGAACATAAATCAACTTGAATATGGAAATGAAATAGGAAATTGCAAAACATTCCGAGCGGCATCAAGCCGCTCGGTAAATTGATTTAACCATATCAAGGAGAAAAACCCAATTACTCTCTGGCGAAAGCGGAAGCATATACCGCTTTCTTTGCAAGAAATTAACGAGTTTTGATCACAAGCTGGTTAGATTGTTTCACTTCTTCCATAACAACGTATGTGCGAGTGTCATTTACGCCAGGTAGACGTAGTAACGTATCGCCCAATAGTCGGCGGTAAGCACCCATATCTGATACACGGGTTTTAAGAAGATAGTCAAAGTCACCTGAAACAAGATGACACTCTTGTATGTCGTCTAGCTTTTGAACAGCTGAGTTAAACTGCTCAAACACATCCGGCGCACCACGGTTTAGCGTAATCTCAACGAATACTAATAGTGATGCATCCAGGAACTGCGGATTCAATAATGCAGTATACCCTGTGATATAACCCTGACGCTCTAAGCGACGTACACGCTCCAAACATGGCGTTGGAGAAAGTCCCACACGTTTTGAAAGCTCAACGTTTGAAATACGACCGTCTTTCTGCAGCTCATTAAGAATGTTGCGGTCGATACGGTCTAGTTCCTTGGACGGCTTTTTATAGTTGTCTGCCATTTTTTATTCCACCTTATTACTTCCTTGCAAAAAAATATACTACAACTTTTTAATATTTGGTGCCAAATTTTACAAACCTATAACTATACTAGTTATTAATTCGACAATAACACCCTACTAACAGTTAATACAACCATTATAGAAAGAGGATACAGGATGATCATTGGCGTACCTAAGGAAATCAAGAATCACGAATATCGTGTTGGTATGATCCCAGCTAGCGTGAGAGAACTCATCTCACATGGTCACCAAGTTTTAGTTGAGACCAATGCAGGTGCCGGCATTGGTTTTTCAGACGATGATTACATCGCTGTCGGCGCATCCATTCTCCCTCATGCTGCTGACGTATTTGCGCAAGCAGACATGATTGTAAAAGTAAAAGAACCCCAAGCAGTAGAGAGAGCAATGCTCCGCGAAGGGCAAATTTTATTTACTTATTTACACCTAGCACCAGATTTTCCACAAACTGATGAGCTAATCAAGAGCAAAGCTGTCTGTATAGCCTATGAGACTGTAACAGATAATATGGGTCGTTTGCCACTGTTAGCACCAATGTCAGAAGTGGCAGGTCGGATGTCTATCCAAGCTGGCGCGCAAACGTTGGAAAAATCGCACGGCGGTCGTGGTCTGCTCCTAGGCGGCGTACCTGGTGTTGAACCTGCAAAAGTCGTTATCGTTGGTGGTGGCGTTGTTGGTGCAAACGCTGCTCGTATGGCGGTTGGCCTTCGCGCTGACGTCACCATTCTAGACCGTAACGTAGACACACTTCGTAAGCTTGACGAAGAATTCCAAGGTCGCGCAAAAGTGGTTTATTCTACTGAAGACGCTATCGAGAAGCATGTTCTAGAAGCGGACCTTGTTATCGGTGCCGTTCTAATTCCTGGCGCAGCAGCACCTAAACTGGTCACTAAAGAGCACATTGCTAAGATGAAGCCTGGTGCAGCAGTGGTTGACGTGGCAATTGACCAAGGCGGTTGTTTCGAAACTTCGCACGCAACAACTCACGCAGATCCAACTTACATCGTTGATGAAGTGGTTCACTACTGTGTAGCAAATATGCCTGGCGCAGTTGCTCGCACTTCAACATTTGCACTCAACAACGCTACACTTCCATACATCGTGAAGTTAGCAAATAAAGGCTACCGCGAAGCACTTCTAGAAGATAAAGGCTTCCTTGAAGGTCTAAACGTTATTCACGGAAAAGTAACGTGTAAAGAAGTAGCAGAAAGCTTTGACTTGGAATACGTTGAACCAACTCAAGCTATCGCTATGTTTAATTAATGACAAAATAAAACATAACTTGTCACGTTTTGTTTACAAAAGCCCACTCATAAGTGGGCTTTTTCATATAGAGCGTTTGGCTATAAAGAATAACTAAATCTTATATGCGCAAATTAAAATATTTCTAGGCGTGACCGATTTAGGGCAAAACTCTGACAATCTAACACGGTAACCACGTTCTTCAAGATAAAGCACTTTGTCTAATGCGAGCCAGATCTCCAACGGACGTTGAAAAACAAGTTGCACTAAGCTCATTCTCTCCATTTGCCAGAAGCGTTGTTCGCTTAACTTTTCAAAATGAGAGAAATCGATTTCTTGAGGAAGAACAATGCCTTTTTGCTCCGCTGCCCAGCGACATAAGGCTTCAAAACCATCACTTAATTGCGACTTACGGATACTCGGCACAGGCTGATACTCTGCCATTCCCAAAGCTTGTCGCGTGATCAAATCAAACCCAAGACGAAACATCATTTCCTGCTGACGATGACGACGCACGCGCTCTCCTCCCGTCACCGTTTGTTGTAATGGGATACGCAGTTCTTGCTTAGACAATGAGAGAGAAGAAGCCCTGCCCGATTCCGACATCGGCTGGTATTGTTCCGACTGAATCAAGTGGTAACAACAAGGTGATATGGTCATCGCAGCAACCCCATTTTCACTGCCGTACTGCATTAGACGAACGTGAAGGTCACCGCATGCATGCAGTGCTACTGCGTGTTGCGTTGGCTTAAACACGGCTTTCGCTTTGCTATCAAACGCGTCGCCTTGAATAAACGTCATCTTCCAATGATGTTCATTGGCTGCTTGTTGCCCCGAATCGCACAGTGCTTGTTGGTATTCAAAGCTGGTTACAGGCTGATCGGTTTGCGTTGTCAGGATTCGCCCCAAGTAACCTTTACCTGAGCACCATTCTAGCCATTCTTCGCCACAGCGTTGTTGAATTGCAGCTTCACCCATCGAGCTAATTTGCTCCAACTTACGTCCCGGAATACCGTTATCTAAACCACGAGCGAGTTCCAAGCCGTTTAACGACAAAAGCTCTAAATGAGTCAGTTCTGCGAGTTGTTCAAGCTCAGGAAAAAACGGACTAAGTGCTTTTAACGCGAGTTCTGGTGCTGCTTTGTATTCTTCGATTTGAGAGGGAGTAAGAGACGCTAGCCATTGGCACAGTCGAGGATGTTGCTCCTGCCAAGGTAATGATGTGTGAATGCTGCTTTTAAAAGGCTCGAATCGCCACAAAGATTGGTTTTCGATTAAGCAGTCATTAATAAATTGAAATTGCGTTTTCATAGCTACCCCCTACAACGAGCGCATTGTAGAGGGAATCGAAACATCAATGAAGTGTTATCTCACCGGAAGCTCGATGTCTTTAAACATCTCTTCGATTTCTGCATTAGACTTCAACGAAATCGCCTGCTCAACCACTGGACGCGTTAAGTGCGGTGCAAAACGCTCCATAAAATCGAACATGTAAGAGCGTAAGAATGTACCACGGCGGAAGCCGATGCTCGTGGTGCTCGCGCCAAACAAATGGCTCGCATCTATTGCAACCAAGTCACCGTCCTGCTCTTCATCCACAGCCATGCTTGCAATCACACCCACACCAATACCCATACGAACGTAAGTTTTAATGACGTCTGCATCAGTTGCCGTGAACACCACTCGCGGGGTTAAACCTTCGCGGTTGAATGCTGTATCCAGCTCTGAACGGCCAGTAAAACCGAACACGTAAGTGACTAATGGGTAAGCGGCAAGATCACTGATCGTTACTTTGTCTTTCTTCGCTAGTGGGTGGTCTTTAGGCACAACTATTGAACGATTCCAGTGATAACAAGGCAGCATGATGGCATCTTGATATAAGTGAAGAGCTTCTGTCGCAATCGCAAAATTCGCTGTGCCTTTAGCTATCGCCTCAGACATTTGTGACGGTGTACCTTGGTGCATGTGTAACGACACTTTTGGATAACGAGAAGTAAAACCTTTGATGACATCTGGCAGTGCATAACGAGCCTGCGTATGTGTCGTGGTGATATTCAGCGTCCCCATTTCTGGATGGGTGTGCTCTCCAGCCACCGCTTTGATACTTTCTACACGAGCGAGAATTTCTTGAGAGATACGTACAATTTCTTCTCCAGCTGGCGTCACTTGCGTTAAGTGCTTACCGCTACGTTCAAAAATCTGAATGCCTAACTCGTCTTCCAGCAACCGAACCTGTTTACTGATACCTGGCTGAGAGGTATATAAGCTTTCCGCCGTTGCAGATACATTCAGATTATGGTTTACAACCTCAACAATATACTTCAGCTGCTGCAGTTTCATCGTAATCCCTTACTTATTCATGAGAGAGTTTATTGGCCACTCAAGCGAGCGATATAATAATTAGTTATAACGCGTTCAAATCGAAATGAACAGCAATTTCTAACTTATACCTCAATCACATACTAATAATCTTCAAGCAAGAAACAATATGCACAAAGTTGAGCCAATAAATGACCGAAGTTCTATGATGTGACTTCTATCAGTAACTAAAACGTGGGAGAGACAAAATAATCAAACAAATAAGGTGCCGAGTAAGATAAGATTCATGTATTCTTTAACGCTAGCCGCAGAAAAGTAAAGCAGACGCAAAGATATGAATATTGGTTTAATAATCGCTTTGGTAGCCATCCTACTGGTGTTAATCCTAGGCTATAACATTATGTTGCAATATAAGGTTAAAGTTGAAACCGCAAAAAGGCAGGAATCAGCGCGATATGTAGCCTTGATAGATGGTACTGAAGAGTTGATTGGTCATGCGCACCATATCCCTTTTAGTAAAGAGCTGTTGCTGTGTCTAAACAATCGTATTCTTGACGCGCTAGAGAGCATGCATGAGCTGGACCCGAAGAACAAGCAACTTGCTCAACGTATCGAAAATATGAAGCAGCAGATTACGCAGCTAAAAGAGAATGGCCCTACTGGCGAGAGTACCACTTTCAAGATGCCGAGTAGTGACAAACAAGCTATCGTCATGCTTAAGCTGGTTAAACGACTTCGCGACACTATCCGTAACGAGCACAACAAAGGCCGATTGGATACCCAGACTTACGTCACCGAAAATGCGCGCTTGGAAACGATGCAAATTCGCATCAACATTGAAAATGTCATCAAAAGAGCAAACGACTCTATCGCTCGTGGCCAACCAGGCACCGCGCTTCAACTGCTGCGTAAAGGTATCGATGCTTTGAGCACTAAGAGCGATCCTTATTCTATTCAAGCGAAACAAAAGCTTGAAGAGATGTTAGGTGACTTAGATAAAAAGCGCCAAGATAAAAGCGATGCCGAAATGCAGCAGATTGCTGACAAAGAGCGTGACAATGACATGGAAGCTCTCTTCGGCGAGAAGAAAAAGTGGTAACATTCACTTCAGGTCAAAAAAGGCTGCAATTGCAGCCTTTTTTCTATCCGCAAGACAACGGATATGCCCAATAAAAATGTGAAGTACTAAAACTAAAATGATGAATCTAGACGCCTATCAAGATCTTCTTGCTCCCATTAACCAATTTCTGCGATGCAGTACACCTGATGAATGGGTAGAGGAAGCAAAGAAACCAGAGAACCTTCAAACCATTTTGTTAGACCACCTACTGTGCGAACTAAAAGCTGGCCAATCTGCCATGTTTTTAATTCGTAAGTATGCCGTTGACCAATCCAGTTCACATGCTCTACTTGACTGGTTTAAGCCCTACGAAGATTTTGCTTACCGTAACGTAGGCTCATTGGAAACTTTAAAAGGCAAGAGCAATATTTCTAAGTCAATCATGGCTAAGTCCGACTCACCATACAGCCAAGATTTGATCGATAAGATGGTGCTTTTGATAAAAGAGGAGTTACACCACTTTTATCAAGTTTTAGAGATCATGGAAAGTCGTGGAATTGAGTATAAAAATATTCCAGCAAGTCGCTATGCTAAAGGACTGATTTCGCATATGAAGACTCATGAGCCGGAAACGCTGATCGATAAACTCATCATTGGTGCGTACATCGAAGCCCGATCTTGTGAGCGTTTTGCCAAACTAGCACCACATATGGATGACGATATCGCAAAGTTCTACATTTCTTTATTACGTTCAGAAGCACGCCATTACCAGGATTATCTTGTATTAGCGGAGCAAATCGCAGGCAAAGATATCAGCGAGCGCATCGCCTACTTTGGACGTATAGAGGCAGATTTAATTTCTACGCCAGATACAGATTTTAAGTTTCACAGTGGTATTCCAGCCTAGCGAGCATATTCTCCCAAGGTTGAGCATACTCTGAACTTATATAGACAGAGAATAAATAAGCCGGACATTTCGTCCGGCTTATTTATTGTAGCAATGAGGTTAGGAATAAAGCTGAAACACAACAGCTAGAGCTGGAATGAACCCATTCGAGTTTTCAAGTTGTGCGCTAGGCTACTAATCTGCTGACAAGCCACAGCCGTTTGTGAAGCTCCCTCAGCCATCTCTGTTGAAGCACTATTAATATGCTCCACACTGCGATTCAGCTCTTCGGATACAGAATTCTGCTCACTGCACGCCGTTGCGATTTGTGTGCTCATTTGCGCTATGTTATCGACAGAATGTTCAATTTCTTTTATCTGGCTATCAGCATCATTAACTTGCTCAACACACTGAGAAATACCCTCCTGACAATCACGGCTTGAATGCCCTATTTTACTGCTGCTCTCTTGTAGTTGATTAACAATTTCCACAATTTGTGAAGTGGAGTCTTGAGTGCGTTGCGCCAGAGAACGAACCTCATCTGCCACAACAGCAAACCCACGTCCTTGTTCACCTGCCCGAGCGGCTTCAATTGCGGCGTTCAGTGCTAACAAGTTTGTTTGCTCCGCAATCCCGCGGATCACATCGACGACCACATTGATATTGTTTGAGCTCGATTCAAGCTCACGTGCCAGTTCATCTGATTCTTGGATCGTATGTGATACACGCTCAATTACTGCGATAGTTTGTTGTAACGTCGCCGTTCCTTGCTTTGCCACTTCCGCAGCCGAATAAGCAGAGGTTGCGCCAACTTCGGTATTTTGTGCCACTTCACTTACAGCAGCTTGCATTTCTGTCATCGCAGAAGCCACCGAGCTAAGTTCAATTTGTTGATTTTGCATACCAGAAGCGGTCTGAGAAGAAATAGCACTCACTTCCTCTACTGCTGCCGTTAGCTGAATCGTTGAGTCATTAATCTCAGAAACCAACGAATGTAAGTTTGTTTGCATACCGACAAGCTCTTTGAGCAGCGTTCCTAACTCGTCTTTGCTCAATTCGCTTTCGTCGATTTGATTATTCAATTGACCTTTGGCGATTTTGGAAGCGAATTCCAGTGCTCGATCAACAGGCCCGCAGATGACTCGAGAAAGCAACATGGCAGACATTACCATGACCAATGCGACGACAAGCGCACCAACAGCAGCGCTGTATTGTGTAAATGCCGCTTCACTTTGTACTTCTTCGCCAATCAAATTCACCAACTCATCGTTCAACGCGAGGGTATCATCCAAGCTGCTCAACGCTTTTGAGTAGGTATCGAAACTTGATAAAATTACATCATTTGCACTTTCAGCATCGCCTTGGCTTAGCAATACGTTGTAAGTCTTCGTTTCTTTGATGTATTGATTCCAAGTTTCTTTAAAAACGCTAAAGGACTGCGTTTCACGCTTATTAAGGTCGAGCTTTTCGTATTCTGCAATACCAGCCTGCACATCAGAACGCCATTGGTCGAGGCCTTTTAACCACTCACCAATTTTGGGGTGATTTGCGTTTGGCAATAAAGAGAACTCATCTTTACGCACTTTAGTAATATCAACTTGGATACCTTTCAAAATCGCAACAGAAGGTAAACTTTTATCTGTTAGCACTGAGATGTCTTTATTCAGTGTTAACAAACCTTGCACCAACATTACTGACACTAAACCAAACACGGCAAAAACGGTTAAATAACTAACCGATATTTTCTTTACGACACTTAAGTCTTTAATACGCATGCACTTTCTCCCCGCAGCCTTTCCAAACCTCTCACTTAAGTGAAAGCTTAACCTCTAAAACACACTGTTTTTTGCGCTCGATATCATTGAACGCTCTTATATACATCGGCTTGAGAGATCAAATCTTGACCAGTAATTGATAGTTTTATCACATGCTATTTTAGAGATAGGCTCGCATGCTCCGTATTGTGTCTACATCTTTTCATGAGCGCTTCTCGGCGCAGATCCAAGATCTCATCGATGAGCTTTTCTTTCGCATTTATCCCAAAATGCTGGGCATAATTTTTTACTTTTGCTATCTCATTAGGTTGCAAGCGGTACACCTCTTTCTTTAAACGCGCTTCTGCTTCACTTCTAATCAGACCTTGCTCTTGTAACAATTTAATGATGGTTTCATCGGTTGGATTTACTGCTCTAGCCATGGTGCTCCATCTATCAATTTGAGTTCTAGCCATATGGCTAGATGAATGACGCCGCACAACTTATAGAGCAAAGATGACAGCTTGATTGCAGTGAATGCAATTCGTTGACTGTTGGTATTATTTTCCACCGCTTCAACGGCCAGACACTCAATACCTCCACCCTCACCATTGAATAAAGATCACATTCTGATAACAATTTTCAGCACTGGCTTAGATGTCATCCATATTTAACGTGCAAGTAACATTTATAAACAAGAATGATTGCTCTAGTTCAAATGATGGAAAAATAAGATGAAATTTTCGCAGTGGAGCCTTTTATTAAGTAGCTTGATAGCGTTACCCAGCATTGCAGATACCGACGTTTACCTAACGAATAACTCTGCTCAACCGTTAACTATTCAAGTAAAACATGAAGGCAGCGATTTGCTTCAATACGGAGAAGAATGGCAACAACATGTGCAGGTACTTGGTCCGTGGGAAACTAAATCTGTATTAAGCTTCAACCGCTGGGAGGGCGTGAAATCAAATCAAACTTACCGTTTTGAAACTGTGGTTTCTAGCCCCGAAGGTGAAAGCATAACACTCAATCAAATAATGGAAGGCCATTGGTACAATTCGACCATTGAATACGGCTTGTCCGCTGCCGATGTCGAGTTATCTCTCAAAGATGATGGTAATATTCATCGTACCAACACTAACGCTTTTGGTGCGAGAGAAACCGAACTGGCATTTAAGTCAGACAGTACCGCTCGATATGATGATCTTTACTACACCATCACGCCAAGCAAGGTAGCGGAGTCTGTCGACAACGAAGAACAAAACCTTAAGTTGATGACTTATAACATCTGGGCGTTGACGGCTATTGCATCGCACATTGGAGATCGTTACGAACTGATTCCTCAACATGTAAAAGGTTACGATGTTTTGGCGCTGCAAGAGGTGTTTGCCAGCGGTCGTGAAGCATTCTTACGTGAGTTAGCCAAGGAATATCCTTACCAAACAAAGATGTTAGATAAAGAAGGCGTTAATATTCATGATGGTGGCATAATCATAGTTAGTCGCTACCCTATCGTGAATGAAGCGCAATATGTCTTTCCCGATTGCTCTGGTACAGACTGCTTTGCCGATAAAGGCGTAAATTATGCGGAAATAATTAAAGGTGGTCAGGCTTACCATGTGTTTGCTACCCATACCGCATCTTTCGATACAGACACCGCCCGTGAGTATCGTCAGCGCCAGTTCAAACAAATCCGCGCACTCGCCCAATCTCTTAACATTCCTTCAAGCGAAACTGTGGTATACAGCGGCGACTTTAACGTCAACAAAAGAAAGTTCCCTGGTGACTACCAACAAATGATCGCTAACTTAAGCGCCATAGAGCCTCAGTACTCTGGTTACACGGAGTCAACCTTTGATCCCCGTATCAATAACTTCGCAGGTGAAGCGTTATCAGGTGGCGAAAACGTGGAATACCTTGACTATGTTATGGTGAGTAGTGAATACGGGGTGAAATCATTCAATGACAACCGTGTAGACGTGCCGCGCACAACCGCAGAGAGTTTATGGAAACACTACAACCTTTCTGACCATTTCCCAGTAAGCGCAACAATCAAGCCATGAAGAAAATCGCTTTGATAATCATGTCCGCCATTATGGCGGGCATGATATTTTTAACTTTCAATCACGATGTTCAAAAAGAAGAGCTCGCTTCCTCTCCTTCCCCTAAGACAAAAAATCAGAGTGTCTCCAGTACATCACCACAAACAAGCAGCATCGTGCCCGATACAGATACTTCACCACAAACAGCTAAGCTCCCTTCCACAGTTCAAATAACGACTGAGCGATTAACTCAACTCAAAGGCAGGAAACTTGTCGCTGAACTTGAGACGTTTTGGCAAGAGTGTATGTTGAACCGTAGTTGTGAAGAGCAGGTCGCCTTGTTTGAGGCGCATTTATCTTCAGCTCGATTCCAGCTTTTGGCGAACTACCCTCAGCTCAGCAGCCAATGGCAAGAGAGTGTAGGAAATTTGTTATTTGATGAGCAACAATCACTGGCGTCGCGTGTTGCACAGCTGAAGAACGAAGCAAGAAGCATCTGGGGGGAATTGGCTGATGTTGTTTTTGCGGATGAGTTCGCGCTGTACGATTTCAACTTAGAAGCCCAAAAGCTGGACACTCAAAGCCCAGATAACTTTTTGCGAGCTTTCGAGCAACTCACCATTGACTGGCAAGAACATGCAGGTGCTATCGGGCTAACAAGCGACCAGGAAAAATATGAGCGTGCGGTCACCCTGATTCCTAATAGTATGAGCCTACCAGATCGCTTGGCGATCATCGCAGAGCTAGAACGAACTTACTTAACGAAAGAAGAAACTAAAAACATTCACGCTCGTGAGCAACAAATTGCTGAGCAAAAAGAGCAAGTCAGAGGTTACCAACAAGCATTGCAACAACTTGAGTCCAGGCTCAGAAAAGAGAGAGCCACAAGCCATTCAAATTTGTCAGAACCGGAATGGCAAAGCTATTACCAACAAGAAGTCGCGGATTTTCGTCGTGAATTTTTTTCTTCTTAATAATGCGCTTTGACTGACTGGGAACTTAAAAAGGCACGTTGCTAACCAGCCGTCGTGCCTTATGTTCAACTCTCTACTTTTAATTCAGAACAAATTTAAACCAAATACATCTTTCACATCAAATAGCACTTTTTCGGTTTTCTCGCGAGAACGCTCACTACCTTGTTTTAAAATATCAATCAGCTGCGCTTTATCATTCAAATACATAGCGCGCTTTTCTCGAATAGGGCGAAGCATTTTTTGTAAGCATTCTTCTAACACTTTCTTGGTCAAACCATCACCTAATCCACCTCGTCGATAATGGTCTTTTAGCTGTTCGACATAATTTTTATCAGGATGAAAAGCATCGAGGTAGATGAATACAATATTCCCTTCGACTTGGCCAGGGTCCTCAATTTTCAGATGATTGGGATCGGTATACATAGATTTCACTGCCGCGGAAATCTCCTTTTCGGAGGCGCCTAAGTTGATTGCGTTCCCCATGCTTTTAGACATCTTATTTTTACCGTCAGTACTCGGCAAACGAGGTGCATCGCTAAGTAATGGACGGCATTCTCTAAGAACCTCTTTTCCACCCAGATGGTTTATTTTTCTCACGATTTCATTAGTTTGCTCTAACATCGGCAGTTGGTCATCACCCACTGGTACTAGCGTCGCATGAAACCCCGTAATATCAGCAGCTTGAGAAATTGGATACGTTAAAAAGCCTGCGGGAATAGAGCGTTCAAAACCTTTACTCTGAATCTCATTTTTAACCGTAGGGTTTCGCTCTAATCGTGCGATAGAAACAAGATTACTGTAATACATTGTCAACTCGGCTAACGCTGGAATTTGAGACTGCAACGTGATCGTAGTTTGAGCGGGGTTGATACCAACAGCCAAATAATCTGCAACGACATTGAGAATATTAGAGGATACCTTTGATGGATTATGCGCGTTATCCGTCAACCCTTGCATGTCCGCGACCAAGATCGTTTGCTCGTGCTCCGTTTGCAATTTGACTCGTTGTTGCAATGAACCAATATAGTGCCCTAGGTGTAATGGACCTGTTGCTCGATCTCCGGTAAGTATAATTTCACGCTGAGATGTATTTTTATGGCTATTCATATTTGTCTCCAAGTATTTAATAGATCGCTACTGGAGATAAAAAGATCAAACACTCTTAGCTACCATCCAGCAGCTTAAGAATGTAAGTATTCCGCGCCGCTCTATTTAGAGCGCCACCAAGAGAAGGTTGTTAATGAAGGGCGAACGTGTATTTTCATGTTTTTTAAACTAACAGCACACACCGCAGAACTCAATCTGTTTTGTACTGAATTAGTGTGAGTGTTCCAACAGCCAATTAAGAGGATTACATTGGTAAAGACATCGCAATGACCAAAACCGCACCAAATACCGAACCAGAGACAAACGCACACAGTACAGTTTTGTTGTGTTTCCTTTTCATTGATGAACTCCTATCCATAACTACGATGACCAGCCCTCACATCTAATACGCATGTGGATGCATCACGACAACGAGTTAACCAACATATCGCACGTAGGACCAGTACCGCTTTGTTAAATTGGGACCTCGTCCATAACTTGGAGTGTAAATGACTCCGGAACCTACAACAGAAGAAAATTTCATCACGTTACTGTCCTACCCTCCGGGTTTGTGGCTTAATAGGCAGCAGGAACACTTTTTTCTTTTACTGCGGATACTTACATGGAAGCTGTTTTACATCAGTTGCAATTCTCTTTGTCGATAACCGGACCTATCTGTTTGATGTTGGTACTTGGCGTTCTTTTTAAGCGCTTTGGTCTAATCAACGATAATTTTATCGAAGTAGGCTCTAAACTGGTGTTTCAAGTTACCTTGCCTGCAATGTTATTTGTCAGCATTGTGGCTTCAGAACACGACTTTTCCGCGGCAAGTGGATTCGTCAATTTCGGCGTCATCGCTAGTATTTCGTTTTTCATTTTCACCTACCTTTCCGTCAAACTTCTGTTCAAAGCGTCGCCTGACCAAGGCGTTCTCATCCAAGGTGGGTTCCGAGCAAATACAGGTATTATTGGTATCGCTTACGTTGCCAATGCGTATGGTTCTCAAGGTGTGGCGCTAGCAGCGCTCTATGTCGCGGTCACCACATTTATTTATAACGTCCAAGCGGTAATTTGCTTATCGCCCAAGGGGGCAACGTCTGCCTCGCAAGCAGCAAAGATGATGGGCCGAACACTGACTAGGAATCCGCTCATAATCTCCATTGTTCTAGGAATGGCTTTTTATTTACTCGCTATTCCAGTACCGAATGTGGTTATTGATGCAGGAGACTACTTGTCCAAAATGACATTGCCTTTGGCGCTGTTGTGTACGGGTGGCTCACTTGACTTTAGCTTGATGAGAAAAGAGAAAGGTCCATCTTGGTTTGCGAGCAGTTACAAGCTCATCGTAGCGCCAGTCATCATCACCATGGGAGCTTACTTAGTAGGATTTCGAGGAATTGAGCTAGGTATTCTTTTCTTTATGAACGCCTCTCCAGTCGCTGCTGCCAGCTATGTCATGGCGCGTTCCATGGGAGGCAATGCCACGTTAGCTGCAAATATCATCGCACTCACTACGGTGCTTTCTACCGTGACCTGTACGTTGGGCATCCTATTTCTTAAGTTCTACAACTTAATATAATTGGCCAGCGATAAAATAAAGACGCTAGACGGCATTGATGTAAGTTACTGGTCGTGATTCGCAAAAGTGAGCTTTCTTACCAGACGAAAAAATTCACTCGCTTCAGATTCCGACAAACAAGAAAAAAACTCTTTCTGTAAATTCGTCATGATTTGATGAACTTGCTTTAAAGCATTTGCCCCCTCTTTTGTCATGCTTAGCATTTTAAGGCGCTGATTCGATTTACTTTTAGAAACTTGAACAAACCCTCTCTTTTCCAGATTGTCCACCATCCGCTTTGCTACACTTCGCTCAGTTCGAACCGCATCAGCTAACGCTTGCTGGCTCATAGGCTGAAATTCTTCTAAAGCGGCCAGTGCACTTGCCATTTCTAGTGTCATCAAATTTTGCCGAGAGAGCTCGGCTTGGGCACGATTGCGGTACATGCGCTGCATCACACCACAAACAAACATAGGACTTTGATCCAAAACGGAAATTGGGGAAATTTTCTGATCTTTCATCGTCGTTTTTCTTCTTTAGGCTTTCATTCGGCCGAAAAGGCTGTGCTGATACTGCACACAACACGCCGTCTTTCAGGCTCGCGTCATAGACGGTAACCACCAAGTGAAAACATAAAATAAAGAGCGCCGAAGCGCCCTTTAATCGTGTTTATTATCACTAGTATAACTCAGTTAAAACAACCAAGTCCTACTCGCTTTGCTGAGTGGGTTTAGTGCTGGTCTCAGACAACTCTGCCTCGGACTCTTTTCTCGCACGTCGATCAAACAATCGCTCAACCACTACAAAGAAGATTGGGACGAAGAATATACCCAATATCGTGGCACTGATCATGCCACCAAGTACGCCGGTACCCACTGCGTTTTGACCTGCCGATCCCACACCTGAACTGATAGCAAGTGGTACCACACCCAAACCAAAAGCAAGCGATGTCATGATAATTGGGCGCAGACGAACGCGAACAGCATGTAAGGTTGCTTCGATAAGCCCAGCGCCTTTCTCATAGTAGTCCTTTGCAAACTCAACAATCAGAATGGCGTTTTTGGTTGCCAAGCCGACCGTCGTTAATAAGCTCACCTGGAAGAACACATCGTTATCCATACTGCGCGTCATTACCGCAAGCACAGCACCAAGCACACCAAGAGGAACAACTAACACCACGGCGAAAGGTACTGACCAACTTTCATACAAAGCGGCAAGAACTAAGAATACGACGAGGATAGATAGCGCATATAGCATCGGCGCTTGGTTTCCGGAAAGGCGCTCTTCATACGAAATACCATTCCAGTTCACCGTGAAGCCTTCCGGTAGCTTTTCTACCATTGCTTCAATTTCTTCCATGGCTTCACCAGTACTTACACCAGGAGCTGCACCGCCTTGAATATTCATTGCTGGCAAACCATCAAAGCGCTGCAAAAGAGGAGAACCATAGGTCCACTCGCCACTCGCAAAAGCAGAGAAAGGCACCATCTCTCCTTTAGCGTTGCGTACGTACCATGAATCGAAGTCTTTTGGCTGCATGCGGTATTCCGCATCACTTTGCACCATCACTTTCTTCACACGACCGCGGTCAATATAATCGTTAATGTAAGCCCCGCCCCATGCAGCTGACAGGATTTGGTTTACGTCATTGATACTGACATCCAAAGCACGAAGTTTGACGTGGTCAATGTTCACTTTGTACATTGGCGCATCTGCCTGACCGTTTGGACGAACACCGACAAGTTTCGGGTTTTGTGCTGCCATGCCCAGAAGTTGCCCTTGAGCCGCAACTAATGCATCGTGCCCTTTATTCAACGAGTCTTGGAGATAGAAATCGAAACCTGTCGAGTTACCTAGCTCTTGAATCGCTGGAGGGGCGAACGCAAATACCAAAGCTTCTTTAATGGTAGAGAAGTGCCCCATCGCTCGGCCCGTAATGGAAGCCGCATCAGCGCCAGGCGCTTCACGCTCAGACCAATCTTTCAGGCCGATAAATGCCATCCCCATGTTTTGGCCTTGGCCTGCAAAACTAAAGCCCGCAACGGAGAAAACGGATTTCACGTTGTCTTTCTCATCCACAAGGTAAAAGTCGCGCATTTTCTCAAGTGTTTTTTCCGTCTGTTCTTGTGTTGAGTTAGGCGGCAAAATAGCCATTGAGAATACTGTGCCTTGGTCTTCATCTGGCAAAAATGACGTTGGAAGGTTCATAAATAACCAGCCAGCACCTGCACTCATTGCCAAAAATACAACCAACATGCGACCTGTGCGTTTTAGAAGTTTGGCAACGCCGGTTTCATAGCCTGCTGTCATCGCATCAAACTTGCGGTTAAACCAGCCAAAGAAGCCTTTCTTCTCTAGAAGCTCAGCATCGCCTTTTTTCAGCAACGTAGCGCACAATGCCGGAGTCAGAATTATCGCAACCAAAACGGAAAGCGTCATAGCCGCCACAATAGTTATCGAGAACTGACGGTAAATAACCCCGGTAGAACCAGACATAAACGCCATAGGGACGAATACCGCTGAAAGCGTCAACCCCACACCAATCAGGGCACCAGTGATCTGCCCCATCGATTTTTTGGTCGCTTCTTTGGGCTCTAAACCATCTTCATGCATCACACGCTCGACGTTTTCCACCACAACGATGGCATCATCCACCAGCAAACCGATAGCCAGAACCATCGCGAACATGGTTAACGTGTTTACGCTAAATCCAGTCGCGTACAAAATAGCGAAGGTTCCGAGCAATACGACAGGCACTGCGATCGTTGGAATGATCGTCGCACGGAAGTTCTGCAAGAACAGGTACATGATTAAGAACACAAGAAGAATAGCTTCTAATAGCGTTTTAACCACTTCTTGAATCGAGGCTTTGACGAATGGTGTTGTTTCAAATGGGTAAGCAATCTGCAACCCTTCTGGGAACGTTGCACTCAGTTGTTCTAAGCGCTCTTTTACCGCATTGGCTGTCTCAAGCGCGTTTGCGCCAGTACCTAATGAAATACCTAACCCCGATGCTGGGAAGCCATTATATTGGCCTCGAATATCATAACTTTCTGCACCACGCTCAACGCGAGCTACATCTTTCAAATAAACATTCGAACCACTGGCGTCGGACTTAAGAATGATGTCTTGGAACTCTTCTACACTGCTCAAACGACTTGCAGAAGAAATCGTAGCATTCAACAACTGACCCTCCTGCGCAGGTGCCGCACCAAGTTGACCTGAAGAAACTTGCGCGTTCTGTTCACTGATTGCATTTGCTACGTCGATCGCGGTCAAGTTGAATTGCGTTAGCTTAAATGGATCCAGCCAAACTCGCATCGCATACTGCGCACCAAACGCCTGCACTTGTCCTACGCCAGTTACACGACTTATCGGGTCTTGAATATTCGTTACAACAAAGTCGCCGATATCGTTTTCTGTAAAGTCAGGATCTTCAGAATAAACTGCGACAACCATGAGAAATGCCGTATTGGATTTATTGACGACAATACCTTGGTTTTGTACCTCCATCGGCAATGAAGTCAATGCCAATTGCAGTTTGTTCTGCACCTGTACTTGCGCGATATCAGGATCAGCTTCGCTATCAAACGTCAGGGTAATTGTCGCATTACCAAATGCATCACTGCTCGATGATAGGTAGCGAAGGTAATCTAATCCTGTCATGTTTTGCTCGATAACCTGCGTTACCGAGTCTTCAACGGTTTTTGCTGATGCACCTGGATAGCGAGCACTGATGGTGATCGTCGTCGGTGAAATCGTTGGGTATTGCGAGACGGGTAAATTGAATAATGACATTACCCCCGCCAACATCGTTAGAATCGCGAGAACCCAAGCAAATACCGGACGATCGATAAAAAATCGTGCCATGATTACTCCTGTTCACCGTTTTGGATAGTTACCGAACTGCCTGGCCCTACCTTTTGTAAACCGGCGGTAATGACTTTATCACCCGCGTTCAAACCATCAATAATGCGCCATTGGCTATTGATCGCTTCGGCAGTCTTCACTGGTTTCGCTTCCACTTTGTTCTCGCCATTAACCGTCATCACTGTCGCTTTACCTGTCGCATCACGAGATACCGTATTTTGTGGTATTAGAATCGCATCAGGGTCGACACCAGTAATGACCGTCGCACGAACAAACATTCCAGGTAGCAACAAACCGTCAGGGTTTGGGAATTCGGCACGAAGCGTCACGCTGCCCGTACTTTCGTTCACATTGACCTCAGTAAATTTCATTGTGCCTTTGTGTTCGTAAGTGCTGCCATCTTCAAGCATCAATGTAACTTGCGCAGAGTCATCTTCTTGCATATGGCCTTGGGAGAGTGATGCTTTCAAACGCAGCAGTTGCGCGGATGATTGCACAATATCAACATTGATAGGGTCAAGCTGCTGAATGGTCGCTAATTTGGCAGCTTGGTTAGCCGTAACCAACGCACCCGCTGTCACACTCGATTTACCGATCACCCCGCTAATCGGAGCTTTGACTTGCGTATAATCTAAGTTGATTTTTGCTGTGTTGATCTTGGCTTTTGCGACTAGGACCTGCGCTTTCGCTTCTTTGTATGCCGCTTCTGCTTCATCCAAGTCTTGTTGGCTGATGGATTTTTTGGTGATCAAGGTTCTGTAACGCTTCACCGTGGCATAGGTCGACTCTGCCGCAGCTTGCGCACGAATTAATTCCGCTTCAGCGCTCAGCAAATCCGCCTGAAATGATGAATCATCAATTTGATATAGCGACTGTCCTTGTTCAACAAGGCCACCTTCAACAAAATTTCGCTCCGAAATAATGCCAGTGACTTGCGGACGAACTTCTGCTTCTTTGAATGCTCTGCTACGACCCGGCAACTCTACTGTCAATGCTTGGCGCGTTGGCTGCACTGTTAACACTTCTACTTCGGTTACGGGCGCAGGCCCCCCACCTTGGCTCGATCCTTCTTCGCTAGGTTGACATCCAACCACAAAAAGGCTCGACGCAATCAGCAGAGATAGCGTGGTTTTACGTCTCATGAATTTTTCTCTCTTATCTACCGACAAGCCTTCAAGATTCCTTATTAAAAGCTTCTAGAATGACTTAATAATGACTAATGGATGTATATCCAGAACAAATTAATTAGGATGATAAATACCCAGTGTTGTACATACAACAAAATTTACAGTTCTATACGCTTACGAAAAACGTTTATGGTAAAGGTGTTATGAAGTTCTCAAATTTGAAGATTTTGGGTTGGAAATCACATTTTCCTGTGTGCAATTGCAATGGTTAAAAAGCAGCAAAAGTGATGATAAAAGCATCATCACGCTGTACAGAGTTTGTTACCGCTGTCTAGGGTTATTTGCCCACTCTGGTATACGAACTAAAGTGAGAAAGGAATGTAAATATAGTCGAAATTTCACAAGTCAGGTTCGCCACTTATCTAAAAAATAACCCGCTAAGAAGCGGGTTATTTCGTCAGTGAGATTGCTGTTCTCAAGCTTATACTTTGAACTGACTGACCTGATGATCTAAACGTTGAGTTTGCTCTGACAACATGGCTAAAGAAGCTTGCGCTTGGTTTACGATTTCCACAATTGAAGTGCTACTGTCTGCAATGCCTTGTACGTTGCTATTTACTTCGTCACTTACTGTACTTTGCTGGCTCGCAGCCGTTGCAATGTGTGTATTCATCTCGTTCATACGTGAAATCGCGTTCAAGATTTCAGAAAGGGATTCACTCGCTCGGCCAGCGGACTTGATCGTTTCATCACTGCTATTTTGGCTACCGCGCATCACTTCTACAGCTTGTCCTGCACCAGATTGTAGCTTTTCAATCATGGTTTGGATTTCTCCCGTACTCTGTTGCGTACGACTGGCTAAAGAACGAACCTCGTCCGCTACCACAGCAAAGCCTCGCCCTTGCTCTCCAGCGCGAGCCGCTTCAATGGCTGCGTTAAGCGCTAATAAGTTTGTTTGCTCGGCAATACCACGAATTACATCCAGTACGGACGCAATGTTACTCACATCATGATCCAATGTGTTAATGACGTGGCTTGCGCTTTCGATTTCACTTGCGAGGCTACGAATTGAGCTAACCGTTTGATCCAAAATAACATTGGTATTGGTAAGTTCATCATTCGCTGTTTGGCTCGCAACCGCAGCTTCGTTAGCGCTATCGCTTACATTTCTGCTGGTGACTTGCATTTCATGCACTGCCGCCGCTACCGCCTCGCTATCTTTTTGCTGAGAAACGGTCGAGTTCGCGATGGTCGTGGTCAACGAGCTAAGATTTGCCATTTCGTTACGTAAGGTATTTGAGCTTTCAATTACCTGAGCGACTGTCATTTGAATTTTGGACACAAACTGGTTAAATGCGTCTGCTAAATTGCCAATTTCGTCTTGTGTTTTTACATCGATTCGCTGACTTAGATCACCTTCACCGGACGCAATTTCTGTCATCGCATTTTTAATATCATTGATAGGCTTCACAACCGTTTGTAACAACAAAAAAGCCATCGCGATAGCGGCAAAAATAACAATCACAATGCCAGCCTCAAGAATGAGTTCTGCTCTTGTTGCAGCCGCTGATATTTCGTCCTTCAATTGGCTTTGCTTTTCTTCTATTGCATCTTTTACAACGTTAAGCTGCGCTCTAACCTCGATAAATTGGTCTTCAAAGGTATGTTTGTGCTCATTGTAGTAACCACGCCATTGAGATTGAGGTAAACGTAGCATCACCTCATAACTTGCTAACCATTTTTCACCCAAAGAGACAAGCGTTCGAACTTCATTACCATGTGTAGAAGGCGTCACACCGGCTTGCGATAGCTCAATCATTTGTTCCATACGCGGCAGCGCTTTGTATGCGTTGTCTTTGTATTCACCGATGTGGTGATCAATATCGGTTTGAGTATCAGAAAGAGCAACACCTTGGATTGCAGATGTAGCTTGGTAAAGATCGCGGTAAGCATCCTCAATCGTTAATAAGTTCGGCACGATCTGTTCGTTGAGTGTCTCACTCAATTCAGATTGCTTCCAACTTGTCATAACGTTTAATACAGAGCTCACAATAAACAATCCAATAATCAATGACAGCGGAATCACTATCTTCTGCTTGATCGTTAAGTTCTGGAACATGAATAGACTCTCTTTATTTATGGTATACAAACTGCCGGAAATTATATCAAACAAATAGAGTATACTATTAGGTAAAAGAGGCTATTCAACATGAAATCTAATGACTTTTTGACAAGGGTTCTAATTTCAACAATTAGTTGATTTTATACAAAATTTAACAAAGAGATCTTTTCAAAAGATGCAAATTAAAATGCTCTTTCAAAACGAAAAATATGTAACAGAAAGTGAATTAAAAGGGACCACATTTTGAAGAATAGATCGACTCAATGATTTACTGAGAACACATACAAAACACAGTTCTTGGATTGAGCACCACCGCGGAATATGCAAAAGTCCGAACATTTCTTCTAAAGCTCAAAAAAACCATTGTTTATCTGACGTATTTAAGGGTAATCCTTGATGATGTTAGTCGTGATGTTGGCAGACAGGGTGCTTACAAGTTTTCGAAGTAACCTGTAGCACAGTGAACGATTCAGATTTTCTTGAGCGCCAAGGCAATAAAAAAGTTTGCTATTTTCCTCTCAAGAGACGCATTCAAGAAAATAATGCAACCTAGTCACAAAGTTTTGCTACATCTTCAGAAAAGAATGATGTTGCTAAACAAATCTGGTGCAGCATACACATTGAAGCTAAACTCGTTTAAGGAACTTTTTCATATCAATATGAGAAAACATAGATTTCTCAAAGTTACACCGACCATTCAACGATTAAACTAATGTTAGCGTACCGGTACGTCCAAAAACTCCATGCATGAACCATTTGAAAGAGCCAAAATGTTCCAACCCAACTTCGCCTCAGTGGAGTGGCGAGTCGTTTCGCTCACTCTCCTACTCTCACTTCCTCACACTGCTCAAGCGGATCCACTAGATAAGGAAATTAGCAACCTTCTCCAACAACGTTTTTCTATCGCGGTTTTGCTGTCCGACACTGACGCAATTGCGTTTGGTATTGGCGACTTTGATCCGAATGCATTATTTGATACCGCCAACCCAGAGTTCGGGACTGACGAGTCAATCAATGAACGTCGAAGCAAATCCGTATATGTTCTCCCTTACACGACTAACTTTGACATAGAGGGCAGCGAGGACTTACATGAGCTGTCGTTTAAGGCATTTACGATACAAACAGAGAATGATCTCAAACTATTCGGCACAAGTAAGGATCTTCTCAAGGAAAGGACATACGGTGCATCGATTGGTTATGGGTATCTATACAAAGCAAGTGAAAACGTCACCCTTAGCACCAGAACGACGACTCACCTTATGCGTTATAAAAACTCATTCTCTACCGATAATAAACTTTCATCCATCATTGGAAGAATCCTAGACGGCCGTGCCGTTAACGTTTCAGCATGGGCGGCAATAGTTCAACCATCCATTAAAGCCAAATACACGTCTCCCACAAGTTGGGGGAAATGGCATGCCAGTTCGACATTGAATTCGTTCATTGGGCACAGCTGGGGAAGCGCAAATAACGGCAATATAGGCAACCCTAAAGGTTGGTACCTATCTAATGAAATCACCGGTTACTACAATATTTATCACGGTGAGCAAGCTTTATTTACCGGGATTAAAAGAGTCGACCTTTCGCATGATTTAAGCGATGAACTGGGAAGTCCGCATTACTACGAAGCTTCTATAGGATGGCTATTTTATGCACCAAAGCCCTTTGATTGGTTGGACAATTTCGGCATAGGCGTTAACTTCAACTACGGCTCGACTCTCAGAGGTGGCAGCATTCAACTTTACTACAACAAACAATAACGCTGTCAGTACAGGAACCAGTTGGTAGCATATATAACAAGAAGAACGAGAAGACACAAAAGGAATGGCAGAGTTAGCGTCTTCGCAAACTTTTTCATGAGACTTGGGTTATCAAACACCACACCTTTCGCTTCTCTTACCCTTCGCTCTTCGTCAAAATGCCATTTAATGGCTAAGTAGGCTCCTATCCCTAATACAATAAGCTTAAAAGCTCCAGCAAAGTAAGGAAAGAAATTAGCCCAACTGTCGTTCATTATCCATCTCCATCAAATTCAATATCAGCTTTGCGGTGGCAGAATCCAAGGTTCATGTAGAATGCCCCCCTCAAAGTCAGACTCTCTGGCTAGCGCCAGTCTACTGCTCGAGATAGCTGCCCACAACTCTCTTTACCATATAGGCATTTATTAATTATTTAATAAATAACAAGAAAGACACTAGCACACTTGCTGAAAAGTAAGTGTCAGTTTGGATTGAAACTCATCAGGAATCGAAAATGGTCCGCAGTCGACTTGTTGATCTAGTGAAAGCCGAATTACCTAGAGCCAAATCGTTCGCTAGTATAAAAATGTAGCCTATCGCACTTCTGGTCGAGTGCTAACGAACTTATGATGCACATGTCATTAGCAGTGCAATTTTAAGTTTATCAATTAGCTAAAGTTTCCCACCTTAACTGCCAGTAAGTTTGCTGTGTTTGAGATGATCTCGACATGACTAGTGTATAAATAGTATGGAGGTTCAAAGTGAAGGCAAGGCAATTTTCCTTACTAAAAATATTGTTTTTGTAATTTTATTTCAGGATTATCGAAACCATCATAAGGATAATTCGAACTAATCTTAATCCATGCTCCTTCAGTTACATTTGCTTTCTTTTACTCACTTCTCGCGACTATTAGTGGCATTTTGAGACAATTTCCTACACTCCTTTCTTTCCCTTAGTTGATATAAATCATGGTTAGAAGAAAACAGAATCACCTGTATTTCTCGATACATGAATCCAAACTGCCCGACTTTTCGTAACTAAATTACAGATAGACACGATTTTTAGTATGGCACGTTTTTGAGGAACCAAGATGTTAGATACCCTCATGCTGTCGCGGATCCAGTTCGCGGCCAATATCAGCTTTCACATTCTCTTCCCGACCATCACCATCGCGTTGGCATGGATGTTGGTGTTTTTCAAGTGGCGATATAACCGCACACAGGCCCCCGTATGGCTCGATGTTTATTACTTCTGGGTCAAGATATTCGCTCTCACTTTCGCCTTGGGTGTGGTATCCGGCATTACGATGAGTTTCCAGTTTGGTACCAACTGGCCAGGCTTTATGGAACGAGTCGGAAACGTAGCTGGACCATTGCTCGGATACGAAGTGATGACCGCCTTCTTTATGGAAGCCACCTTCCTGGGTGTAATGCTTTTTGGACGAGGACGAGTACCGGAATGGGTTCATACTCTCGCCACCGTTCTGGTTGCTGTTGGGACAAGTATGTCCGCATTTTGGATTCTGGTGCTTAACAGCTGGATGCACACACCAAGTGGCTATGAAGTGATTGACGGCATTGTTCATGTGACCAGTTGGAAAGAAGTCATTTTCAATCCTTCTTTACCGTACCGTCTTCTACACACGCTATTAGCATCGGCGCTGACTGCCAGCTTCTTGATTGCAGGTATCTCGGCTTATCAAATAATGAAAAAGTCAGATCACCGCTCAGCCAAACTTGGCCTAAAAGTCGCGCTGTTCGCGGCGGCTGGGTTCATCCCGGTACAAATCTTTGTCGGTGACCTTCACGGGTTAAACACGCTTGAACATCAACCTGCAAAAATTGCAGCGATGGAAGGTGTGTGGGAGACCGAGCAAGGCGCGCCTCTTCTACTATTTGCGATGCCAAATGAAGAAACTCGCAGCAATGATTTTGAAGTGGGCATCCCTAAGTTGGCGAGTTTGATTCTTACGCATGACTTAGACGGGGAAATCCAGGGACTTAACGAGTTTGCGCCTGACCACCCACCAGTGAAGCCCCTGTTCTTTGGTTTCCGCGTGATGGTTGGTGTAGGTGTCCTTATGCTGCTGGTTAGCTGGTATGGCGCGGTGACGCTAGCACGCAAAAAAGCGTTACCTAAACCTTACCTGTACACGGTATTAGCCATGACGTTCTCCGGTTGGATAGCCACATTGGCGGGTTGGTATGTTACTGAGATTGGCCGACAGCCTTGGTTGGTCAGCGGTGTATTGCGTACATCAGAAGCCGTCACCACGGTTGCGAGCAGTAGCGTGATGACTTCGCTCATTATGTACTTAGCCATTTATGCTGCATTGCTGGTTGCGTACATCCATACCCTATTCTATTTGGCGCGCAAAGACATTGCAGCCCATGAAGTCCCACTGACACAACAAGAGGCCTAATCATGCTCGACTATCTACCAGAAATTTATCTTCTGCTGCTTGGCTTCTCGGTCTTTATGTATGCTGTGCTCGACGGCTACGACCTTGGCGTCGGTATCCTTTTACCAAGTGATAATGAAGCGCAACGTGACCGAATGATAGCCTCTATCGGCCCTTTCTGGGACGCGAACGAAACGTGGTTGGTGTTAGCCGTTGGTATTTTGTTGATTGCCTTTCCTACCGCTCACAGTTTGATTTTAACGGAGCTCTATATGCCGACCGCCATAATGCTTATCGCACTGATAATGCGTGGCGTGGCGTTCGATTTCCGAGCCAAAGCGAACTCGGATCATAAACCTCATTGGGATTGGTGCTTCAGAATTGGCTCGCTAATCACCGCACTAACTCAGGGTTACATGGTGGGTCGTTACATCATGGGATTTGAACAATCAACCGAAGCATTTGGCTTTGCTTGGTTAAGCGCACTTTGTGTAGCAGCGGCGTACGTTTACATCGGTGGCGCATGGTTAGTACTAAAAACGGAAGGTGATTTGCAAATACGCTCGGCCCGTTGGTCTCGCCGTGCTGGTTGGTTAGCGGCCTTAGGAATCTTGGTGGTTAGCGTTGTAAACCCAATTGTAAATCAACAAGTTGCCTTGCGTTGGTTCAGCTTCCCAGAAATCTTGTTGCTTGCCCCAGTTCCGTTAATTGTATTGGCAACCATCTTCCTAGTTGATCGCTATTTGCGTCAGGTTCCAATGGTGAATGATCTGGGTGTGCGTTGGCCTTTCTTTGGTGTCACCGTCATTTTCGCGTTGAGCTTTCTCGGTCTTGCGTACAGCTTCTTCCCAGAAGTTGTGCCGGGGTTGATGACCGCACAACAAGCGGCCTCCTCACCTGCGACATTAATAATCGTGGGCTACGGTGTGATGATTGTTATGCCGGTGATATTGCTTTACACCTTTGTGGTATACCGGATCTTCAAAGGCAAAGCGACAGAACTTAGCTACAAGTAGGAAAGGGAATTCCTCAACAAAGCGCCGCTGCTCATGCGGCGTTTTTTTTGCAGTACTCAACGACTAAAGTATCTACCCAAGGCGACTGAGTGGGAACGCTGAGAGAATGTAGCGGCAGCCAGTAGTTTGTTCCTAACTAGAACGAGATAACCGTTTCTCAACTATAGCGATACAGGCACAAAAACAGAAAGAACATTTGATGTTACAAAAGGTAGACCGCCACTTTAAAACGCTTTGAGTATTTTTTTTGCGCTCAATGAGGTGCAAGTATACTTATGCTTTTTATGACTTGTGAACACTCAATTGCATGTTATGTTGCTGTTGAAATAGTACATGAAATAAGGACAAGAACATGAAGATACGATGCGAAACGACGCAAAGCATTGAAAAATTTAACCCAGATGACCTCAATCCAAACACAGATCTCTTTGTTATGATTGCTGTTGTATTCGTGTTCATGGCTGTTTTGCTTAGCATCTAGTAGCAATACGTTCATTCTTGTGGCCGTATTCATACCTCATGTGATATGGGTGCTAAATTCTAGATTAAAGCGGATGGGCTAACCCGCACCAATCAGATTATGGCTGCCTCTGTATAGCTTCTTCAATTTTGGCGTTGTATCGAGGTGAGATATGAACAGTTGGCTTGTAGATAGAGTTGCGTTTGCACTCTGAGTACTCTTATGTACTTTCAATGATGCATTACTTTAGTGCAGATATGAAAAAAGGCCTGATAAATCAGACCTTTTAGAATGTGGCGGTGAGTGAGAGATTCGAACTCTCGATTGCAAGCTACCAAGTTTAAAGCAATTAAAATCAACCACTTAACAATATACCACTTTGAAGGTTTGTACCAGTATTTTGTACAACGGATTCAGTTCAACGGTTTGCAATAAAAAGGCCTTTTGCTATAGCAAGACACCTTTCAGCCTTCTCTTCAAAACCAGCTTGAAAAAACTTGCTACGCACTTAAGATATTACAGAAAGTACAACGTCACTTAGATTTAGGTATACAAAAATGATGCAAATATTGCGCAATACAGCCTTCTTCATTGGTCAAAAAAATACAGTAAACGGTGTATTTCTGTTGATTGCTATAGCACTCTATTTCATTCTCCCAACGCCATATGACTACTTTATTTTAGTAATATTTCTCTTGTGCAATATAGAGTTAGTTATGCCATTTGTGTTTATCGCTTTTATCTATTGGCTAATGCAATAAATATTATTTACTGGAGTTATATATAAACAATACTAGATAAAGAAAAACAATAACATGGTGCAAGCCGTCAGCATTGCACGTACCCATTAGGTATACCCAAACGACTACGGTCAAACCTTGATCAAACAGTACCCAATAGGGTTGAATTTGAATTGTGACCACAATAAAATTTCTAACATCTTAGAGTTAAACGGGTACACCTAATGGCACACATAGCTTATCTACGTGTTTCGACCACAAACCAAAATACAGACCGTCAACTTACAGATTCTGGTATCACCTTTGATAAGAGCTTTACAGATAAATGCAGTGGTGGCTCAACTAAACGACCAGCATTAGAAGCTCTTAAAGACTACGTTCGAGAAGGAGATACAATCCACGTTCATAGCATCGACCGCCTAGCGCGTAATTTGGTTGATTTAAAGCAGCTAATAAACGACTGGACTAACCAAGGTGTTAGCGTGAGATTCCACAAGGAAAACCTAAGCTTTAATGCTGGTGGAAGCGATCATATGTCTGAGCTCATGCTGAACATGCTAGGAGCTGTAGCTCAATTCGAGTTAGCAATGATTCAGGAAAGACGTCAGGAAGGCATTGAGAAAGCTAAAGCAGCAGGGAAATATAAAGGTAGACCAACTAACACAACTAACCACCAGCGTATCGCTGAGCTACGTTCACAAGGAATGTCTTTAAGGAAAATAGCAGCTCAAGTAGGAGTCTCTCTTTCAACAGTACAAAGAGCTCTATCAACAAACCTCAAGTAAGTAAAAATCAAAAAACCAAGCGCACATATTGTGTAAAAATAGCTGGGCAGTGCAATCGTGATGGATTCGCATTACCCCGAACCCTCCCCCCTCCTAGGGTTCCAATCAAACCAAAAAGAGAAACATTAATAATCAGTCATAGACCTACAGGTACATAACACACTATGAATCAATTCATGGCAGATAGCAGATTTGCGTATTTAGACCCTCGAACTCTCATACTCGATCCCGCGATGCAAGCCCGTGACGTTGAACTCATAAAAGACAAACGAGTACGTTCAGCGCAAGAGATTAAGCAAGAGAGTCAAAGCAAGGAGATTCTTGAAGACCTTCGTAATGGACAGCCTATAAGGCAGCCTATCACTGTTTTTGTGGTTGATGATAAGTATTACGTAGTGGATGGTTTCCACCGCACTGGAGCTTGTTTGAAGTACCTTGAAGAAAACCCCGATGCTGAATTGATGATTAACTCGTTGATCATAGAAAACCGTACTTACGCTGAGGCATTCTCAGCAGCCCAAGATGTCAATCAAGCGCATGGGGTTGGAGTTACTAAAGATGAAGTAATGCAAGCTCAGTTTCGCAAGCTAATTGTTAACCGAGAGTTTGACCTAAGCGTCTCTCAAGTATGTGAGCTTGTTGGATGTAGTCGTGGTCAGGCTGCACACATTGCTAACGGCTTAAAAGCTTGTAAAGAAGCATTAGGGACTGACATCGAGATGAACGACTTAGAGAGCTTTGTTGAAGGCCTCCAGTTTGGCTTGGAGTCACGTTATTACCTACCCCAAAGCTGCTGGGACTCTAAGGGGTTTCCGAAGATTAGACGCCTCTCAGATGCTTTTAAGGGCAAAGATAATATATCTGACAAAGATGATGAGCAGTGGGAGCAAAAGCAAATTAAAGACGTCTCAAATAGCATCAGCCGCCTCATTGAGTTCTTTGGAGAGGATATCTTCAGGGAAGGTTTAAGAAAGGTCACTAGGGGATCTCAATTAGGTATCTCGATATCTCAACGGAGTAAGTGGCTGGAACAAGCTGGGACTATCGAAGGGAGTATTCAAGATAAAAATAGTGGAAATAAAGCCCCTAACGTAACCGAAAACTACGACTTTTAGAAATAACATTGCGAGCTCGTAAGCCTTATACAACAAGGCCTACGGGCTATTTAAGACCAAAGTGTACACGTGTGAACAGTGGGGAGACTTTAGGTGTACACAACAGTGTAAACACATTAACTAAAAGCTACCAAAGACGTGGGACAGCCAACCTAGGCAAACAGTCTATTGCTTTCTTCTTAGCCTTCATATCAACCGTACCGTATGCTGCACCGATATTAGCCGGAGCGTGACCAGTGATAGCATCACTAACAGAATCAACCACTCCTAGACCACGCAAAACTGTTCTCAAAGAGTGCCTAAACGAGTGTGATGGCTGCTTGGTTATGCCTACCGTCTTGACCTGTTTACTCCACCACTTACCAATAGCACCAGACCTTTTACCGTGTTTGTTTGGCTTGTGCTCAGGGAATAGAAACTCTCCACAGGACGCCACATAATCCAAAAAGCCTAAATCAATGAGGTGCTCATGAATCGGTACTTGTCGAACAGACTTAACGTTTTTTACGTTCTGCTCTTCACCCTCACGAACATAAATAAAGTGAATATCTTCGTCTGATCGTTGTATATCTGAACTTCTGAGTTGAACCATTTCTTCAATCCGAGAACCCGTATACCTGCATAGAAGAGGCACCCAATAACAAGCCATGCCATAAGGCTTACTAGCAGTGACATCAGTGAATATATCTAGCTTAAATAACTGATTGATCTCACTAGGAGTAAAACCTTTAGCTTCCGCTACCGCAGACTTATTCTGTACTTTAGGAAGTGTTACGCCTTTGTACGGGTTGACGTCTATCAGACCAAGCTCAACAGCATAGCCAAATACAGGAGAAGTCTTTCTGAGAATAGTCTTAACGGTTGAAGGAGATATTGTCTCAAGCCCTTTTGTTTTAACAAGCTCAAGCTGCTCAGGTACTGATTTGTTTCTAATCTCTTTAGCTTTAGACTTAGGCAATTGTAACAGGGTATCTTTGTATTTTGAGATATGACCTCTCGTTACATCAGCAACATCTAGATCCCCTATTATCTCTATAAGACGCTCTATCTGAGACTCAACCTCTGCCAAGGATTGAGAAGCTTTGCCATTAATAGATGCAGACTCAAGGTAACGCTTCAATAGGCTCGAAATGGAGTTCTGAGATGGTTTCAAAGCCCTAGATGGTATCTTATCAGGCTTAGACACTGAAAGGGACTCACTAGCGATTGGAGTGGTCACTGGCTCATACCCAAAGTCTCGCTTGTGACGAGCCAAACAGAGAGACTCAACTCGACGGGCGTAATCGTAAAAAGCGTAAACCAAACGTCTATATGAAGCGCTTGTCTCACATACAACTAAACCTTCTATGTTTAGCTGTTCTTCAATGAAATCTTTCAAGCCTTCCAAAAGCTCTTGATATTCCTCTTCAGTAGCTTTTGACGCATCTAGACCACTAAACTCAAATGTGTCAGATAAGCCGAATACGTGGAGACGCTTATCGCCCTCAACGCCATACCATTCATATCGAAGATAGCAATCATAGTTACCATTACCATCAACCTCATCTTTGACACGCAGATACCAACGCTCGGCAATGATCGCGCAATCACGGACATTAAGCTCAATATCAGATGAATTAGATAGCTTTAAATTAGCGAAGTCGATTTGCTTGAGCGCATCATCAAGATGCTGAGGAAATCGCTGCTTTGCTTCAGAAAGGTTTTTCGTTTGAAGAGATTTCTTGAAGACTGTCTTACCGATTATAGGAACCAGCTTTTTTGGGACAGCCATTCTAAAGTAGTAAACACCAGTCTGAGGATGCTTATAAGGACTTGCCATGATGTTCGACATTGTACCTACTCTTTGTACCAGTAGGCAGCTTACATTAAAACACCAAACCCCTGTATTATAAGAAGTTCTTACACTACAAGGGCTTATAGAATGTGGCGGTGAGTGAGAGATTCGAACTCTCGATACGTTGCCGTATACACACTTTCCAGGCGTGCTCCTTCAGCCACTCGGACAACTCACCGAATCAAATTTTGGTTAGCATCATTGGCTAACGAGGCGCTAATTTAATGATTATGTGCCTGATGGTCAAGGCTAAACATAAAAAAAAGCGCCCTTTTCGAATCGATTGCTCACTAAGTAACTAAATTGAGCAAAACTGGGGCATTTACATGCTTTGAGAATAACCGGGAACACGGAACCAACGGCGGCACATGTCCAAGAAGTACCCATACAACACACCCATGCCACAAGAAATAACAGCGTTACTTGCCACTGCGGTCACAATTTGATCTGTAGACGCGCCAACTGCGAATAAAATACCCGCATAAACTGGAGATTGAAATAGTACATAAGCGACCAGATCAGAGATGTTCTTCATAAAGGAAGACGGCGACACCTTACTACCTTGATGCAGCACCCAATCACGAAAAACCCCATACGGCCAAGCAATGGCGATATTCACTGGAATCGATAGCGTACGCGATGCTAGAGATTGCTCAAATGTCATCCCTGAAATCAAAATCTCGACAATCATCCCTGTGATAAAGCAAAAAACAACCATAGCAAAGGTATCCGCTGCGGCGTGACGAATACAAAATGGTCCACGAGACTTCATTTACAAAACCCTTAAAATCAAACACTGCAATTAATAAAAATAATAAAACTATTAACCACTAAAAAGACACCAAGCCAGTTAATGATGCAATTAGAGCACACAAAAACTAGCTTATGGTTCTGTATTTAAAATTAAGTTGTAAATTTATAACCAACTTTTAAAGTAAAAGTAGTTTTTTTCACCAATGGCGAGTAAAAACGCCTAAAATTACGTAAAAATGGTACAAAAACACGGATTTCACTTACATAAAAAGGGGTTACGATAATTATTTTGGCGTAAAGTTAGAACAAAACTCGGACTGTAAACAGTCACTCCTATAGCTTATGCTACCAAGCTGCGAAAATTCAGAGTATTACCGATATAATCACAGTAGAAGGTCTTGCTGCTTTACTCGTAAAAGTAAAACTGCAAGCCTGTTCATTGCAGGTTAGAAGAGTTTGTCACGAAGCTGGATGACGTATGAATAGTAAGAACAATTCACAGTTGCGCCATATTGATTCAGTTATGGTGAGGCCAGCAAAATCGTTAATGTATCGATATCATCTTGGTCTGGGGATTGCTGACGCTTTAAGTTACTTCTTATCCGTTCAGCGACTGAAGAAACGTCGTCACTGAGTTCAAGGGGAGCCTCCGCAATGATCGCTGAAATAGCCTCAAGTGCTTCATTAAGATGTCCATTATCTAGAGCGACATAGAAGTTGAGTAACCACTTTTCAGCATTAAAGCTATCTGCTGCATTTCCATCAAAGTCCGATTGGTACTGATATAACTGTGTCGCATGAAGATACAGTGCATCATTTAATTCAGACTCCACTATTGGTTTCGCTATTATGTGATCTGCTCCTACATTAATCATACGCTCTTGTGTTTCTTTGAACACATCCGCTGTACAGCCAAAAATCAGTACCGACTTAGCAGGTGAACTCATTGCTCGAATGGCTGATATGGCCCCAACGCCATCTAGAACAGGCATATGATTATCCATCAGTATCAAATCAAATGGTTTGATCGCAACCTCATCGACTGCAAGCTGACCATTTTCGACACTTGTGCACTCAAAGCCCTTGGCTCGGAGGAAAGTTTCCATAATGATCGCATTTGTTCGGTTGTCTTCAACAATGAGTGCTTTCAACCCTTTACAGTTCAATTTATGTGTATTGATTGACTCTACTTTACCTGGCTTGCAAGGTGTAAGGGCAATCTCGACAGTAAAAGTCGTTCCAGCGTCCTCCTGACTCTCTACAACCACTTGCCCACCCATATGTTCCGCGATTTCTTTGACTATTGCTAAACCAAGCCCTGTACCACCAAACCGTCTAGTCGTTGATGACTCCGCTTGCTCAAAAGGACGAAAAATGCGTTTTTGTGCCTCTTTTGAAATACCAATCCCTGTATCTTTTACCTTTAGTATCAGCTTGGTGCCAGCCTTACTCGATTTCTCGGCTAGCTCTACCTCTACTATGCCACGATCGGTGAACTTAACAGCGTTATTGAGTAGATTGAACAGTACTTGACGTAAACGGGCTTTGTCATTGTTGTACCAACGACCCGTTGGTAAATGCGAGACGACTCTAAAGCGAAGACCTTTTTCTGCACACAGCGTTTGATAAACACTCTTGATACTGCCGATAATCGACTCAATTGGGAAAGGCTTATTTTCAAACTCAACATGCCCTTGTTCAATTTTTGAGTAATCTAAAATCTCATTGAGTAATGTCATCATGTGATCACCTGAATCATAAAGTGTTCTCAGGTGCTTACGCTGCTCATCGGTAAGTGGTGTTTTTAACAGTATCTGGGCAGTTCCTAGTACACCGTTCATTGGTGTGCGAATCTCGTGGGACAATGTGGCTAAGAATGCCGTTTTAGCGTTTGTCGAAGCCTGAGCTTTTATTCTCTCCTGCTCTAAATAGATCGTCTTTTCATTGAACTTCTCGATAAGCTGTCCGATTTCGTCATCGCTATCATAGTCAATATCTATGATCCCACCAGTTTTCGAGTCATCAATCTTAGCGGCAATGCGAACAATTGGTTCAACAATATAGCGATTCAGTAAGTAGTAACCGACCAAGACACACAAGAGCAAAAATGGAATGATCCTCCCCTCAACGCTCATCACTTGTTCAAACACTTGATCAGCGACTTTAGCTTTTGCGTTGACAACTTCCATGCGCCAATCGAACTCTCCGAAATCAAGCTCGCTGACATAAATTTCGTCCGTCAGTTGAAAGTTGTGTTCAATAATCACGTTTGAGTCAGCATCGCGAACCACTACCCCCAAAGAATGCTGGTTCGTGTGCTCTCGAATAAACTGAAAAAGTGCATCAAGTGATAGGTCTACCGTTACAACTCCAGCGAATCGACCGTTTTGGTAGTACGGAGAAGACGCGGTAATCATCTGGACCTGAGTAAAGGTATCGATGTAAACCGTAGACCAACTAACAGAACCTACCGGAGCATCGGCGGCAGCGACATACCAGGGTTCATTATCATAACCGCCAGATTCGGGGTTATTGTAGGAGTGAATTTGGTCAATACCACTATCACTGTTTTTATTGAAGAATAGACTTCTATATCTCCATTGTTCTGCTTTGAGCTCGGGTTTAGGCCATACGCCACCACTAACAAGCATCTTGTCACTCAATTGAAGAATATGTGGAATTATTGTGTTGAGAGATTGAATATTTTCAGTCCCTTGGGCTAGCCCTACTAAGCTGCTCAATACACCTGTAGAACTGAGGAGGGGCTCTTTTATCTCAAGAGCCAGGAGTTGGGTACGTAACTCTAGGTTTTGCTCTAGCTTTTGTCTAACCGGTGGCTCAACAACCAAATAGGCGACAGAACCGATAGTGGCGATAAAGAAGCACAGGTAAAGTGTTAGGGCGAGAATGCTTTTTTTTCTAAGTGATGAGCGAATTTCCATAGATGTGTGAATCATTCCCTAATATCGATTTATCACTAATTGATTGGTAAGATGAGCGCAATCAACCAGCCCATTAACAAATGGTATTCTATTTTGAAACTACAAGACATCCTTTCTCTCCCAGAACTTGACGGTAAACTACTAAACCTAGCAAAAACTCAAGGCTTTGTAACAGCGATGGCTGCAGCGCCAAACGTATTAATGCCTCAAGAGTGGTTGCCATTCTTATGGGGTGGAGAAGAAACAGCGCCATTTACTGACGGTGAGCAACTAGAGCAATACATTGACGAGATTGTACAAATGTGGAACCAAACTCGTCCCGCTCTCCTAGAAGGCACTTGGCAGTGGCCTGCAGGGTGCGCGCTAGATGAGCAAGACATTGTAACAAGTCAGGCTCGCGATTTCTGTGAAGGTGTATTACAAGGCTGGCAACTTGCGCGTGATGACTGGGAAACGTTGATGCCTGAGGATAGCGAAGATAATGCCCTACTCGGTGGTGTTTTACTTTCTCTTACTATGCTTTACGACCCAGAAACGACCATTGAAACATTGGCCGAACAAGGTATGGAAGGCTTAGAGCAGTTTGAGGAAATCTTCAATGCAATGCCAGTGATGTTATGTGGTCTTACCCAGCGCGGTGTTGCATTAGCTGAAGAACAATAGACGCAACGCTGTCGACCATCAAGATTGAACGGCTGAATAGACAAAAAGCTCTCCAAATGGAGAGCTTTTTTGATCATGTTAAAATTACATGTGGAATATACCGCGCCATATCTTGAGTCACTAAGCTACTGTCTTCCCTAATCGAAATACCGGCAGCTCTATCATTGACCAACCAACTGCCAATTAACGTATGGTTTTGCCCAAACTTAGGTAGTGGATGGTATTGCTGGACGATATTAAATTTAGATTCATAAGGCCCTGACGTTTTAACAAAACGTTTTCCATCGATGACGATCTCGATGTTCGCGCCCTCTCGAGAAAATAGTGGCTTGATGACATAATCTCTCATAGTGTTCGCTTTTGAATCGTTAGCAAAATAAGCGGGCAAAAGGTTCGGGTGGTTAGGAAAGCGCTCCCACAATAACGGTAAAAGTGCTTTATTGGATAGAATCGACTTCCACATCGGTTCTAACCAGTTTACGTTCGCAGTCGCTAAGTACTTCGCATATTCCTCTTCAAACATAAACTCCCAAGGGTAAAGCTTAAACATCCAACGAATCGCTCTGTCGTCAGCATCCACAAACAGACCATCTTCCGTCACTCCAATATCTTCGACATGCACGAATGCCGTTGCTAACCCTGCCTCTCGCGCGCAATCCTCTAAATACTGGACAGTCCCTTTATCTTCTTCAGTGTACTTGCAGCAGCTAAAGTGAAGTGTTTGTCCTGGTTGGTATTTTGCTATTTCGGCAAAGCGCTCGATCAAAAAGTCTTGAAGAATATTGAATTGATCCGCGCTCTGGTGAACTCGACCTTTATTTACAACATCTTCTAGCCACACCCACTGCCAAAAGCCAGTTTCAAACAAGCTGGTTGGCGTATCCGCATTGTTTTCCAGTAATTTTGCTGGCGAGGTCCCGTTGTACGCGAAATCCAGCCGCGAATAAAGCGAAGGTTCGCTTCGTCTCCATGAAGAAGCGACCTGCTCCCACATAGATTCAGGGATCGCACATTGCGTCAGCAACCGCTCACTCCGAACGACTTCATCCACAATAGCCAGGCACATCTGATGCAGCTCTTCAGTGGGCGCTTCTATATCGCGCTCAATTTGCTCCAGCGTGAATTGATAGTAAGCACTCTCATCCCAATACGGTTGGTCATACATGGTATGGAAACCAAAACCAAACTGGCGTGCTAATTCACGCCAGTTTTCGCGCTCTTGTATTTCTCGTCGAAACATAGTGCTTTTTAACCGCCTCGACTGACCGACACCGCTTTACCAAACCCGCCTCGAGACATCGCCCTGCCAATGGTGCCGCCACCACGTTTATTAAGGCTATTCGTCGCAACTTTGGTCGGCTGATTTCGGTAGGAGCCAAAGAATTGTCCTGCTCCATTATAGAATTTGGATTTATAACGGTACATCGGCTCTGAGTAATAGCTCTTGTTATAACCTTTCAACCCGCTTAATGAGCGACTGTAAAAAAAACCGCCAAAGTTAGGTACATAAGCTCGGGAACTGGAACTGTAGTAACAATCATCCTCGTAGAAATCATTCTCGCATTCGAACTCGCTGCGGTAGCGAGGGGCATTTTGTTCGGCACGAGCTAAAGCTTCTTGGTATGCAATGTCACACTGTTCACTAAACTCAGGCGAGTTAGATTTACACTCATCAGCATCAGAAAAAATGTACCCTTCTGTTTTTGACTCGTACGTAGCAAAGAAGAAAATACCACCAAAGGCAGCAAAGGGAAGAATTTTCCCAAGCTTTAAGCTTTTGTCCATGGAAGAACGTTTAACGTTAGAACTCCGCTTCATCGTTCCTCCTAGTAAGTCATGCAAGCGGCATTCAATACGCCGACCGAAACAGAAACTGCGGCTAATACAATACCGGCTGGCAGTTCATCTTTTTCGATACGCTCTGCCACTTTCGGAAGTAAAATAAAGCGTACAATTGCAAATGCGATAATTTGAGCAAGCATTGCAACAACGCCCCACACCATAAAATCGACGATATTGACCGAGTTTTTTGCCGCCCCCGAAATCGCGAGACAATAACCAAGGAAGGCCCCACTTAGCGCAATCGCTGCTGCTGTATTTTGTTTTTCTTTGATCAGATGCCACTCATCGTATGGCGTCAACTTGACGTAGATGAACTTAAACGCCAATACAAAAATAATAGAAACAGAGAAATAGAGTAAAAAGTTTGGGAAGCCTGCTAACAGGCCGGCAATCATGTGCATTATTGTTCCTTGTTCATTTCTTTCCAGGCAAAATCTTCAATACGTTCATCTGCAATGTAAAACAGCTTGGTACTCGCGGGTACTTCAGCATCTAAATCTGGGTTGAGTTGAATACCATCGCCAATATCAAAAGCAATCAGCGTGGCATGATGGCGTCTTTTGAGAAAAACGAAGAGATTCTCAATAGTGGTGGCAGACTGACCCTCGGGATAAATAACTGAGTATTGCGTCATACCTCGTGTTGAAGCCAAAAGCTCCTGATGAAGCGCACTTGAGCCCGGGTCAACCGCCGCTTTTGCCAACATTTCTGCGCCAACAGCAGGTATGCATTCCGCTTTCGGGCAATGCTGACTTAGAAGTCGGCCTAGCGCTTCATCTTTAAAGTAAGCGACCAAATGAGCGGAAGGGTTTACAGATGCGCAGTATAGAGCGGCTGACAAGGTAATGTCGTCCGAGAGATTATCCACAATAATGCAAGCGGCTTCGGCAATATTGGCGTTTTTCATTTCTTGCGAATCGGTATAACTGGTCACTTTGATAAAACTGATTTCGCCAGGTAACGGGTTCTCTATTTCTGAACGGCTGCATAAAACAATCGGACGCTTTCCCTCTTCTTCATGTTGTAACATGCGAATAAGGTGCATCGTTCTCGATCCATTCCAGCCCAACAATACAATATGGTTTTCCACTCTTACTCTCCGTTTTCCTAAAATACCCGCTCGCCAATAGTCCATCGCTGCTCCAGCGACACGCCCCAATAATGCGGCGAATAAGCTCAAACCGCCGGGGATTACAAATAGTACGACAACCCATTTACCCAAATCTGTTACTGGAGAATGGTCGCCATAACCCACCGTACTCGCCGTAACCATGAGGTAATAGATAAAGTTAGCGAAACTGTCTGTTAATGCTGTTTCACCAGCGAGAACCAGCAGCCACCATGAAAGGCTCACATATAAGCCACTAAAGATGAGAAGGCTTCGGTTGCTCAATTTAAAAAGGTGTGAACTAAGCCACTTTTTAACTACTAACCACACCGCCATAAATTTATGACCTCGATATTCATTGATTGCATCAATAGTAACTCATTGATAGTAAGACACAAAAAAACCAGCCATATTCGGCTGGTTTTTGAGATTTACTTTCAGTTACGCCTACTTTTTAAGCATTACCTTTCACTTGCATATTTAGCTGCTCAGCAAAATCTAGCATGCGGTTAAGCGGTATAAGGGATTTAACACGCAGTTCTTCGTCAACAAAAATCTCGTGCTCTTCACCACCTTCACTAAGCGCTTTCTCAATTGCTTTCAAACCGTTCATTGCCATCCAAGGACAGTGTGCACAGCTGCGACATGTTGCGCCTGCACCTGCGGTTGGCGCTTCGATAAGTTCTTTCTCTGGCACAAGTTGCTGCATTTTAAAGAAAATGCCTTTGTCTGTCGCAACGATCATTTGTTTGTGAGGAAGCTCTTTCGCTGCTTTGATCAGCTGACTCGTTGATCCAACGGCATCGGCAAGTTCTACGACGCTTGCTGGTGACTCAGGGTGAACCAAAATAGCCGCATCTGGATACACGCTCTTCATTTTTCGTAGCGCATCAGCAGAGAACTCATCATGAACCACACACTCACCCTGCCAAAGCAGCATATCTGCGCCAGTTTTGTTAGCGATGTACGATCCTAGGTGACGGTCTGGTCCCCAAATAATTGGCTTATCTTCAGCGTCTAAGTGTTCCACGATTTCAAGCGCAATGCTCGATGTAACGACCCAGTCGGCACGGGCTTTAACCGCTGCTGAAGTATTTGCGTAAACTACAACCGTATGATCAGGGTGAGCATCACAAAACTCGCTGAACTTATCCGCAGGACAGCCAAGGTCAAGCGAACATTCCGCTTCCAACGTTGGCATTAGAATGCGCTTTTCTGGTGTCAGAATTTTGGCCGACTCGCCCATAAAGCGAACACCACCAATAATCAATGTACTTGCAGGGTGACGATTACCAAACTTCGCCATTTCCAACGAGTCACCAACAAACCCGCCAGTGTCTTCAGCTAGGGCTTGAATCTCAGGGTCGGTATAGTAGTGCGCGATAAGTACCGCATCTTTTTCTTTGAGTAACTTTTTAATACGCTCAATGTAAGATGCTTTTTCTTCTTCGCTTAATGGAACTGGTTTCGGTGGGAATGGGTAAACAGTGTCGATTTTATCTAATATATGGCTCATTGCTCTTGCTCTACGCAACTTCCTTTAATCCGAGTATTGTAACCTCGTTAATTTTCAAAAACCAACTTGTCGCGGGGATTTCTAGCGGTCTAGCCGTATATCTTTGTTACAGGTAGCATTTCCGAGTAGCGAAATTCGGTGCAACATAAGGTCAGAGGCTCTGCATCATTGCTATCGACTTAGCCGTTCTGCACCAACAGAAAATGGAAAAGAAAAAGGAAGCCGAAGCTTCCTTTTCAAAACATAACGTCTTACAGCTTAGAGCTGGCAAGTTTTGCAGATGCACTACCTGGGTATTCATCAACCACTTGTTGGTAGTACTTTTTCGCTTGAGCTGCATTGTTATTACGCTCAGCGATTTCGCCTAACTTAAGCAACGCATCGGCTCGCTTATTGGAGTCTTTATAAGACACCACAGCGGCAAAACTTTTCACTGCATCCTCATCCTGCTTTTTAGCGAAGTACAACTGACCTAACCAGTAGTGAGAATTCGCTGAATATGTAGAATCAGGATAATCTTTCTGGAACTGCTGGAACGCTGCAATTGCGCCAGTGTAATCACGCTTTTTGAGAATGAGGTCAACTGCATTCTGATATGCCGTTTGCTCATCAACATTTGGAGTGTACTGACCACCTGTTTTCACAGGTTGTGCTTCTTGTGCAGGTGCGGATTTTATCTCTCCACGAACACGATCCAGCTCGACAAACAACTCACGTTGACGTTGCAACATTTGTTTCATTTCGTAGCTATTTCGCTCTAATTGACCACGCAATTCACTGATCTCTTGTGACATTTGGTCAATTTGCTGTTGCATTTGGAGCTGAACGCGATTGCGATTTTGTAGCAAACGTTCTAGACGCTCTACTTCCGTTTCAGATGAACGGCTCTTAGAGACGGATGATGTGCTGTTGAGATCGGATACTGGAGCTGGTGCAGCGAACGCAAAGTTCGCTGCACTTGCCAGTAACGTAAGCGCAACAGCGCGCTTAGTGTTACTGAACATGAGGATTACCTCGAATTAGTATACTAGAACCGCGCGACGGTTCTTAGCGTAAACTTCATCTGATTGACCTAGAAGAAGTGGCTTCTCTTCACCGTAGCTAACGATTGAGATTTGGTCAGCTTGAACACCTAGTGCTTGTAGGTAGTTCGCTACTGCTTGCGCACGACGCTCACCTAGAGCAATGTTGTACTCAGGAGTACCACGCTCATCAGCGTGACCTTCGATAGTTACGTTAAGTGCTGGGTTCTTGCTTAGGTAAGAAGCGTGAGCCGCTAGCATCTCTTCGTAATCTGCTGCAATTGTTGAGTTGTCAAAAGCAAAGTAGATTGTTTGAGTTTCACGTAGCGCTTGCTCTTTTAGCTCTTGCTCTGTCAACTGACCGCTTTGATCAATTGGCGTAGCTACTGTTGTTTCCACTGCGCCATTGTTGTTTGTTGCTGCACCAGTGTTAGAAGCAGCGTCGTCGCTTGAACTACACGCTGTAACAGCCATTACAGGAAGCGCGATTAGTAGCCCTTTTAGAACCTTGTTCAGTTGCATCTTATTTTCCTTTATTAATCAAACTTATTACTACAAAAACGGTGACCATGCAGGCGCTCGAACACGCCCATTTGTTGCCGGTAATCTAGCTTTGAATCGACCATCAATTGACACCATCGATAGTACGTTTTTCTTGTTGTAAATCGAGCTATACACAACCATGCCACCGTTTGGGGCAATACTAGGAGACTCATCAAGCAAGGTCTTAGTTAAGACTTGAAGAGCACCAGTTTCCAAATCTTGTTTCGCCAAATTAAATCCTGCGTTGCTGCGGTTCACCATAACTAGGAATCGCCCATCAGGAGTAATCTGACCACCCAAATTTTGGCTGCCTTGCCAAGTCAAACGGTCAATAGAACCGCTGCCCAAATTTACTTGATAAATCTGTGGTTTACCACCCCTATCCGATGTGAAAATCAACGATTTTCCATCCGGATGCCAGAACGGTTCCGTATTATTTGATCTGCCACGCGTAATTTGCGTCAGCTTACGAGTGTTAAGGTCAAACGTATAAACATGAAGCGAGCCTGTTTTAGAAAGAACAATCGCTAACTTATTGCCATCTGGCGAAAATCTTGGCGCACCATTGTGACGTGGGTATGAAGTAATTTTCTCACGTTCACCGGTGTAGATGTTCATGATGAAGATTTCTGCTTGGCCATTTTGGAAGCTAACATACGCAAGCTTTTTACCATCTGGTGACCACGCTGGTGACATTAATGGTTGCTTAGAACGTAAAACCAGACGCTCATTGTAGCCATCGTAATCAGCGACTCGAAGTTGGTAAGGGAAACGGTCTTTATCGTTCACTACCACATATGCGATACGAGTCATGAAAGCGCCACGGTCGCCAGTTAACTGTTCATACACCAAATCAGAGATACGGTGAGCGTACTCACGCATACGAGGCCCTTGAACAGTGGCTACTTTATTGAACAGCACATGATCTTTTGACAGAACTAATTCACCGTCACTACCAAGCGCCTTACTCTTCCCACCTGTTAACTGACCACGCACAATATCAACAAGTTGATAGTTGATAACGTAGTCACCTTGGTCGTTTTGCTTGATTGAACCAGTCAATAGCGCATCCACACCTAAATTGGTCCAAGCATCAAAATTAACTTCTGATTCACTGAACGGTGTTTGTGGCATTTTGCTCGTTGGAACTGGGCTGAATTTACCACTACGTTGTAAATCCGAGGCGATAACAGCAGAAACATCCGTTGGAAGCGCTTGTGTGCCCTCCCACTTAAACGGAACAACAGCAATTGGTCGTGCTGAATCAATACCATCGGTAATGACCAACTCTAATGCGGCATTCGCCACATTTGTCATACTGCTAAACAGTACAAACATTCCTAGTAAAAGGCGTCTAATCACGTCTTATTCCTTTTAGTCCAAAGCAACAGTTATGTTGATGTCTTTTAGTCTTTCATTGACCGCTGATTCTGAAGATTTAGGGAACGTCCCTACCTGAGCTATTGCTCGCTTCGCCGCAGCACATACTCGAGTATCGCCACTCAAAACGGTAACACCAGAGACCATCATATCAGTTCCTGTCGGAATCAATTTGATGTTTACCCTACACTCCTTTCCCAGCAAGTAGTCATCCTTAATCAGCTTTTGCTGAATATTTTGAGTATAGATGGATGACATACGAGAAAGTTCGTCGTCAATAAATTGATTGCGCGCAGCACTGTTTTTACTGACCTCATCCTCGAGACCCGCAAAAATATCATCTAACGCGGCTTCTTGAGCTTTACGCTCACGCTCGGCACGCTCAGCTGCTTCTCTCGCTTTACGCTCTCGCTCCGCTGCCTCTTTTGCCGCTTTCTCTTTTGCAATGCGCTCTTGTTCAGCTTTTTCAGCAGCTTCACGCTCACGACGTGCTTTTTCTTCCGCTTCTTTTGCTGCTTTTTCACGAGCCAAACGTTCTTGCTCAGCTTTTGCTATAGCCGCTTCTTTTGCTAAACGCTCCTGCTCAGCTTTACGCACGGCTTCTTCTTTTTCCTTGCGCTCTTTTTCTAGCTTAGCAGCTCGCTCTTTTTCTTTGCGAACACGTTCTTCTTCCTGCTTGCGCTCTTGCTCTTTTTTCTTACGTGCAGCTTCTGCTTCTCGCGCCGCTTGAGCATCTTTCGCTTGCTGCTCTTTCAACTTGCGAATTTGCTCTTCTTCAGCTTTGCGGTTTTTTTCTAGCTGCTCTGCTTCGCGTCTCAGTTTATCAAGACGCTCTTGTTCTTTTTTCGCTGCCTTTTCGCGTTGCTGGCGAATTTCTTTCGCTTGTTGCTGCACAAGTTTTGGATCGATGACAACAGCTTGAACCATTTGCCCTGTAGGCTCTGGTTTAGACATGTTGAAGTCCGTCCCCCAAAGCAGGGCTGCAACTAGAATTGCATGCAAACCAACCGATATTGCTATCGGTTTGGCGTATTGGTTGGGTTTCTTCTTGTGATCTTTCATAGATAATTGATGTCTATTCCCTGATATCGGTCATTAGACCTACCTTAGGGATACCAGCTCGACTTAGTTCATCTAGCAATAGAACAACATCGGCATATGGTGTTGCCGCGTCGCCACCTACCGCAACTGGTGAATCCGGCTTAACCTCTCGCTCCGCTTTCACTCGCACAATAACATCTTGCAACGACAAACCTCGCTGAACTTCTTCATCATTTACGCTTAGGCCTAAATTACCCTCGCTATCAATTTCGATGATAATAAAGCTACTGTCAGTCTCGCCAGCAAGGTCTTGCATAGATTCTGCGGTCGATGTTTTCGGAAGATCAACGTCGACGCCTTGAGTCACAAATGGAGCGGTCGCCATAAAAATGATCAACAGTACGAGCATTACGTCGATATACGGAACAACGTTGATCTCCGCTGTCATTTTTCGCTTTTTAGGTTGATAACCCGCCATGCTTTATTCCTTATCCGCGCTGTCTCGGCCAGCCATCGCTTGACGATGAAGGATGCTGTGGAATTCTTCAGAAAATGTTGCGTAAGTGTGCTCTAGTTTACTCACTTTATTGCTTAGGCGGTTGTACGCCATTACCGCCGGAATAGCCGCAAATAGACCCATCGCTGTCGCGATAAGTGCCTCGGCGATACCCGGTGCAACCATAGACAGCGTAGCTTGCTTTACTTCACCCAGCGCAATAAAGGCGTGCATGATGCCCCAAACGGTACCAAATAGGCCGATATAAGGGCTTATAGAGCCGACTGTTGCCAAAAACGGTAAGCTTGTTTCTAGCTCATCTACTTCACGAGAAACAGCAACGCGCATTGCGCGGCCAGTGCCTTCCATGATGTAAGCTGGTGAATTTGCGTTGCTCTTACGTAGGCGAGCAAACTCTGTAAAACCTGCGTAGAAGATTTCTTCTGTGCCTTCAATTTCGTCTTTACGCGCTTTTACTTTTTGGTAAAGCTGAGAAAGATCAGTACCCGACCAAAATTTGTCTTCAAACTGCTCTGCATTTTTTGATGCTTGAGAAAGCACTTTGCTGCGCTTGATGATCATTGCCCATGACACAATTGACATGCCAAGCAACGTCAGCATCACAAGCTTTACCAACAGACTGGCCTGAAGAAAGAGATCTAAAATGGAAATATCAGCAGTCACTATTTGTTAGCTCCGAATTTATAAAGGTTGGAATAGCTATTGGTTTCATTTTCTTATTATCGATACATGCTACCTTAACCGAGGCCTTGCACAATATCTTGCCTTGATCATTGACCAACTCTTGACAGAATTGCAGAGAAGCACGTTTTATTTCTGACACTCGGGTTACGACTGTCAGATGCTCGTCCAGCCTAGCGCCTTGGTTGAAATCGATATCCATGTGTCGGACAACAAAGCCGATATTTTGTTCCAGTAACACATGTTGAGAAATGCCTTTAGCACGTAACATCTCTGTCCGTGCGCGCTCAAAGAATTTTAGATAATTAGAATGATATACAACACCGCCCGCATCAGTGTCTTCATAGTACACGGTGATCGGCCAGTGAAAGAGATTTGATGTGCCTTGCAAGGGAGTACCAATATATTCAATTCTTTAAAGTAATTACTATAACTGAAGCGACAGCAATTGGTACCGAGCTAAGGAAATATTTTTGAAATTTGTAGAAAAAATAAAAGCTAGGCGAGATACCTAGCTTTTATTCGATGATTTAGTAACCGACTTTATTACAGCATATTTCAGCCTAAATGAAATAAAGTGCCGTTAGATAAATTAAGATAGCTAACGAGAAATAAGGACTAAACAAAACTTGCCAGTACCAGTTTCTTGGCTTGAAGCCCACCCCATACACCATGCTTGAACATACAGACCAAATCAGTGCTGGTGCGATGATTGAGTTAAAACCACCAATTGCTTGATGGTAAGCTTCAGGGTCCCACATCACCAATCCTACGTGCATAAAGCCAAGGATGAGAGATAAGACTCGTAGCAGAGTCTTATCCATTGGTGCGTGAAGTTTCGCTACCTTATCAGCGAGGTTACTCACTGTCTTTATCCATCATTTCTGAGTGCTCTAGCCAAAGAGCGTTGATGATACCGAATGCACAAGCAAGTAGTACACCTAGAATCCATGCGAAATACCACATAGTAAATGCTCCTTAGTAAAGTGAGTTTTTGTTGTCTTCAATGTACTGGTCATCAAGGCGACCAAACATCTTGTAGTAAGTCCAAGATGTGTAACCAAGGATGATTGGCACCATAACAAACGCAACGCCTGTCATTAGGTTCAGAGTCAGCTCAGATGACGTTGCATCCCACATTGTTAAGCTGTGGCTTGGCATTAAGTCTGAAGGCATAATGAATGGGAACATCGCAAAACCTGCAGTAAAGATAACACCAGCAACACCCAAGCTTGAAGTAATGAACGAAATCGCACATTTTTCAAGACGAGATGCCAATACAGCGAGAAACGGCATTGCAACACCTAATACAGGAGCAGCCCATAGTAGTGGGTAGTTTTCAAAGTTCTTCATCCACGCACCAGCTTCACGGATAACCTCTTTGTTTAGAGGGTTAGAAGCAGCGTTAGTGTCGATACCGCCAACAATGACGTAGCCATCGATATTTTGGATCCAGAAACCAGCCGCTACAAACGCAGCAACCGTCAGTAAACCAGCCAACTGAGCAACGTTGCGCGCACGCACATGCACTTCGCCTGTTGTTTTCATTTGTAGCCAAGTAGAACCTTGCATCAAAATCATGAACAAGCTTACTAGACCACACAACAGTGCAAATGGGTTTAGTAGACCAAAGAATGAGCCATGGTATGTTGGCATCAAGAACTCACTCAATTGGAATGGTACACCTTGTAGAAGGTTGCCAAACGCTACACCAAAGATGATTGGCGGAACAAAACCACTGATTGAGATACAGATATCCCAGGTATTGCGCCATTTTGGATCTTCGATTTTAGAGCGGTAGTCTAGGCCCAGAGGACGAAGCCATAGCGCTGCTAGTGTCAAAATCATCGCTAAGTAAAAGCCTGAAAATGACGTTGCGTAAACCAAAGGCCAAGCTGCGAACAGTGCACCACCAGCAGTGATAAGCCAAACTTGGTTACCATCCCAGTGAGGAGCAATTGAGTTAATCATGACACGGCGTTGCGTGTCGTTTTTACCGATAATAGGTACAAGCGCGCCTACACCCATATCGAAGCCGTCTGTTACTGCAAAACCAACTAGTAGAACACCGATTAGTACCCACCAGATGAGTCGCAAGATTTCGTAATCAAACATCTTGTTATCTCCTTACCTTACGCTTCTACTTGGCGACTAACTTTGTCTTCAACAGAGTCAGCATTTTGCTCGAAGTGGTAGCGACCCGTTTTCAGGCTACTTGGACCTTTACGAGCGAATTTCAACATTAGGTAAACTTCTGCAATCAGGAATACCGTGTATAGCGCCAGAATTGCGAAGAGTGAAGTCCAGATTTCACCTGCAGTTAGTGCAGAAGCTGCAACATGCACTGGTAAAATTTCACCTACAGCCCAAGGTTGACGGCCGTACTCAGCGACGAACCAACCCGCTTCAATTGCAATCCAAGGTAGTGGAATGCTAAATAGTGCAGCTTTTAGAATCCATTGTTTCTGCTCAATCTTCTGACGACACGTTTGGATAAACGCCGCACCAAAGACAAACAACATGATGAAGCCACAAGCAACCATGATACGGAATGACCAGAATAGCGGCCATACTGTTGGGATTGAGTCGTCCGCAGCAGCTTGGATTTGCTCTTCTGTTGCATCAACAACATTGTCTGTGTAGCGTTTTAGAAGTAGACCGTAACCTAGGTCACCTTTCACTTCATCAAACGCAGTCATGTTTTCTTCTGACTTATCGCCCGCACGAAGCTTCTCTAGAAGTTCATAAGCGTACATGCCGTCACGAATACGATCGACGTGTTCATCACGTAAATCACGAAGACCTGTTACTTGCTCATCAAAAGAACGTGTCGCGATAATACCCATTACGTAAGGGATCTTAATTGCGTAATCGGTATGCATCGTTTCCTGGTTAGGAACACCAAATAATGTAAATGCGGCAGGTGCAGGTTCAGTGTGCCACTCTGCTTCAATTGCAGCGAGTTTCACTTTTTGAACTTCACCAAGCTCGTAGCCAGATTCGTCACCAAGAACGATGGTAGATAAGATAGCAGCAATACCGAAAGATGCAGCGATAGCAAATGAACGACGAGCAAACGCAATGTCACGACCTTTTAATAGGTAGTATGAACTGATGCCTAGAATAAACATTGCGCCACAAGTGTAACCAGAAGCAACCGTATGCACGAACTTAACCTGAGCTACTGGGTTTAGTACAACCTCAGAGAAGCTCACCATTTCCATTCGCATGGTTTCGAAGTTGAAATCTGCGCCTACTGGGTTTTGCATCCAGCCGTTTGCGATAAGAATCCAAAGAGCAGAGAAGTTAGAGCCTAGTGCCACAAGCCAGGTAACCGCTAAGTGTTGGCGTTTAGATAGACGATCCCACCCGAAGAAGAATAGACCAACAAAAGTTGACTCCAGGAAGAATGCGACAAGTGCTTCGATCGCTAGCGGTGCACCGAAGATATCACCTACATAGTGGGAGTAGTAAGACCAGTTCGTACCAAACTGGAACTCCATGGTAAGGCCTGTCGCCACACCAAGTGCAAAGTTAATACCGAATAGCTTACCCCAGAACTTGGTCATGTCCTTATAGATTTGCTTGTTCGTCATTACGTACATCGATTCCATAATGGCCAGAAGGAAGGCCATACCAAGGGTCAATGGTACGAATAGGAAGTGATACATCGCTGTCAGTGCAAACTGCAACCGCGATAGATCAACTACGTCAATCATGGTAACTCCTATGTGTCGGCTGAATGACACTCTCTACATATTGCAATCCATATTCAGGTGTTATTTACACTTGAAAAATGTTGAATTATCACAACTCATTGTTGCAAAAATGTGCTTCATTGGTTAGTTAATTGTTAAGCATCAGCTAATATAGCTGGGGCTAATATTACTTGTAAAAACAGATTGTTTCAAAAGGTTTATAGCCGTAACGCGCTTTGATATACATCAATGTTTATGCGCGGAATTTGCACAAAAATCCATCACATTGATCTAGATCAACTAGTATTGGATACGGATGTTAAGAGAGAGTAATCAGGAGAGAAATTAACCAGTTGCAAGCAAACATCGAGTTAACAATCAATGCTTTTTACTTACTAAACCAGTATGAGAAAAAATTCAAAAAATGTGAGTTTGGTCAACTTTAATGAAGCGCTGGGCAACAAAGGCCCAGCGAGGGAATCTTATTTTTCAATTCCGAAATGCAAATACGCACGATCTGTCGCGATTCTTCCACGCGGAGTGCGTTGTAAATAACCTTGCTGAATAAGATAAGGCTCAAGAACGTCTTCAATAGTGTCCTTTTCTTCACCTATCGCCGCTGCCATGTTGTCGAGCCCGACCGGACCACCACCAAATTTTTCCATAATCGCGAGTAGTAGCTTACGGTCCATGTAATCGAAGCCTTCGGCGTCCACATCAAGCATATTCAACGCCTTATCGGCAACATCGGCACAAATGTGACCATTGCCTTTTACTTCCGCATAATCACGAACACGGCGTAGCAAACGGTTAGCAATACGTGGTGTGCCACGCGCACGTCTTGCCACTTCCAATGCACCTTCAGGTTCCATTGATAAACCTAAACAATCCGCGCTTCGCTGCACGATATCTTGGAGGTCTTTTATCTTATAAAACTCAAGGCGCTGAGTAATACCAAAGCGGTCGCGCAATGGTGACGTTAAAGAGCCCGCTCGGGTCGTCGCACCAATTAACGTAAACGGTGGTAAATCGATCTTAATAGAACGAGCGGCCGGACCTTCACCGATCATAATATCCAGTTGATAATCTTCCATCGCCGGATATAGCACCTCTTCAACCATCGGACTCAAGCGGTGAATCTCATCGATGAACAACACATCGTTTTCTTCAAGGTTGGTTAACAGCGCGGCCAAATCGCCTGCTTTCTCAAGTACAGGGCCTGAAGTAGTGCGAATGTTCACTTCCATTTCATTGGCAACGATATTCGCAAGTGTGGTTTTACCCAAACCTGGGGGACCAAAAATCAAAAGGTGATCAAGTGCTTCGCTACGTAACTGAGCAGCTTTAATGAAGATCTCCATTTGGTCACGGACATGGTCCTGACCTTGGTAATCCGCTAATTTTTTTGGCCGAATAGCACGATCAATGACATCTTCATCACGAAAGGCAGGGTTTTCTGGCGCGATTAAACGATCGGCTTCAATCATCTTTTTACCTTGAAAAATGGTTACCTGAGAGAATAATGCCGCTCGTTTAACAGCAAGTGGCATATTTCTATATCTCGTCATCCTGTACAGCGACGAAGAAGCGTGATACAGGATCTTCTATCCGAGCGATTTATGGTCAAATTGTTTCATTAACCGCTCAGCGTGCTGCTATTAGATTCCCAGTCTCGCCAGGCTCGCTGGAATGACATAAAAAACATCGTTAAGCGATTGGTATTAACCTTAGAGAATGAGTTATCTTGAACAAATGTTCACTGTGCAACCAGCGTTACACCATTGATTTTAGAGCTTCACGGATCATTTGCTCACTGCTCATGTCCGGTTTAGCGATCTGAGATACCACTTTCGACGCTTGAGTCGGCTTGTAACCTAGAGCTAGAAGCGCACTGATTGCTTCTTCTTCCGCGTTGTTGGATGTCGCACTAGGATCCGCAGGAGCAGCATCCGTAAATGGTGTAAATAAATCGCCAGCGCCCCACCCTTTCAAGCGGTCTTTCATTTCAACAACCAATCGCTCTGCGGTTTTCTTGCCAACGCCTGGAAGCTTAACCAGCGTAGAAACGTCTTCATGTTCCACACAAGTAACAAATTGCGTTGCTGTCATACCAGAGAGAATACCAAGACCGAGTTTAGGACCAACGCCATTGGCTTTGATCACTTCACGGAAAAGTGCTCGTTCTTTTACTGTGTTGAAACCGTATAGCAATTGCGCATCTTCACGGACAACAAAGTGAGTATAAATAATGGCTTCTTCGCCAACATTTGGCAGTTCGTAAAAACAGCTCATTGGCATCTGGACTTCATAGCCAATGCCATTAACTTCAATTAATACTTCAGGTGGTTGCTTTTCAATCAGTATGCCACGAAGACGTCCAATCACTATAAATACTCTTTGGAAATGAATTTGCGACAGGATAATAAAGAACTGGATAGACATCCAGTCAATTTTAACGGTAGCGCCCTTTTCTGGCACTGGTTGCTTTGCCCGCTAACGCAACGAGAGTCTTGTTAGTATTGGCATGACAAATCGCCACACCTAAAGCATCGGCCGCATCCGCTTGAGGCTTGGCGGGCAATTTAAGCATCTGCTGAACCATATGCTGAACTTGCGCTTTGTCCGCGCCACCAGTGCCGACGACAGCTTGCTTAATAAGACGAGCCGCGTATTCAAATACCGGCAACTCCGCATTCACCGCAGCAACAATTGCACTGCCACGAGCTTGGCCAAGTTTTAGCGCTGAATCCGCGTTTTTGGCCATAAACACTTGCTCGATCGCGAAAACGTCCGGTTGAAACTGGGTAATGATTTCCGTGACGCCTGCATAAATCTGTTTAAGCCGACCCGGAAGTTCTTTTTCTGAAGTACGAATGCAGCCACTACCAAGGTATTGCAAGTGGCGCCCATTTTGACGAATGACCCCATAGCCGGTAATGCGCGAACCTGGGTCAATGCCCAAAATAATTGACATGAATGTTCCTAAAAATGAGGCCTAATTCGGCCTCAGTCTTTTTATTATTACTTGCTAACTTCGGAGCAAATACCGCTCCCGACACCTTGAGTTTAATCTAGCGTAGCCGCAACGTCGTCAGAGATATCACCATTGTGATAAACCTCTTGAACGTCGTCCAGATCTTCCAAAGCGTCAATCAAACGAAGTAGTTTTGGCGCAGTATCCGCGTCCAAATCTGCTTTCGTAGATGGGATCAGCGACACCTCAGCGTTCTCTGCCTCAAACCCTGCGGCATCAAGAGCATCTTTTACGAGTCCAAAATCGCCTGGGGCCGTGTAGACATCAATCGAGCCATCTTCTGCCGTTTCAATGTCATCAGCACCACTTTCTAATGCTACTTCCATTACCGCATCCTCATCTAAACCTGGGCCATATGAAATCACGCCTTTCTTGTCGAAAAGATAGTTGACGCTACCATCCGTCCCCAGATTGCCGCCTGACTTTGAGAATGCATGGCGTACGCCAGATACCGTACGATTTCGGTTATCCGTCATACATTCGACCATGACCGCCGTACCACCTGGACCATAACCTTCATAGATCACGGTTTCCATGTTGTCGTCGCCTTCACCACCAGCACCTCGGCTGACAGCGCGGTTGACAGTGTCACGTGTCATGTTGTTAGACAGTGCTTTATCAATTGCTGCTCGCAAACGTGGGTTATTTTCTGGCTCACCGCCCCCCTCTTTTGCCGCAACAACGATTTCACGGATTAATTTAGTAAAGATTTTGCCGCGCTTCGCATCTTGCGCTGCTTTACGGTGACGAATATTCGCCCATTTACTATGACCAGCCATAATTCACCTTTTAATGTATTTTGACGCTTAATAACAAAACATGTTCTAAAAAGCGTTGCTTGGGAAATTGCTTTGGAAGTTTCTTGGGTTTATTTAAACAAAAACTCCCGCAGTTGCGGGAGTTTTCTTAAAATGTTGTGCGCTTATTCTGCGTCTTTTTCTTTCGCTGCAGTTACTGCGATTGCTAGCTCTTCTAGCGCTGCTGGGTTCGCAATACTTGGTGCGTCTGTTAGTAGACACGCCGCTGCTGTTGTTTTAGGGAACGCGATAACATCACGGATGTTCTCTGTGCCACATAGCAGCATTACTAGACGGTCTAGACCAAATGCAAGACCAGCATGTGGAGGCGTACCGAATTTCAGCGCATCAAGCAGGAAGCCGAACTTAAGCTGTTGCTCTTCAGGTGTGATGCCTAGAATATCAAATACGGCTTCTTGCATATCTGCGTTGTGGATACGAACGGAGCCGCCGCCCACTTCGTAGCCATTTAGAACCATATCGTAAGCGTTAGAATTTGCCGCAGCAGGGTTTGCTTTTAGCTCTTCTGCAGTCACACCTAGAGGCGATGTGAATGGGTGGTGCATCGCGTGTAGGTTGCCTTCGTCATCTTCTTCGAACATTGGGAAGTCAACAACCCATAGTGGAGCCCATGCAGACTCATCCGTTAGCTCTAGGTCTTTACCTAGTTTCAAACGTAGCGCACCCATTGCTTCTGCAACGATGCCCGCTTTATCAGCGCCAAATAGGATAATGTCACCAGATTCCGCTTGAGTACGATCTAGAATGCCGTTGATCACGTCTTCATTTAGGAACTTAGCGACTGGAGATTGGATACCTTCCATGCCCGCTGCACGGTCATTAACCTTCATCCAAGCTAGACCTTTCGCACCGTAGATGCCAACGAATTCACCGTAGCCATCAATTTGCTTACGAGTCAGAGAAGCGCCACCTGGAACGCGAATAACGGCAACGCGGCCTTTTTCGTCGTTTGCTGGACCTGAGAATACTTTGAACTCAACGTCTTTTACTAGGTCAGCAACGTCTACTAGTTCCAGTGGGTTACGTAGGTCTGGCTTGTCCGAACCGAAACGACGAATCGCTTCGCTGAACGGCATTACTGGGAATTCACCTAGGTCAACGTTTAGTAGCTCTTGCCACATTTCACGAACCATTTTCTCAGTCGTTGCACGAACTTGGTCAGCCGTCATGAATGACGTTTCGATATCGATCTGAGTGAATTCTGGTTGACGGTCAGCACGCAAGTCTTCATCACGGAAACACTTAACGATTTGGTAGTAACGGTCAAAACCAGACATCATTAGAAGTTGTTTGAATAGCTGTGGAGACTGAGGAAGCGCGTAGAAGCTGCCTTTGTGAACACGGCTAGGTACTAGGTAGTCACGAGCGCCTTCTGGAGTCGCTTTTGTTAGTACTGGCGTTTCGATGTCTAGGAAGCCGTTGTCATCTAGGAAACGACGAACAAAGCTAGACGCTTTAGCACGTAGCTTGATGCGGTCGCTCATTTCAGGACGACGTAGATCTAGGTAACGGTACTTCAGGCGTTGCTCTTCAGAGTTCTTTTGGTTGAAATCTAGAGGCAGAACATCAGAACGGTTGATGATTTCAAGACCTTTCGCAAGGATCTCGACTTCACCTGTTGCCATGTCTTTGTTTGCTTGGCTCTCTGGGCGAACGCGCACTTCACCCGTTAGTTTGATACAGAATTCATTACGAAGTGTGTTCGCCACTTCATACGCATCCGCCATATCTGGATCAACAACTACCTGAACGATACCTTCGCGATCTCGCATATCAATAAAAATAAGACCGCCTAAATCACGACGACGGTTAACCCAGCCGCAAAGTTCTACAGTTTGTCCTGCAAGGGACTTGTTCAGGTGACCACAGTAATGGGTACGCATAATGAAATTCCCAATCTCTCAAATGTTGTTAACTACGCTCTGTCAGCCTCATTGCTAAGCAGAGTAAAGATTCAGTTATACGCTGAATGTCCACGAAAATCGACTACTCAACATACAATTACGTGTGTTTTATCATTCACTGGTGCTTTTTAGTACAACAAATGTTCAAAAGCGCACCAAAGCGAAAAAATTGGGGAGGATTATAGCGTGAAATTACCTATTTCAGCAAAACTCTCGTAAAGTATTCACACGAGTAGCAAGCAGTAAAGAATAATGGATAACTTACCTCTTCGACTTGGATTGACGATGTGGTCGCACAATCAATGGCAACAAAGTTTTTACGGCAGCGGGACAAAGCCCGCTGAACGTTTAGAAAGGTATGCGCAAGTGTTTCATACCGTGGAAGGCAACACGACATTTTATGCCACACCGACGCTCAATACAGTGCAAAACTGGAGAGCCGCAACCCACGATGATTTTCGCTTTACTTTCAAACTTCCTAAAGCCATCACTCATGAGCAAATGCTAAGAGGTTGCAGCGAACAACTGAGAGACTTCATGAAGGTCATGGAGCCTTTGCATGACCGTGTGGGCCAATGGACAATTCAATTACCAGCCGCATTTGGTCCTGAGCACCTTGATCGACTGAAAAAGTTCTGTGCGAGCTTTCCACCTAGCTTCCCTCTCGGTGTTGAGGTTCGCCATATGGCATTTTTCTCCAAAGGCGAAGAAGAGCGAGCACTTAACCAATGGTTAGTAGAGAATAATATTGACCGCATTATTATGGATAGCCGCCCAGTCTTTGCCGCTAAGCCCGACAATGAGGCGATTATTGATGCACAAATGAAAAAACCACGAGTCCCTGTTCACGCCATTGCTACCGCTTCACACCCTTTGATTCGCTTTATTGGTCATCCAGAAGAACAGCAAAACTACGAGTTTTTTAAACCATGGCTCAGCAAGTTGCCACAATGGATTGCCGAAGGTAAGCAGCCATATGTCATGATCCATACTGCAGACAATATAATTGCGCCAGAGTTGGCCGCAAACCTATATAAAGATATACAAAAGCGTATCACGCTCCCTGAGTTAGCACCTTTCCCAGCTGACGATGGCAACTCGCAGTTACAGATGTTCTAACGCAACACATGACAGAGGCGCGAAATTCCCATAAAATACGCGCCTTTTTTGGTGCCTGACATTTTCAGGCGGCTTGTATGCAGAGACTTAGTTATGAACCCTAAGAGCAATCCAGATACTATTTTTTCGGCTCCAATCGATAAAATTGGGGATTTCACGTTCGATGAACGCGTAGCGGAAGTATTTCCTGACATGATTCAACGATCGGTACCGGGTTACAGCAATATCATTTCTGCAATCGGTATGCTGGCAGAGCGTTTTGTAAAACCTCACTCAAACATCTATGACCTTGGCTGTTCTTTGGGTGCTGCAACATTGTCTATGCGTCGCCATATCAAACAAGAAGGCTGCCAAATCATCGCAGTGGACAACTCTCCTGCGATGGTTGAGCGTTGTAAACTTCACGTCAACGCTTACCGCAGTGACACTCCTGTGGATGTAGTAGAAGCAGACATTCGCAATATCGAAATTGAAAACGCGTCAGTGGTGGTGTTGAACTTCACTTTGCAATTCCTCTCTCCAGAAGATCGTTACTCCTTGCTCGAAAAAATTTACGCAGGCCTTCGTCCGGGCGGCATTTTGATTCTATCTGAGAAATTCGTCTTCGAAGATGAAGTGTCGAACGAACTGTTAATTGACCTTCACCACGACTTTAAACGTGCGAATGGTTATAGCGAACTAGAAATCAGCCAAAAGCGCAGCGCGATAGAAAACGTAATGCGCCCAGATTCAAAGAAAGAACATAAAGAGCGTTTCGCTAAAATTGGCTTTTCTAGCTACGATGTTTGGTTCCAATGCTTTAACTTCGGCTCCATGTTCGCGATTAAATAGACCATGCATACAAAGCCTGAACTATACCGATTTCGGCTTTTGTTAATAATTTATACCCATCAACTCAGCGATTAACTAACTATGTTTAACTTTGCAAATTTCTACCAATTGATTGCCCAAGACACTCGTCTTCAACCTTGGCTTAATGTGCTTCCGCAACAGCTAACGGATTGGCAAAATGCAGAGCACGGTGACTTTGGTCGCTGGTTGAAAGCCCTGAACAAAATCCCAGCGGGTAGACCGGACAACATCGACATTGTTGATTCTGTCACGATTTCAAACAATGAGCCCATGCCTCAAGGGGAACTTAAAAAGCTAGAAAGCTTACTTCGTACATTCCATCCTTGGCGCAAAGGCCCATACAACGTACACGGCATCCATATTGATACTGAGTGGCGCAGTGATTGGAAATGGGACCGCGTGCTTCCGCATATTTCACCATTAAAGAATCGCAGCGTACTCGATGTTGGTTGTGGTAACGGCTACCACATGTGGCGCATGCTAGGCGAAGGTGCACGCTTAACTGTCGGTATCGATCCATCTCACCTGTTTCTAATTCAGTTCGAAGCAATTCGTAAACTAATGGGCGATGACCAACGTGCGCACCTATTGCCATTGGGCATTGAACAGCTACCTAAGTTAGAAGCGTTCGATACGGTATTCAGCATGGGCGTTCTTTACCATCGCCGCTCGCCTCTCGATCATTTAGTGCAACTAAAAGATCAATTGGTATCTGGTGGTGAACTCGTATTGGAAACACTCGTTATTGAAGGTGATGAGAATGCAGTACTGGTCCCGACTTCTCGTTACGCGCAAATGCGTAATGTCTATTTCTTCCCTTCAGCAAAAGCCCTAAAAGTGTGGTTAGAATTGGTCGGTTTTGAAGATGTTCGTATCGTTGATGAAAACATCACATCCGTAGATGAACAACGTACCACAGATTGGATGACGCATAACTCTCTACCTGACTACTTAGATCCGAACGACCCAAGCAAGACTGTAGAAGGCTACCCTGCCCCTCGCCGCGCGGTTCTTGTCGCTCGCAAATCATAATTCGCTGAGATTCCTGACATTGTCTTAACTCATTTTACGAGTTAAGACATTACCCTCTTTCCTCGTAATGAGCGAGTTTGTTTTTTGAATCCATTTGTCACGTCAAAATATAAGCACGCTCTAAATAAGGATGCGCTTTTATGTCCTTGATTTTTGGCTTTTCATCACTATTCCTCAAACAATAAGTAATAGAGAAACATTCTTACTTGTGAGGCTTTATCGATATAAGCTAAACTCCTAAAAAATAAACAACTTAATCCAATCCCAAGGTTTTCAATGTTATTACGATTGACCCCGATTGTTGCCATCGCCTTACTATCTGGATGCTCACTAACCAAAGGCGAACAGTACCACCAAGAAACGTTAGCGGCGATTCAAAATTCAGAAGCGAATGTCAATAATCGCATTACCAACCTAGAGCTACAGCTCAGCAACCAATCGGACTATATCGACAGCCTTGAAGAACAAGTCGATAAACTACAGGTTGAACTTCTTACATTTCGCGATGAAGCAATGGCAGAAGTAAAAAAACCGAAAGAGCCGATTATTGTCCAATCTCCCGCTCCTGTGGAACCAACCCCAACTCACGATATTGTCCTTGGCTCTATCGAAAAGGTCACGGTAGAGTCGATTAAGCAAACTTTTGATGCACGTATCGACACTGGTGCTGCGACGTCGTCTTTAAATGCCGTTGATATTGAAGAGTTCGAAAGAAATGGCAAAAAATGGGTCCGATTCCACTTAGCAGACACCAGTAAATCCGAAGAAGAGAAAAGTACTTGGATCGAAGCTCCTGTCATTCGCTACGTCAAAATCCGCCAGGTTACCAGTGAAGAGTTAGAACGCCGCGCTGTGGTAGAACTTTGGGTGCGCGTTGGAAAAATTCATGAAAAAGCGCAATTTACGTTGGCAGATCGCTCACATATGAACCATCCTATTTTACTGGGTAGAGAATTTATGCGCGACATAGCACTTGTCGATGTAAGTCGTACCTATATCCAAACGGACGAAGATAAAAAATAATAAGGTAGATTATGACGTCAAAAATACCGTTTTACCTTTCTATCATCTTATTGGTGATTGCGGGCATTGCTCTGAGTGTTTTCAGACATGAAAACTACGGCGTGCCTTGGACGCCAGGCGAAACTCGCCAGGTGTGGGATGTAGAAGCTCGTATTGAGTTCAATGCTAACGGCAACGAAGTAAAAGCGTCACTTGCAGCACCTCATACGCAAAGTGGTTACACACTTATCGGTGAATCTGCTTCTTCATCAGGTTATGGCGTTTCCTACATCAATGACGATTCAGGCCGTCGTGCAGAATGGTCAATTCGCCAAGCTCAAGGGCCACAAACCATATACTACAAAGCCCAGTTCTTAGTAGACCCTCAGGCTAAAGTCACTCCGTTACCGCCAACGGAAGACATTACGCCACCAACGCTATCAGCACCACAAGCAGCAGCGGCAAATGCCCTTATCGAACGTGCGATGAGTCGCTCAGCCGATAATGTGACGTTTACTCGTGAGCTTATCAAAGCGCTTAATGACCCTGATAGCCAAAACTCGTCGCTACTACTGAACGATTTCAGCCGTACTGATGCACTGCATAACATTTTGCTTACCGCAGGTATACAGAGCAAAACCGTCGGTGTTATCGAACTAGAAGATGGTCGTCGACGCCAAACAATTCAACCAATGGTTCAGGTTTGGTCAGGTAAAGATTGGGTACTGTTTTCGCCAAAATCCGAACAAAAAGCAGTGAAACCCAACTTGTTAGTGTGGGATGAATCAAACGTATCCTTACTTGACCTTGTTGGTGGTAAAAATAGCCAAGTGCATTTCTCGATGATTAAGCAAGAAATGACACCACAACAAGCTACAAACAACAAAATAGAAGCAGATGGATTACTGAATATTTCAATTCATAGCCTACCTTTGGAAGAGCAAGCGATGTTCAAAACCATCATGCTCATCCCTATTGGTGCTCTGATCGTTGTGTTCTTGCGTGTGATTATCGGCCTGAAAACATCCGGTACCTTTATGCCTGTGTTGATTGCCGTTGCTTTTGTTCAAACTCAACTATTAACGGGTATTGTCGGTTTCTTGCTAATTGTAGGTACAGGCCTGATTATTCGAAGCTATTTGTCTAGGTTGAACTTATTGCTGGTAGCAAGGATATCTGCGGTCATTATTACCGTTATTATGATCATCTCGGTGTTCACCGTTGTTGCGTTTAAAATGGGCTTAACAGAAGGCCTAACAATTACCTTCTTCCCTATGATCATCTTGTCTTGGACGATTGAACGTATGTCAATCCTATGGGAAGAAGAAGGTGCGAAGGAAGTTGCTCTGCAAGGTGGTGGTTCATTGCTGACAGCGGTATTAGTTTACCTTGCAATGACGAACTCATACATTCAACACTTAACCTTTAACTTCATTGGTCTACAGTTGATTGTTCTGGCCGGTATTCTATTACTAGGTACTTACACCGGTTACCGCCTCACTGAGCTACGACGCTTCAAACCACTAGCGGAGGACTAAACGATGTTCGAAAGTTTTACTTCGCCGTCTAAGCTTCGCCATAAAGGCATTATGGGGATGAACAAGCGTAACCACAGCTATATTGGCCGTTACAATGATCGTTCTAAATACCCACTTGTCGATGACAAGCTAAAGACCAAAATTATTGCACAGGCAGCAGGAGCAACAGTTCCTGCCCTGATCGGTGTCATTCATAACCAAGCTGAAGTTAAGACTATCCACAAAATGGTTGAGAACTGGCCTGGTTTTGTAATCAAACCTGCACAAGGTAGTGGCGGTAAAGGCATTCTGGTTGTTACGTCTCACAAAAACGGGGTATATACCAAACCCTCCGGCTCTACAATTGGTAGGGATGAGGTCGAGCGTCACATTAGTAATGCGCTTGCTGGCCTTTTCTCTCTTGGTGGTAAAAATGACGTTGCTGTGGTTGAAAACTTAATCAAGTTTGATGACTGTTTTGATGGCTTCAGTTATGAAGGCGTACCAGATGTTCGGATCATCGTATTTAAAGGTTATCCAGTTATGGCGATGATGCGCTGTTCTACAGCGGCTTCCGACGGCAAAGCAAACCTTCACCAAGGTGCGGTAGGAGTAGGCATTGACATCGCGACAGGTAAAGCCGTCAGAGCGGTGCAGTTCGATCATCCAGTGACTCATCACCCTGATACAGGTAAAGACCTTTCGACCCTTCAAGTACCGCATTGGGAGCGCTTGCTGGAGCTTGCGTCAAGTGCCTGGGAAATGACAGGTTTGGGATACATGGGTACGGATATGGTGCTGGATAAAGATGAAGGGCCTATGGTTTTAGAGCTTAACGCTCGCCCTGGTCTGGCAATCCAAATCGCTAATGGTGCAGGCTTGCTTCCTCGTTTGAAACACATAGAGAGCCTTGGCACACCTGCTGAGTATCCAAAACCGATTGAACGCGTCGCTTACGCGGCAGAGCAGTTCGGTGTGAAGCCGTTGTTCTAACCCTTCGACATAATGTTCGTTATTACTCGCCAGTAATTGTCATGATTACTGGCGTTTTTGTTCCCGCATCCAAAAACCTTGCACTTGCTCTCCTTATTAAACACATCCTTCTCATATATAAGTTGAATCAATGATCGAGCTAACAAAATCAACATAGATCGTTTCTTTTCTACTTTGCCTTTTGAGTATGATGAGAGCTCCCCTTACTCAACTTGAGAGGTTGGGAAATGCTAATAAAAGAAACAAATAATGATGAACCAGAGCTTGAAGAACAAGAGAGCTTAGACCAACACCTACAACGCTTGTCTGAGCTTTCTGTCCAAGCACTTGAAGAGCTTGCTGAAATGATCGAAGTCAGGGACGATATTCCAGAGGAATAAACGTCGCTTCCTCATTAAGTTCCGCTAATAAGCCGAGACTGCCGTCCTACAGTCTCGGCTTGTCTTATGTTGTTCGAAGCCTGCCTCGCAAACAGATACAAAAACGCCCGCGTTCATTGCGAGCGTTTTGTTAGATTCGAAGTTTACGATTCAAACTCTTCAATCATCTCTTGTGCTTCAGTCTTAGGCTTATCCGTTTGACCAAAACCACGCAGACCAACCACGTGTACGTGTTCGTGATCTTTAAACACCTTACGCACCAGTTTGTAGGTCGTACCTTTCTCTGGGCTGATGTTTTCAGGCGCCGCGATAAGAAGCTGCATATCCAGACGGTCACACAATTCGAACAATGTCGCGATCGATTTCGCATCCAGACGCGCTGCTTCATCCAAGAAAAGCAAACGACAAGGCACAATGTCTTTGCTGCGTAGACGACGAGACTCTTCTTCCCAGCTTTGAACAACCATCAGAAGGATTGACTGACCGGTACCGATCGCTTCACCTGTTGATAGCGCGCCAGACTCTGCTTGTAGCCAACCGTCTGTACCACGGTTCACTTCTACACTTAGCTCTAGGTAGTTACGGTAATCCAGTAGCTCTTCACCCAGAACCTGAGGAGAACGTTGACCCATATCGATATGTGGGTTCACGCGTTGGAACAGTTTCGCCATTGCTTCAGAGAAGGTAAAGCGAGTCGATTCAAACAGATCTTTATGCTGCTCTTGCTGTGTCGCTAGTCCGTTCAGTAGCACTTCGTGACTTTCACGAATCTTCACGTTTAGACGTACGCCCTTCACCTGACCAAACGAGATGTTCGACAAACCTTGGTTCAGCATACGAATACGGTTTTGCTCACGCTGAATCGTCTTCTTAATGATGCTCGCTACTGACTCAGAGCTGATCGCTAAGCGGTTTTCACGTTGCGTTAGCTCTTCCGTTAGACGCGCCAGCTCGACTTCCATCTCTTCGATCGCTTCTACTGGATCATCAGTACGGATGATATCCTGACGAATACGTTCACGAAGATGTTGGTAAACCGCAATGTAGAACAGAACTTTACGCTCTGGGCGAGCGTTGTCTTCTGATAGACGCAGCGCATCACGCAGGTCGTCATTGTTCGCAACCGCTAGACGCAGCGCACCCAGTGATTTATCCGACATCGAACGCAGTTCATCCGCTGACATGTAAGCCAGTTCACGCTTGTGTAGACGACGCTCAACATCGTTCTCACGCGCCAAACGAAGTACTGAACACCAGCCGGCTTTCGCTGCAACAACAAAGGTACGCAGCTCAACGTATTCTTTCTGAACTTTCTTCAGACGTTTCGCCAAGCCTTTCATCTCGAGTTCAGTAGAGGTGATCGTGCGCTCGTATTCGCTCTTACGGCTGCGAGACGTGTGTAGACGCTCGTGCAATTCGTCACGACGACGCATTGCGCGCTCTTCTGCACCTTCGTCAGCGTTCACGCCAAACTCTTGAAGCTCTTGTTTGAACTCTTGAACCGTTTCCAGTTTCGCTTGGTGTGAACTCTTCAATGAAGCTAATACTTGGTTGTATTGGTTCATTTGACCTTGCGATTGCTTCAACTCTTCACGAGAGCGTGTACGCATTTGTTCAGCTTGAACCAGTTTAGCTTTTAGCTGCTCGCTCAGTTCGCTGCTCTTGTTCAGTAGGTCTACTGAATCTGAGTAAGCGAAGTAGTGACGACGTTCAACGAGATCCGAGAGTGCAAAGATTTGCTTCTTAAGATCTTGTAGCCGCTCGTCTGCCGCTTTGTATTCTGCTTCTAGTGCATCGAATTGCTCTGGGTCAGCATCAAGCGCAGACGCAATATTCTCTAATTGCGCGACGGCTTTTGCATGGTTGCTTAAGAAGTTCTTCGCCTCTGCAAGCTGAGCGATTTTCTCTTCTAGCTCATCAAAACGCGCTTGCAATGACTCATCTTCAACAAGCACCATGTGTGACGCTAGCTTGTCCAGAGAAGACAACGCTTGCTTGCTGGTTTGAAGCTGAGAACGTTGTTGTTGCTCTTTCGCATCCAGATCCGCCAGCACGCGAGCAATTTGGTTACGCTTATCACGAATAGTTGCCAGTGCTTGTTCTGGATCGGCGTCAAAAGCAACCTGAATGTGGTTAGACACAAATAGGTTAAACGCTTGGTACAAGCGCTGCATTTTCTGAGAATCAAACGCCGCTTTTGCGTGTTTCTCTACCACTTCTTCTCGTTCGTTACGCAGCAACTCTAGACGCTGCTCACGTGCCGCACGGCCAAACAATGGGATCTCAGGCAAGCGAGAGTAACGCATTTGGCGATCGTTCATACGAACGCAAACCGCGCCCTCTAACTCTTCTGCATCGAACGAGCTGTCATCAAAGGCATCGATGTCACCTTCAATGATGTACAAGTCTTCTGGACAGTCGTCTAGCTCTACCAGTTTCTCTTCGATGCCTGACAAGTCAGAAACAACGATAGCGTGACGAGCCGGACCGTACATCGCACTGAAGTAAGGCGCGTCATCAATCGTGATGTCATCGTAGATCTCAGACAGCAATACACCGCCCAGCGTATCTGCCAAACCTTTCAGGCGAGGGTCATTTGAACCACCAGGAGAAGCAAGACGCTCAATCTCAGAGTCTAGCTGGCTACGGCGCTCAGCAAGCTTATCTTTAGCTAAAGACAACTCCCTTTCTTGTTCAAGGACAACTTGCATGTGGTTCATTACCGCATGGCGATCATCAAGCTCTTCACCGCTCTGCTCTCTCAGTTTCTCTAGCGCATCGTTCGCCGCAATCCAAGCTGGTGCTATTGCTTCAAGCTTACTGATTTCTGCCACCGCGTTTTGCTCTAGACGGCGCTGTTCACCACGCTGATCACGAACTTCTTCTTGAGCTATCTCTAGTGATTCGATTTGCGTCGCATGACGTTCACGTTCTTGTTCAAACGTAACCTCATCGGTTAGTTCAACGTGATATTGCTTTTTGTATTCAGCAACCAGTTCACGTGCTTGACGCTGCTGGTTAAGGCTGCGTTCGAGATCACGGTGTTGTGCTCGCCATTGTTGTTCGTTTTGTGCAATTTGTTGTGACTCACGCGCTTTCGCAATTGCAGTTTTCGCATGCTCAGACGCGTCTTTGCGCTCAACTTGACCAACGATGCTTTGTACCAGTTTAAGCGCGGTTTCAAACTGCTCTGCCGCTGCAGAAGACATGTCCAGTTTGTGCTTAACCGATAGCAACGCATTGGTGCTTTCTGATTCTTTGCTCTTAAGCTCAGAGACAAGCGCTTGAGCCGATTCCGCCGTTAGGCTGTCATCGCCAAGTAGCTGCTTCGCTTTCTCCAGCGCTTGAACTGCTTGTTGATATTGAAGGGCGCGAGTTTGCTGAACGTCAAGAGCTTGCTGGTAATCAGCAAGTTGCGTCTTAAGGCTATCCACCTCTTCTTCTGCAACGGTCGCTTGCTCTTCTACCATCATCACGCGTTCTTGCGCTTCTTCCACGACCATCATTTGTTCTTCAAGACGCTCACTTAGCTCTTCAAGATCTTCTTGGTAGCGTTCGATCTTCTCTTGCTGGCGCAGTGCGTTTTGCACCAGTTGCAAGTGATCCGAAGCCGCTTGGTAATCTTGCTCTAGCGCCGATTCCGACTCGATCAACAGTTCCAGCTCTTCTTGAACGCGATTAAGCAGATTGTTTTGCTCAATCAAGGTCTCGCGAGAACCAAATAACTCTGAACGCAAAGACAATGTCTGTTCTAGTTTTTTACGGCGCTCGTTGGCATGGCGCATATAGTCCGCGGCCACGTAGTTGGTCGACTCTGTAATCAAGTGTTTGAACAAGTCACGATCTGCTTGCGTGGTTTTGATCGCTTCTAGCGTCATGCGGTTTTCACGCAGTGCCGATTCCATATCTTGGAACGCTTTTTTCACGCCGCCGTTTTGTGGCAAAAGGTAGTCACGTAGCGAGCGCGTAATCGCACTTGAGATACCACCGTAAAGCGATGCTTCGATCAGGCGGTAGAATTTAGAACGGTCACCAGAGTTACGCAGTTTCTTCGGAATCACACCGAATTCAAACATTTGTGCGTGGTAATCCACGATAGAAGAGAACGCTTTGAACTGAACGCCTTCAAATTCCGCGATCGATTCTTTTACTTCGTTGATTTGACGTACACGAGCTTGAGTCGCAGATACGCTTTCAACCAAAATATCCGTTGGTTTCACATGGCTTGGAAGACCTTGGATCACAAACGGTTTGATGTCTACTTTCTTATCACGACCCGCAACTTGCTGCAGTTTTACTGCAAACAATAGGCGTTGGTTACGTGAGTTCACCACGTCTAGCGCCGCATAACATGCGCCCGGCTGTAGCTTACCGTACAAACCTTTGTCGCGAGACGATTGGCTGCTGCCTGCTTCTGTCGTGTTACGGAAGTGCAGCAGCGTTTGGTCAGGAATCAATGCGGTGATGAACGCCGCCATTGTGGTTGATTTACCTGCACCGTTACCACCTGATAGCGTGGTGACCAGACCATCGATGTCAAACGTACGGGCAAAGAAGCCGTTCCAGTTGACCATGGTCAGCGATTGGTATTTACCGCGTTCAATCATGCTCATGCTTCACCCTCTTCTGTTGTTTCTTCTTGGGCTTGGTCGTCTTGATCTTCTTCAGACAATAAGCTGCCTTGGCTTGGCTCTTTGGTGTGCACTACTGCTTCACCATCACGGATCAGACGCAGCTGCGCTTCACGCATGTCATCGCCAATACGTACATCGGCACCAAAGCGGAATACCGCTTCACTGATGCTGAATTTACCGGTTTCACCGATGTTGATGATCATGCCTAGGCGACGCAGACGACGAAGTGACGTACGTACTTTTTCAAACAGCTTTTCTTTATCAAGGTCAGAACCGGTAGCACGGTTCGTCACTAGCTTCATCAGCTTATTTTCATCTGCTAGAGCAAGCAGTTCGTCGTACAGCTCTTGGTTAGTGAAGATGCCTTCGTGCGCAAGACGCTCTGGGCTTAGGTAAAGGAAACACAGTACCTTACCCACCAGCATATCCAGTTCAGAAAGAACACTACGGCCAATCAGAGATGTTGAACGTGGACGAAGGTAGAAGAAACCTTCTGGCGCTTTCACCAATTCGGTGTTGTAGCGTTGGTAGAAAGAAGAAAGCTCAAGTTCGAAATCCGACAACAACGCGTGGTTGTCTAGATCTTCACTTGAGATATGACGCCCTGCTCGAAGCATGCTGTCTAGCGCTGGGAACAGAGGGTTAGAAATTGCTTTTGCCAGATTCTCTGACATGTATTCATTAGTATCGGTCGATGACATTCGCTTGTACCTTTGCCCCAAATTCGTTGATTGCTTTCCAGTCTGGTTGAATCGCTTGGTAATCCGATTCTGAATACCCTAGACGTACAGCTTGATCGACGATAATGCGAGCTAAATCAAAATGATGAGTGTAAGGGTGCTGTGCAAGGTAATCCCGCAGTACCACACTCAAATCGATTGGTGTGCCTTGATCTTTATGCGCTTTTAGCATGTCACCAATTCGTTCAGACAGCTCATCATTGACTTGTTGAAACTCTTCGTATTCTACTTCCATCGGAACTTGACCCGTGACCTCGTCATCACGCAGTACTAGGGCCTCATCACGAAGGTCAGAAAGCCTCTCCGCATCTGCATAAGTCAGATACCAAGGCGCATCGAAGTAATCTTTGACGGATTGACGCAGACGCGAGCTAAACGCACGGTTCTTATCCATATCGATTGCAGTACGAATAAACTTGTGCACGTGTCGGTCGTAACCAATCCAAAGGTCGATCGCTTGCTGGCCCCAGCTTGTGATTCGGTCCAGCTTCATTTGCAGACCAAACAAGGCTTCTTCGATAAACTCCAGCTCAGGGTCACCGTAAACAATTTCTTGAATATCGAGGATCTGAGTTTGCAGTTCATCACTGGCGGCTTGCAGCGTATCTTGAAGTTCACGCAACGTGCTTGATGTTTCTGACAGAAGTGCTTCACAGTTGTTGATCGCTTCGCGCCAGTCTTTGTTAAGCAGGTCAGCAATCTGTTGTTTCACTGACTGTTGCTGCTCATCCATAACACGTTGGTTGAGGTCAATTTGATCGAAAATTTCGCCTACAGAATATTTTAAAACACCGTATACGTTTTTCTTCCAGTGACCCGGTGTGCCACCTTTTTGTGCTGCCTCAATCGCTTTCGCCATTTCATCCGCTACCATGGATAGCTGGATAGATAGACGCAGTTTTGAGAACTCACGATGACGCACGTAGTAGTCGGTTATTCCTATCGCTAATGGCGACAAGCGGTAAATGCTCGCTCCGTCAGTAATTTCACTGACAAAACGGCTCATAAGACGCTGCTTAACCATCTCGTTGATCGCATTGTTCGCACGAAAAGCGGAGGCTTCGCCAGTCTCATCAAATAGTCGAGTGACGATGGCAAATGCATCATGCAGTTCACCTTCACCCAGTTCTTCATCGAACCTTTCATTACTCAGTACGGCAATGGCTATCAAAAATGCCAATCGCTCTGTGGTCAGGTTCAACGAGAAATCGTGCTGCTTAACCCAGCCAACCAGCTCATCGATTGGTTGCTCTGCAGCATTGAGAGTCATCTCACTCATTGTTATTCCTGTTTATCGTTCTTTTTAGCCCACACATGAATGTAGCGGCCTAATGAGAGGTATGGCTCTTGTCGACAAAGTTGTTTTTCTAGCGCCAACACATCTTCAAACTCGTAATCACCCATGTATTCCATATTGCCTATGTAATCACTAAATGAGCGAATACCAGATTTGCCACAAATATTAAAACCTGAATTTTCTATCCACTGGTAGACTTCTTCAGGTTTTAAGCCTTTTTGCGGCTGTAGTTTAAATCTTTTTCGGTGAGGCATGCCGTCTAATATATGAGGAATGTTGCCACAAACCACGTTTTTATAGACTAAACCGTGGTGGTTGTAGAACATGACTGATGCGATGCCTCCCGGTTTTACTTGTTCTAGAACTGTTTCAAGTGCGGCCTTAGGATCAACCAGCCACTCCATCACAGCGTGGAACATAACCAGATCGACCTGTACATCCATATGTTCACCGATGGATTGGACAGGCGAATGAATCAGGCGATACTGCTCAAGCAAACCGTTTTTTTCAATATCCTGCTTAGCCAACTGCAGCATTTCCGAAGATAGATCACATAAAGCGATTCGATGTCCGAGCTTAGCAAGCTTTTGCGACATTTGTGCCAAACCACCACCAGCGTCTAACACTTCTAGGGGTTGCTGGTCAGCATCTAATTCACTTAGAATCTGTAGAAAATCTTCCCACACAATGATTTGGCGGATCTCCCCTTTATCGGAGCCGTAAATATTTTTTGCAAATTTGTGGGCGATATCGTCGAAATTGCGGTCTTCTGTCACTTCTGCTGAGTTATCATAACGGATTGTGCCGCTATTCTGGCACAAGGAAAGCAGGAATAAAGAGGGATACCCTCATTTTTATTATCAATTGATGTTTTTTCGGACTATTTATGTATGTTTGAGCTGAAAAAAGTAGTGTCAGCCATGCTTATGCCCCTTCCGGCATTGCTGCTGATAGGCTTGTTGGGTCTTGCTCTCATTAGTTTTACTACAAAACGTAAAACTGGCTGCTTCGTTGTTCTATTCTCTTTTGTTGGCATTTTTCTTGTTGCCTTCCAACCTGTTTCAACCAAGCTTCTTATGCCGTTAGAGCGAGAGCATAAAGCCTTTTTGCCAGTTTCTGGCACCATCGACTACGTGATGGTTTTAGGGAATGGTCATGTTATCGATGACGAGATTCCACCCACCTCGCAGTTAAGCCGTGCAGCATTAATGCGCTTAACTGAGGGCATTCGTATTTTAAGAATGTATCCAGGCGCGAAATTAATCTTATCCGGCTATGCTGGCGGATCTGAAATTAGCCACGCGCGAATGATGGCGAACGTTGCCCTTGCGTTGGGAGTCGCGAAATCCGATATCATTTTATTAGAAGATGCGAAAGATACGTGGGAAGAGGCGCGTCAAGCGGCTGCATTCGTTCAACAAAAGGAGATTGTGTTAGTCACTTCTGCGAGTCACATGAGCCGTGCATTGTATGAGTTCAACGCAGCAGGCATTAAACCAATCCCAGCCCCGACCAACTTCTTAGCTATTAGCGAGATAAGTCAACCTTGGGATAAATACTCACCTAAAGCGCGTTACTTAGAACAAACAGAGCTTTATTGGCATGAGTACTTGGGCAGTATTTGGCAAAGGTTGCGTGATACTGTCGGGCAAACACCAATGGTTGAAGCAAACTAGTATTATCTTGAAGCCACAAAAAAGGAGAGCCGAAGCTCTCCTTTTCTTTTTACGATTGAGTTATGTTCAAACTAGTCACCAGCAAACATATAGCCTTCGCCGTGCACCGTTACAAAAATCTGTGGGTTCTTAGGATCGAACTCCATTTTTGCGCGCATACGTCGAATAAGAACATCAATGGTGCGGTCATTCGGCGCATCCACTCGATGGCTGATCATGTTCAAAATACGCTCACGACTTAACACCTGGTTAGGGTAAGACGATAATGCCACCAAAAGTTCATACTCTGCTTTAGTTAGTTTTACTGGCTCACCGTTGCGGCTAAGTGCGCGACGTTGAATGTCGAATGTCCACTCCCCAAAGCGCACAATGTGCTCTTCACTGGTTTCATTCGCTTTCGAGCTGCCACTGCGCGCTGCTGAAATACGCCACAGCAAGTTTTTAACGCGAACTAACAGCTCTCTCAGTTCAAAAGGTTTTGTCACATAATCGTCAGCACCCATTTCTAGGCCTACGATTTTATCAATGCTATCCGTGCGTCCTGTTACTAATATGATACCAATATCCGATTGGCTACGTAACTCACGAGTAAGCATCAGGCCGTCTTCACCAGGCAGGTTAATATCCAGCATGATCAGGTCTACATCGCCCGCTTGCAAAACTTCACGCATTTCCGCGCCACTCTCTGCTTCGCTGACTTGGTAGCCCTCATTTTGGAAATATCCCGCAAGCTTACTACGAGTTACAACATCATCTTCTACGACTAATACGTGATAGCTCATTTACACCACTTTTCTGTCTTCTTATTATCCAAGACGTATTCTATTCATAACTAGTAACATTTCTAGTCATAGATACATTAAAACGCAAGATTTAGCGTTTTTATTGATTCAAAACAAGCTTACCCATTGCTATTAATAAACGGTCATTTTTGACCATAAAACATAACAATTATAGTTACTGCTATTCATTTTAATTGATTACACTTAGGGGATATCCCTAATTGACTTTGTGATGCATGACTTGAAGCATCATTCAGGAGCCCAAAATGCAAGAAGTGAAAGCTTTTAATGAAAAACGCGCTGAAATTTACTGGTGGTTTTCGAGCTTGTTCGCAAAAGAACTAACAGAGAAAGAATTGGAAGCCTATCACAGTGTTGAAATTCGCAGTTTTCTCGCAGGTTTAGGTGAAAATGAGTCGCTAAAACCAGCCGTTGATAGCCTAGTTGATGCATTGAATCGGTTACAAGATCGTGAAGATGCACAACTAGAGCTTGCAGCTGACTTTTGTGAACTGTTTTTGAAGACAGAAAAATACGGCGCTCTTCCTTACGCATCCATGTACATTGGTGAATCAGGTTTACTGAATGACAAGCCAGCTGAGGAAATGGAAAAGTTGATGGCTGAATTTGGCGTTCAAGTAGACGAAAACCTAAAGGAACCTGCGGATCACTTAGCCGTTGAGCTCGACTTTCTCGGGAACATGATTATCCGCTCAAACGAGCTTGAACAAGAAAAACACATGGAAGAAGCCTTCGTTAAACAAAACGACTTTATCCAGCAACAATTGATGTCTTGGTTACCTCAGTTTTCAGACAAATGTAAAAAATTCGACGAATTTGGATTTTACTCGAGTGTCGCGAAACTATTAGTTGCATTTTGTAAACTAGACAGCGCCTACCTTCTTGGTGAATAATTGCCGCCTATTTTTAGGGAGCCTGCCTATCGGGCTTCCTGTATGCCTGAAAGTGACCAATTGTAAGTAACTTGGGTATAATATTCGTTTGCCTTAACTTAGCGCAAAGACGCTTGGTTATTTAGCAGTCAAAATGTGACTTCAAATACACAAATCTCTTGCTGAAAACATTGCTAGTCAGTCCACATAGGGCTAAAATGTGAGCGCAAACGATTAAATATGATTTATATGTAAACCGCTGAAATATAGCGGTTTTTGTGTTTTCTTAACAGGTTGATGGCAATTTCTCATCAGATAGAAAAAAGATAAAATTCATCGACCGATGCTGCTACGTACCCTTTTGTCGCACTTGGATCAACCGCTGCCGAGACACTTAGCGCCAATTTTATATTGCTAGGTGTGAAACCATTAGAGCATCAGGTACATCCAATACGACATATTTCAGTAGCTCGATACAGGACACCATTTATGGCCACGATAAAAGACGTTGCTCGCTTAGCCGGCGTTTCCACTACGACAGTTTCGCACGTTATCAATAAAACGCGTTTCGTTGCAGAAGCAACGCAAGAAAAAGTAATGAAAGCCGTTGACGAGCTGAATTACGCGCCAAGTGCCGTTGCACGCAGCCTAAAATGCAACTCAACTCGTACGATTGGCATGTTAGTAACTCAATCAACTAACCTATTTTTCTCAGAAGTGATTGATGGCGTTGAGAGCTACTGTTACCGCCAAGGCTATACTCTGATTTTATGTAACACAGGCGGGATTTACGAAAAACAACGCGATTACATTCGTATGCTGGCTGAAAAGCGCGTTGATGGCATCCTAGTGATGTGTTCTGACTTAACCGAAGAACTAAAAGAGATGCTTGACCGTCATGCGGACATTCCTAAAGTGGTCATGGATTGGGGCCCAGAGAGCTCGCAAGCAGACAAAATCATGGATAACTCAGAAGAAGGTGGCTACATTGCGACCAAACATCTGATTGACAATGGTCATACGGATATCGCTTGTCTAAGCGGTCATTTTGAAAAGCTTGCTTGCCAAGAGCGCATTGCAGGTTTCCGTCGCGCAATGAGCGAAGCGAACCTAGCTGTAAATGAAGACTGGATCCTTGAAGGTAACTTTGAATGTGATACGGCCGTATTAGTTGCAGATAAAATTACCGCAATGGACAAGCGCCCGACGGCGGTATTCTGTTTTAACGACACAATGGCTCTAGGCCTAATGAGCCGCTTGCAACAAAACGGGATCAAAATTCCTGAAGATATTTCAGTGATCGGCTACGACAACATAGAGCTTGCGGAATACTTCTCTCCACCGCTAACGACTATCCACCAACCTAAACGTCGTGTTGGTAAAAATGCATTCGAAATTCTACTTGAGCGTATCAAAGATAAAGAACACGAAAAACGAATTTTCGAAATGCAACCTGAGCTTGTAATTCGAAATACTGTGAAAAAAATGAACTAAATTTCACTGTATTTAACCGTGTTAAATAAGCGCTCTACAGGGGCGCTTATTTTTTTGGAAAAATTAAGCATTCTCTAATACTTCACACCACTCTAATAACAATTGACTAACGTTAACTCCCTGTTTTATATAAATGTAATATATATTAAGAACTCCTTTTCAAAGGCCAATTTGCACCTTTCCATATGCAAAATAGAGCATTCAATCTATCATTTTTATTGAACCGAAATCACACTTTTAACGCTAAACCGTGATGTTAATTCAATATAAGAAGTATGCTCATTGTGTCACGCACAGGGCAAACCATTCGAAAGAGTGGGACGCAAAGCCTCCGGCCTGAACCATATTACGATATGGAAGGTAGCGGGGTTACCGATGGCAAGTGTGTAAGCAATGACTTTACTCTGTAATGACATTGTTTTTACGCATGTTTGCTACTCTCTCGGACCTGACTTTTGGTGGCGTAATATTAATTACACCGAGATAACAAAACATGGATAAACCGATACTCAAAGACTCTATGAAGCTATTTGAGGCACTTGGTAATATCAAGTCGCGCTCAATGTTTGGTGGCTTCGGACTATTCGCTGATGAAACAATGTTTGCACTAGTGGTAAACAATCAGCTTCATATCAGAGCAGACCAAAAAACTTCATCTGACTTCGAGAAACAAGGGCTAAAGCCTTACGTTTATAAAAAACGTGGCTTTCCAGTCGTTACAAAGTACTACGCTATTTCCAGCGATTTATGGGAATCAAGCGAACGCTTAATCGAAGTAGCGAATCAATCATTGAAAAAGGCAAAGCTTGAGAAAGAACAGCAAGCAAGTACAAAGCCTAACCGTTTGAAAGATTTGCCTAACTTACGACTGGCTACCGAGCGCATGCTAAAAAAAGCCGGCATCGAATCCGTAGAGAAGCTTGAAGAGGAAGGTGCGCTTAACGCCTATAAAGCGATAAGAGATACGCACTCTGCAACCGTCAACATTGAGTTGCTATGGGCACTAGAAGGTGCTATCAACGGCACTCATTGGAGTGTGGTACCTCAAGCTCGCCGAGATGAGTTGATGAACGGCCTCCAATAAAAGTCGGCCTAAAAACTATCTTGTAAAACCGCAGTCTAATCTGCGGTTTTTTTGTGAAATTTTTTCGGTTTTCCTACTGTCTTATTACATATATCCCAAATTGGAATCAAAATTATGAATAAGAAACTGATATTAGGTCTCATCCTACTAGCGGCTATCGTCTTTTTAGGTATTAACTTTGGCCAGTATTTAACCTTAGAGAATGCAAAAGCCCAACAAGAAGCACTAACTACATACATCGATCAGAATTTTGTATTCTCGGCTGCGATTTACTTTTTTACCTACATTGCAATTACCGCTTTTTCTATCCCAGGAGCGGCAGTAGTCACCTTACTTGGTGCAGCCTTATTTGGTTTTTGGACAAGCTTGCTACTGGTTTCTTTCGCTAGCACTATGGGGGCAACACTGGCCTTCTTGAGCAGCCGATACTTATTGCGTGACTGGGTACAAAACAAATTCGGAAATAAACTCAACGCAATTAATCAAGGTGTCGAAAAAGACGGAGCTTTTTATCTATTTTCCTTGCGTCTAATCCCTGTATTCCCTTTCTTTCTAATCAACTTACTGATGGGCTTAACACCGATGTCTGTAGGTCGATTTTATCTCACTAGCCAAATAGGTATGCTGCCAGGCACAGCCGTATATCTGAATGCAGGTACTCAATTAGCAACAATTGAAAGCCTATCGGGCATTGTTTCACCCGCAGTATTAGCGTCTTTTGCGCTATTGGGACTATTTCCAATCATCACTAAATGGGTTATGAATAAAGTAAGGCCGACACCAAGTCAGCAAAACTCGTAATTGGTGAAGTGGGTATTTTGATGAAAATATTTATCGCTAAAAACCCAGCAGAAGCACACATTGTATGTGAGCTGCTTAAAGTGGAACAAATTTACTGTGAAGTTCGCGGAGAAGGTATTTTCGGCTTAAAAGGAGAACTGCCGTTTGGTGATGATACCGATCCTTATGTGTGGCTTTTTGACACGGCACAAAAGATGAAAGCTGAAGAAATAGTAAAAGCATATCGAAAACAATCCGATAGGCATGAGTATCAAGATTGGCAATGCCCAAAATGTCATGAAATAAACGAAGGGCAATTTGGTGCATGTTGGCAATGTGGATATCAACTAGGAGAGCTATAGCGGCTCTCCTATTCAGTGGATGCACTCAGTTTTAAGCACATACAGCTTGCTGTTTAATAAACTCGATGGAGTGTTGATTGAAGTCTTCTGGACGCTCTACATTGCATACATGACCACAATTCGGGATTTCTCGTAGAATGCTGAGCTTATGTGCTGCAACCATTTCTTTGACAGGTTTAATAAACATGTAATCCCTGTCGCCCATTAAGTAAAGAGTCGGAATGGGTAACTCTCGATCTTTAAAATATTTCATTAACGGATTTACATCAGCGGCAAGAATAAACCAACGTTTAAATTCTTTTTGGCAAAGCTTCTTGGCTTCGCGAATAAAAAGGTGGCGAGATTCTCGTTGGCTTCTTTGAGGCATAACAATATAAGCGAACAGTTTGTAGAGCCACATGTACGGCAGGATATGCTTACAAAAATTACCTAATTTCACCAATATCTGAGAACGAGTGTTAAGCCTTGTGACAGCACCGCCGAGCACCATCGAACGTACGCGCTCCGATGACAATTCAGCAAGGTTTCGAACAATAATTGTACCAAGCGACATACCGACAAAATGAGCGGATTGGATCTTTAAATGGTCCAACACTTTCAAAATATCTTGGGTAACTTCCGTAAAGGTATAACGGCTAGCAATGAGCTCTTTAAGTAACTGATTTGACTTTCCATGACCTCTTAAATCGATCAGCAATAAGTTAAAGTGTTGCTTGTAAGCTTTAATTTGCTTGAACCAAATAGAAGAGCTACCACCAGCACCGTGCACAAATACAACCCACTCATGACTAGTAGGGTGCAAATAAGTTTTATGAAAAAGTAGCGGCTGGGTCATATTCAGTATCAAAAAGATCGTGCTATTAAGTAAAAAGCCATCCTACCACACTCCCCTTACTCAAGATAATAAAGGCACCTCATTCGGTGCCTTTCGTTACAATTTTAAGTCAAACTAACGCTGAGTGGTAAAGCTGCAAATAAGATTCTGCGGCCTTTTGCCAACAAAAGTCTTGTTGCATCGCGTGCAACTGTACTTTATTCACTTCAGGCTCGTTTTGAGCGTAGAGCAACAGTGCCCTTAGCATCGTTAACAACAATGCCTGCGGTGTCGGTTCGAAAAAAACAAACCCCGTTGCTTCAGATGGGTTTACATCATAATCGCTAACGCTGTCCTTTAAGCCACCAACACCGCGTACTATCGGTAATGTCCCATAAGCCATACTATAGATTTGGTTTAAGCCACATGGTTCAAACTCAGAAGGCATCAAGAAGAAGTCAGAACCAGCTTCAACGATATGCGCAAGTTCATTGTCATACGCTTCTACAAAGGCAAATTTGCTAGAAAACTGCGCGGCAACCTCTCGTAACTGAGCGGCAAGAACAGGGTCTCCGGTCCCAACGACAACTAGCTGAACATCGTGCTTCAAAAAATCGGCCAAAGCAGGCAACAAGTAATGAACGCCTTTCTGCTGGGTCAACCGACAAACCATACCGAACATAGCTACATTTTTTTCGGGCAAATTTAGTCGTTGTTGTAATGCTTTTTTACAAGCTTTCTTCCCTTGCGACATACTTTGCTGGTCGGCGCAGTAATTAACCGGCAAGTAGGTATCAGTTTCCGGATTCCAAGCGCTGTAATCACAACCATTCAAGATGCCGACTAAGTCCTGCGCACGTTGCTGAAACTCCCAAGCCATGCCGTGACTGCCAAGCTCTGTTTTTAGTTCCTCTGCGTACGTAGGGCTAACCGCGTTTATCTTATCTGCATTCATTACACCAGCTTTAAGCATCGTAATATGCGTTGCACTCACCGCAGCATCGGGAACGTTTCTACAATGAAACTCTGGCAAACACTGCACGTCTTCATAACTAAATACGCCTTTAAAGACCGCATTGTGAATTGAAATGACGCTTTTAGTATGAGCAAAAAACGGATCATTGCCATACCTGTGCTTGAGCAAAAATGGAACAAGACCTGTGTGCCAATCGTTCGCGTGTATGATATTAGGTTGAAAGGCGAGCTTGGGTAACATATCGAGACATGCTGCACTAAAAAACGCAAAGCGCTCGCCGTTATCAGTATACGCTTGGTTGTTCTCCGCATACATTGATGGTCGATTGAAATACGGCGGACAATCAATCAGGTAAACAGGATTTTGACCTAACATGAGCCGCAAAACTCGATACTCCGTATGCGGCCATGATGTTAATTCTGTTTCTAATACAACTTCTGCGTCTGCGAGTTTATCAATACTGCTGTACGCAGGGATGGTAATTCTTACGTCTTGCTGTAGGTTTTGAAGGGCTTCCGGTAGTGCCTTGGCAACATCTGCCAAGCCACCACTTTTAATGAGGCCTTCAACCTCAGAAGCTACAAACAGAATAGATAAGTTGTTAGTAGCCAACTCGAGCTCCTTTCGGAATAACAACAATGCCCTCCTCAGACACGTGGAAGTGTTTTTTATCTTCTTGAAGATTCACACCAATCTGAGTACCAGGAGCAATATCGGCATCCTTGTCGACAATCACACGACGTAAAACACAGCCTTCGCCAATTTTTACGTCACCAAGAAGTATACATTCGCTGATATCGCAAGCAGAAGCAATATTACTGCGAAAACCAAGCACCGACTTTTCGATTCTTGAGCCTCTAACATAGCTGCCATTACACACTAAACTATCGATTATCTGCACACGACCATTATCAGAGTCGGTAAATGTCGCAGGTGGCAATGGTGGGTAGTAGGTGTGCAATGGCCATTTACGGTTGTACAGCGAAAATGGAGCATCTTTTTCTAGCAGATCCATATGCGCTTGCCAGTACGCATCAATAGTTCCGACATCACGCCAGTACACCTCTTCTTTTTCGCCACTGATTTTGTTGGTACTGAAGTCATACACGAACACATCACCTCTAGGGAACATCTTTGGAATGATGTCCTTTCCAAAATCATGTGATGAAGCTTCATTATCCGCATCTTCGACCAACTCTGAGAACAGTACCTGAGCTTCAAAAACATAGTTACCCATTGAAACTAAAGCGTAATCAGGGTCACCAGGAATCGACTTCGGATTTGCTGGTTTTTCTTCAAAGCCAATCATACGACCTTCACTATCCACTTCGATAACCCCAAATTGCGACGCCTCTTTTAGTGGCATGCGCAATGCAGATACCGTCAGAGAAGCCTGCTTTTCTGAGTGAAAGTTCAGCATTTGTTTGATATCCATCTTATAGATATGGTCAGAGCCAAAAATACAAACTTGCTCTGGTTCCTCTAATTCCATAAAACGCAGGTTTTGATAGATCGCGTCCGCCGTCCCTTCGTACCAACGTTTACCAGTACGCATTTGAGCGGGAATAGGATCGATAAAGCGGTCTGTAATGCCGTTGATGTTCCACCCCTTTTTTAAGTGATGGAATAAAGATTGAGATTTAAATTGGGTTAGGACGTAAATGCGCATCAGATCCGCATTAACAAAATTGTTTAGAGCAAAATCGATCAATCGATAACTACCACCAAACGGTACCGAAGGTTTACTGCGAGATTCCGTTAAAGGTCTCAAACGAGAGCCTTCACCGCCAGCAAGAATCATTCCCAAAACACCAGCCATTTGTTGTTCTCCATATCGTTATAGCTTGGATTTGGTACTCGCTTGAATGAGTCATACTCGGGGAGTCAAGCGAATACATTTAGCAACCGTCTCTGAGTTTCTGTGAACTCTTACAACACGGATAAAAAAGCTACGGCACTTCCAGTATGCAACGTCCACTCTTTCCTTATTTTTTGACGCAAACAATGCACACAGTTGCACTAATTTTTGTAATAAATTATCTAAGCGGGTTCTAAATTACAATTTTTAATACGCCATTCTGTGTACCATACAGCTCTTGCGTACTCAAGACGATATCTAGATCACACATGGAAAAGCAAACGATTACATTGTGAAAACAATTTACGAACGGATTCACTACACCGCCGATTTTTTAGCCCAATGTATAACAAATATGTGAATGCAAAATGAAAGTTACAACGAATATTTTTTACATAAAAAATACATCAGCGACTACGAAATATTGATGCTGGGATCTTCTCGCGTCAGCAAAACTCAGTCAAAGCAGCAAAGATCTATACGAACAACACAGTGGCCTTTACGCAAAAACAAAACGCAAAAAAGGCAGCGATATCGCTGCCTTTTTACATTACTTAGATCGTACGTTTTTATGCTTTCGCTTTTTTACGCTTATCAGTGACTTCCCACTTACCGTCAACAAAGAGCGCTGTCCAACCAGATGGTTTGCCATTCTCTTCCGAACGAACGTAGTTCTCTTTTGTTTTGCGACTAAAGCGTACGACTGCAGGACGACCATCAGGATCTTCTTGCGGCGCAGTTGCTAGGTATTTGAACTTCTCAGGTAAACGCTCTTCAAAACGTGCCAGTTCAGCAACCAAAGGAGCACGTGTCTCGCGCGATTTAGGGAAGTTGCTTGCCGCCATAAATAGACCTGAAGCACCATCACGAAGTACGAAATACGCATCTGAGTTTTCACATGGCAACTCGGGGAAATGAACAGGATCTTCTTTCGGGGGCGCGACTTCGCCATTCTTCAAGATCTTTCGAGTGTTCTTGCACGTTTCGCTCGTACAATCCATGTATTTACCAAAGCGACCGTTCTTAAGCACCATATCAGAGCCACATTTGTCACATTCAACAACTGGACCATCGTAGCCTTTTACTTTGAACTCGCCGTATTCAACAAGGTAGCCTTCACAGTTCGGGTTATTACCACAAACATGCATCTTACGCTTGTCATCAATCAGGTATGCGTCCATCGCTGTTTCACAGATCGGACAACGCTTTTTAGCACGAAGAGCTGCGGTTTCAACGTCTTCTTCTAGAACGTTAATAATACCTTCTTCGTCACCCAAGTTGATGGTTGTCTTACAACGCTCTTTTGGTGGTAACGCGTAACCTGAACAGCCTAAGAACACACCTGTTGAAGCAGTACGGATGCCCATTGGACGGCTACACGTCGGACACTCGATATCTGTCATGACGATGTGGTTTAACTTCATACCGCCTTCTGACTCATCCAGCTCCGCTTTTTCAAGATCGCCAGTAAAATCAGCAAAGAAGTTGTCTAACACAGCTTTCCAGTTCACTTCACCTTCAGCGATTTGGTCCAATTTCTGTTCCATACGCGCAGTAAAGTCGTAGTTCATCAAATCGTTAAAGCTGTCATCAAGGCGGTCAGTAACAATTTCACCCATTTTTTCAGCGTAGAAACGGCGCTGATCAACTTTCACGTAGCCACGATCTTGAATCGTAGAAATGATCGATGCGTAAGTCGACGGACGACCAATACCTCGTTTCTCTAGCTCTTTAACCAGTGCTGCTTCAGTGTAGCGCGCAGGTGGCTTTGTAAAGTGCTGTTTAGGGTCAAGTGACTCTAAGCTTAGCTTATCGCCAAGTTGTACCGCAGGAAGGATTGTATCCTCGTTTTTGCCCATTGGACGCTGTACACGAGTCCAGCCGTCAAATTTAAGGATACGGCCTTTCGCTTTAAGCGTGTATTCTGCCGCTTTTACACTGATGGTTGTTGAATCGTATTCTGCTGGCGTCATTTGACACGCTACAAACTGATTCCAAATCAAAGCATAAAGTTTGTGCGCATCAGCATCGACACCTTGCAGGTCTTCCGCCTTAACACCCACATTTGAAGGACGGATCGCTTCGTGCGCTTCCTGTGCCCCTTCTTTGCTACCGTACGTCAATGGTTTCGCTGGCAGGTACTTATCACCAAACTCAGAACCAATAAAGTCACGTACAGCGTCCACAGCCTCGGCACTTAGGTTAGTCGAGTCCGTACGCATATAAGTGATGTAACCGGCCTCATAGAGGCGCTGAGCTAGCATCATGGTCTTTTTCACGCCGTAGCCCAGACGTGTACTTGCTGCCTGTTGAAGCGTAGAGGTGATGTAAGGTGCTGAAGGCTTGCTCTTTGTAGGGCGGTCTTCACGCTTACATACTTCGTAACTTGCATTCTCAAGTACAGACATCGCTGCTTTGGTTTCTGCCTCATTAACTGGCTTAAACGCAGAACCGTCTTTCTGAGCAACAAGCAGTTTAAAGTCCACTTTGTCTTTCGTTTTCGTATTCGCATGAATGTCCCAGAATTCTTCTGGTACAAACGCGTTAATCTCACGCTCACGCTCAACTAACAATTTCACCGCAACAGACTGCACTCGACCAGCAGATAAGCCACGAGCCACTTTTTTCCAAAGTAGAGGTGAAACCATAAAACCAACGACACGGTCCATGAAGCGACGTGCTTGTTGGGCATTTACACCATCCATGTTCAGCTCGCCAGGTGTCTGGAAAGCTTGTTGGATCGCGTTTTTCGTAATTTCGTTAAAAACTACACGTTTGTATCGCTCTTCATCGCCACCGATGATCTCACGAAGGTGCCATGCGATTGCTTCCCCTTCGCGGTCCAAATCGGTTGCGAGATAAACGCAATCTGCGTCTTTGGCGAGTTTTTGTAGTTCGTTGACAACTTTTTCTTTGCCTGGAAGGATTTGGTAATTCGCTTCCCAGTCATGATATGGGTTAATCCCCATCTTTTTGATCAACGCTTTGCGGTCTTTCTCTTTTTTAACGCGCGCTTTCTCTTCCGGACTCATCCCTTTAGTTGAGATGGCTGCGGCTTTTTTCTCACCAGTGCTTTGACCGGCCGTAGGCAGATCACGCACATGACCAACACTAGACTTAACAATAAAGTCTTTACCAAGGTACTTATTTATCGTCTTTGCCTTGGCTGGTGACTCCACTATAACGAGTGATTTACCCATAACTGACTCTAACGTCCTTCATAATAATGCGGGTAGAAACCTTGTTTAAAGGTCACCCGCATAATGTTCTATTTCATTGCTTCTTTTTTTACTATTGTGCGAGATGAAAAGAAGATCAACTGCTTTTTTGAAATTCAGATCCGATTGGTTGACAATTCATCGTCTTTATACTTCAAAGAGACAGGGTTCTGAAAGGTATTGAGCGGCATATCTAAACAGGCAAACTTAGCATCCGCTAATCCAATGCAATAAATTTTGTTACCCATCACAAAATAGTTTGGTTCAATGCTCTGCCATCTTCCTCCGCATCATGCTTATACTCTAAAAATTGATCTGTTTAGTCTTACTGAACGATTGACTGAATTAATCATGCAAACCCATTTTAGTTGTAGGTATACTCAGCGTTCTTAACTGAATAGGATGGTAGAAAGAATATGTCTGATAGAACGTTTATCGAAGAGTTCGACCTTCTTTTGATCGCTAACCAAATCATCCAAGAGCACGATGATTACATCGAGGGGATGCGAGCAACAAGCGTAGAAGAAAAAGAAGGTGTTTTAGTTTTTAAAGGTGAATACTTCCTTGATGACAAAGGTTTACCAACTTCAAATACGACTGCAGTATTCAATATGTTCAAATACTTAGCGCATCACCTTTCTAAGGAATTTACGCTGGTTAAATAGTATTGGGAAACAAAAAAGCCAGAGTGTTATTCACTCTGGCTTTTTTGTTTTAGGTCAGAATATTTAGCAACTTAAAGCCTTAAGTTTGTCGAAGTAGTCAGGGAACGTTTTCGACGTACACTTTGGATCGTTAATCGTCACAGGCGTATCACTAAGTGCCACCAGCGAAAAACACATCGCCATACGATGATCATCGTAAGTATCAATCGCTGCATGCTTTAACTGAGAGACAGGTTTGACGATGATGTAGTCTTCCCCTTCTTCCACTTCCGCACCAACTTTACGTAACTCAGTCGCCATAGCTGACAAACGGTCTGTTTCTTTTACACGCCAGTTATAAACGTTACGAATAGCGGTAGTGCCTTCGGCAAATAACGCTGTTGTCGCGATGGTCATTGCAGCATCAGGGATATGGTTGTAATCCATATCAATGCCTTTTAATTGACCAACACGTGAAATTACGTAGTCATCACCCCATTCAATTTCTGCACCCATTTTTTCAAGCGCATCAGCAAATTGAATATCACCTTGAATGCTGTTTTTACCGATACCCGTGACTTTAACTTCTCCGCCTTTGATGGCTGCCGCCGCCAAGAAGTAAGAAGCAGAAGACGCGTCACCTTCAACCAAGAAATCACCTGGAGCGATGTATTGCTGACCGGCTGGGATCACAAACTCTTGATAGTCATTGTTGATCACATCGACTCCAAACTGCTTCATGATATGCAGGGTGATATCGATATAAGGCTTAGAAACCAAATCGCCTTCGATGTTGATGCGAATTTCACCTTCAGCCAATGGCGCAGACATTAAGAAAGCGGTCAAGAACTGACTTGAAATGGACCCATCGATAGAAACTGTACCTGCTTTTAGGCCAGTACCAATTATTTTGAGAGGCGGAAAGTTCTCGTTTTCCATGTACTCAACGTTCGCACCAGCATCTTTCAGTGCCGTGACAAGGTGACCAATTGGACGCTCTTTCATACGAGGTTCGCCCGTCAGTACATACTCCCCTTCTCCAAGACAAAGAGCCGCAGCTAATGGTCGCATCGCAGTGCCAGCATTGCCGAGAAATAACTCTACCGGCTCTGAGACAGAAAACGGACGCCCAAGGCCTTCAACGAGACATTCTGTTTTATCTTCGGAAAGTTGGTATTGAACGCCTAGTTTAGTCAGCGCATTCAGCATATGACGGATATCATCACTGTCGAGGAGATTAGTAAGGCGAGTTCTGCCTTTAGCAAGAGCAGCAAGTAAAAGAGCTCGATTAGAAACGCTTTTAGAGCCAGGAAGGTTCACTTCCCCTTGAATTTTATTGATAGGTTGTAACGTTAGGCTTTCCATTAAAAGTTGATAATCCTTTGTGCCCTCAACATACGATTTTTTATGAGGGCTAAACAATTCTTCGTGAATTCAGACTACCCAAAAAAACACGACAAAACCAGAGTAAATCGGCGCTAATTTATGAATATCCTCAAGCAGCCTAAAGATACAGAATTAAAGGCATTGCCAGCGATGTAAATAAGAGCGAAAGAAGCACGGCGAAACAGCAAACTATTTCGACTTGATTTGACAATAAGCCAGCCCGACTGTACATGCCTGATTAGGCTTAGTTAGGCTAAAACAACCTAGGGTTAATAAGTGATATCAACCCTGACTCCATCATCAAAATATAAAATACGAACTTCATCCCCTCGACTAAATAACATATTTTTATCAACATCTTGGATGACATTAATTAGCTTATCACCCTTCACTTTGATGAGTAGCTCAACTAACTTATATTCAACCGTGTATTGGTAATTACTTTGGTTTTGAGCAACTGCGGCACCTGCAAGCGCACCCACTGCCGTCGCGACTTCTCTTCCCGTACCGCCACCAAATTGATTACCGACTAAACCACCGATAGTGGCACCAAGTAGTGTCTTCCAACCGTTACTTTTCGATTGAACAACCTCTTGTTGAGTAATATAACGGACAGAGTCAATCTTCCCGTAAACTACTTCATTAACTGGCTTGGCAACATTTCTTTCATAGGCTGCGTTGGCGACAAGTGGTAAAAACAGTATGATCCCAAGCCATACTTTTACGATATTTCTTAACCAGGTCATCATAAACTCCTCTGACTCCAATGTTGGTAACGACTTCTTATGGCTATTTATTTAACTGAACTCGATGAAACGTTCAACTTTCCCTCACCCTATAAAGCACTCAGCGACCCCAATGGTTTGCTGGCTTTTGGTGGTGACTTAAACCCCATGAGAATCCTCAATGGTTACTATCAAGGCATTTTCCCTTGGTATGGTCCTGGTGAACCTATTTTATGGTGGAGCCCTTCTCCGCGCGCTGTGTTTGACCCATTGCAGTTTAAGCCATCTAAAAGTCTCAAAAAATTTCAGCGTAAACATAACTATAAAGTAACACTCAATTTCGCGACAGAAGAAGTGATTAGACTATGTTCTTCAACACGCCCTGCAGAGGAAACATGGCTCAACGAGGAAATGCAAGCTTCCTACATTGAGTTAGCCAAACTTGGTCACTGTCACTCTGTAGAAGTATGGCATGACAACAACCTGATTGGCGGACTATATGGCATTTGCGTGGGCCAACTTTTTTGCGGAGAGTCGATGTTTAGTCTAAAAGATAACGCATCCAAAATTGCATTGTGGTACTTATGCAACCATTTGGCGTCAAAGCAAGGTCAATTAATCGATTGCCAAGTTATGAATTCTCACTTGGCATCACTTGGCGCATTTGAACTTGAGCGTGACGAATTTATGCAAAAACTACTATCTTTAAGAGAAAAGCAAACACTATTTGATGCCTATCAGCCCCAAGTTTTGCAGGATTCAGTATGAGTACGGATATACAACATATTCGAATAGGGTTGACGAATAATCACCCTTGTAGTTATTTGCCTGAACGGCAAGAGCGGGTTGCGGTGGCGCTTGATGAAAGGCTGCATACTGAAGAAAATTACCAGTTGCTCATGGCTAACGGTTTTCGTCGTAGCGGAGATACCATATATAAACCGCATTGCGAGCATTGCACCGCTTGCCAGCCAATTCGAGTCTCGATTCCAGACGTTAGATTATCAAAAAGTCAGAAGAGGCTGCTTAATAAAGCACAGTCTTTACGCTGGGAAATGAAACCTGAAATGGATGAGGAATGGTTTGAGCTTTACAGTCGGTACATCTGCAAACGGCATAAAAACGGCACTATGTACCCACCAAAGCGTGATGAGTTTGCTCGATTTGCTCAAACTAGCTGGCTGACAACGTCGTTTTTACACATTTACGATGAATCAGATCAATTGCTCGCCATTGCGGTGACAGATTTGATGCCACAATGCTCGAGTGCTTTTTATACTTTCTTTGACCCTGACTACGAGTTATCTCTTGGCACGTTAGCAGTGCTTTATCAAATTAAATACTGCCAAGAAAACAAACAACAGTGGCTATATTTGGGATATCAGATTGATGAGTGCCCAGCAATGAGCTACAAAACACGCTTTCAACGCCACCAAAGGCTAGTAAATCAGCGTTGGCGAGGGTAGAATACGCCTCAACTTTACATAATTACTATTTAGCGGCAGAATATAGCCCGCTAATATTGCCTAATTTCTAAAGAGGATTAAATGGCTAAAGAAGACGTAATCGAGATGCAAGGCACAGTCCTTGACACTCTACCAAACACTATGTTCCGTGTTGAACTTGAAAACGGTCACGTTGTGACTGCTCACATCTCTGGCAAGATGCGTAAGAACTACATCCGTATCCTAACGGGTGACAAAGTAACTGTAGAGATGACTCCATACGACCTGTCAAAAGGCCGCATCGTCTTCCGCGCTCGTTAATCTCTGATTTTCGGATGCAATAAAAAACGGAGCAAGCTGCTCCGTTTTTTATTGCACAATTTTTTCCGATTTAGTTCAGATAAAAAAGCGCACGATCTTCTCGTGCGCGTTTGTTACCGACTAACGATTAATGCATCGCTGTCTCTTTCTCACTTAAGTATTCAAACTCAAGCGTATCGTTGACCAGCGTTACTTTCACTGTACCGCCGTCAACTAAAGATCCGAACAACAGTTCGTTAGCCAAAGGCTTCTTAAGCTGTTCTTGGATAACACGCCCCATTGGGCGAGCCCCCATAGCTTTGTCATAACCTTTATGTGCTAACCAATGGCGAGCGTCTTGCGATACTTCCATTGAAACGCCTCTCGCATCAAGTTGCACTTGCAGTTCGACAATGAACTTATCAACCACTTGATGGATAACGCTTTCATCAAGGCTGTTAAACCAGATGATGTTATCAAGACGGTTACGGAACTCAGGAGTAAACACCTTCTTAATTTCCGCCATTGCATCGTGACTGTTGTCTTGTTGAATCAAACCAATTGATTTCTTCTCGGTTTCCGCCACACCTGCGTTAGTTGTCATAACAAGAATGACATTACGGAAGTCTGCTTTGCGACCATTGTTGTCCGTTAGCGTACCGTTATCCATGACTTGCAACAACAGGTTAAAGATATCAGGGTGCGCTTTTTCAATCTCATCAAGTAATACGACTGAGTGTGGGTGCTTAATAACAGCATCGGTTAGCAAACCACCTTGGTCATAACCGACATAACCAGGAGGCGCACCAATTAAGCGACTTACGGAGTGACGCTCACCATACTCAGACATATCAAAACGAAGTAGTTCGATACCTAGAAGCTTAGATAACTGCACCGTCACCTCTGTTTTACCAACCCCTGTTGGGCCTGCAAACAAGAATGAACCAACAGGTTTGTTGTCTACACCTAAACCTGCACGTGTCAGCTTGATCGCCTCGGACAATGCATCAATCGCATTATCTTGACCAAATACCAACATCTTCATTTTGCTATCTAAGTTTTTCAAAATGTCTTTATCTGAAGAAGAAACCGACTTCTCTGGAATTCGCGCCATTTTGGCAACCATTGATTCGATATCAGCCACTCCGACCGTTTTTTTACGACGGCTTGCAGGAGCAAGACGACTACGCGCACCAGCTTCATCAATGACATCAATGGCCTTATCTGGTAGATGGCGTTCATTAATGTATTTAGCCGACAGTTCTACCGCGGCACGCAGTGCTTTATTGGTATAACGTACTTCATGGTGAGCTTCGTACTTCGGCTTCAAGCCCATCAAGATTTTAGTTGTATCATCCAATGAAGGCTCTACAACGTCTATCTTTTGGAAACGGCGAGACAACGCACGCTCTTTCTCGAAAATGTTGCTGTACTCTTGGTATGTCGTCGAACCAATACAACGCAACTTACCGCTACTTAAAAGAGGCTTAATAAGATTTGCTGCATCGACTTGACCACCAGATGCCGCGCCTGCACCGATGATGGTATGTATTTCATCGATGAATAAAATGGCATCTTCTTCTTTTTCAAGTTGTTTCAAAATCGCCTTGAAGCGCTTTTCAAAATCACCGCGATATTTGGTACCAGCGAGCAAAGAGCCAATATCTAGTGAATAAATCACGCTGTTTTGAATGACCTCAGGGACCTGCCCTTCGACAATTCTCCATGCAAGACCTTCCGCAATAGCTGTTTTACCAACCCCTGCCTCACCCACTAGTAGTGGATTATTCTTGCGGCGTCGACAAAGTACCTGAATAGTGCGCTCTAACTCTTTATCACGTCCAATGAGTGGGTCGATGTTTCCATCTTTAGCGACTTGATTAAGATTCGTCGCAAAGCTTTCTAGGCGTTCTTCAGAATTAGGCTCTTCAACACTTTCTGAGCTAAACGAGTCTGATGATGAATCCTCACCTGCACCTGATGCTTTAGTAATACCGTGGGAGATGAAGTTAACAATATCTAATCGGGAGATGTCATTTTTCTTCAGAAGGTAAGCGGCATGCGACTCTTGCTCACTGAAGATAGCAACAAGCACGTTGGCGCCTGTTACTTCATTACGACCAGACGACTGTACATGAAAGACGGCGCGTTGTAGTACACGTTGAAAACTCAAAGTCGGCTGCGTTTCACGCGTCTCATCACTATCTGGGATAAGAGGCGTAGTTTGATCGATGAAAATATCGAGTTCGTTGCGTAAAGCGTCAAGATCCGCCTTACAAGCTAGAAGGGCTTCCTTAGCTGCATCATTTTCCAACAATGCAAGTAGGAGGTGTTCGACAGTCATAAACTCGTGGCGTTTATCTCGCGCCCGAGCAAATGCACCGTTAAGGCTTGACTCTAGTTCTTTATTTAGCATAAGTACCTCCCGAAAAAACAACTGGGGTTGTTCGAGCAAGTCTTCTTTGTTTACGCTTGCTCCATAGTGCAAAGTAGCGGATGTTCATTTTCCCTTGCGTACATCGTAACTTGCGCTACTTTTGTCTCGGCAATTTCTGCGCTGTATGTGCCGCAGATTGCCTTTCCTTCATAGTGGACCTGAAGCATGATTTGAGTTGCTTTATCAATATCATGTGAGAAAAATCGCTCAAGCACCTCTATGACGAAATCCATAGGTGTATAGTCATCATTATTGAGTACGACATTGTACAGCTTAGGTGGCTGGACTTTCGTACTTTCTCGCTCCAGAAGATCAGAGTCCGGAGTGACCCATTCAAAATTTTTACTCATGGCAATCTAAAGATATCGTATCAAAGGGTTGATGTTTTCGACCTATAAAAACAATCTACCACAAGCATGCAGCGCGGTGTAGTGAGTTATGGCACCGAATTCGATCTTTGATCGATAAAAGTTGCTACCTAATATAGAGACTAATGCACGTCTTGATACGGCGCAAATAAAAGATGCTTGTCGATAAGTTACACATTTTTTCTTATAAAAGAACTTTCTATTTATTGCTCTCGGACTATTGCAAACCACCCCATCATCTTCTATCTGGATCACACTTCCTCATTGAGAATACGGTAATTATCACGAAAACTTCATTTTTTATTCAGTCAGAGGATTCTTCTCCCATAAGCAACACGGACAGTATGGCTTTTTCAGTATGAGCCACTTCATAGGCAAATTGACTAAACTTCTGCGTATATACGAAAAACTGTTTGCAAATTTGTTAATCTCAAAAGTGATTTGTTTTCAATTATGTTTCTGTTTGTTGCTCACTGCTATTGACTGTCGAAATTCATTGACTACAGTGGAAAGTGTCGATGCATAAATCATCATTTTGAAACTTCTCTTCTTTAAGTGGTTTGATGAATGTGACTTATCATTGATTTGACGTTTGTTGGCATTCGCTGACAATGGTAGTACCAAGTTAAAGGTATAACTTGGTTGCAGTAACAACATCAGTAAAAAATGCATGAGGGATGTAAAGCATGGCTACAGGTACAGTAAAGTGGTTTAACAATGCCAAAGGATTTGGGTTTATTTGTTCAGATGAAGAAGAGGGAGATATCTTTGCCCACTACTCAACTATCCAGATGGACGGTTATCGTACACTGAAAGCAGGCCAACAAGTCTCTTACGAGATTGAAAAAGGTCCCAAAGGCTGTCACGCGAGTAGCGTCGTGCCTCTTGAAGGCCAAGCCAAATAATTAGAGCGCTGTCGAAATATAAAAATATTGCTCTCGAAACGCCACGTTGATGTTTTGAAGAGAAAAATAAACCCGCCAAGATAGCGGGTTTCTTACTATTTAGAGCACGTGTTACAAAAGGAACACTTACAACGCACTTACAGGATAGGAAACACGCCGAAAACGACGTGTTTTTTAACACTAACTTACTTGTTAATGATTGCGTTAAAGGTTTCGCTTGGACGCATCAATTTAGAAACCAATGCATCGTCTAGTAAGTAGTAACCTCCTAGCTCACCTTTCACGCCTTGCGCATTATTTAGCTCAGCAACGATCGTTTCTTCCTGCTCAGACAGCGCTTTTGCAATTGGTGCAAATTCAGCAGCAAGATCCGCATCATCCGTTTGCTCTGAAAGCGCTTTCGCCCAGTAAAGTGCAAGATAGAAGTGGCTTCCACGGTTATCTAGCTCACCCACTTTGCGTGACGGAGATTTGTTGGTGTCTAAAAACTCACCGGTCGCTTTATCTAGTGTATCTGCTAGAACCTGAGCCTTAGGATTGTTTGTCGCTACACTTAAATGCTCTAACGACGCTGCAAGCGCTAGGAACTCGCCCAAAGAATCCCAACGAAGGTGATTCTCTTTTTCTACTTGTTGAACATGCTTAGGAGCAGAACCACCAGCGCCTGTTTCAAATAGACCACCACCATTCATCAATGGAACAATAGATAGCATCTTAGCAGACGTACCTAACTCTAGAATTGGGAACAAGTCTGTTAGGTAGTCACGAAGAACATTACCTGTAACAGAGATAGTATCTAGGCCCGCTTTCATACGCTCTAGTGAGTACTTACAAGCTTCAACAGGAGATAGGATCTTAATCTCTAGACCGTCAGTATCGTGATCTGGTAGGTAGGCGTTTACTTTCTTGATGAGCTCAGCATCGTGCGCACGGTTTTCATCTAGCCAGAATACAGCTGGAACACCTGTTGCACGTGCGCGAGTCACTGCTAGTTTAACCCAATCTTGGATTGGTGCGTCTTTAACCTGACACATACGGAAGATATCACCTTCTTCAACCGCTTGCTCTAACAGTACGTTATCTGAAGCATCAACAACGCGAACAGTACCCGCAGCGTCTAGAATGAATGTCTTGTCGTGAGAACCATACTCTTCAGCTTTCTGAGCCATTAGACCAACGTTAGGTACGCTACCCATAGTGGTTGGATCAAATGCGCCGTGCTCTTTACAGAAATCAATAACCGCTTGGTAAATACCTGCGTAGCTACGATCTGGAATCATCGCTTTGGTGTCTTTTTGTTTACCATCTGGTCCCCACATTTGACCCGAAGAGCGAAGCATTGCTGGCATAGAAGCATCTACAATAATGTCACTTGGTACATGTAAGTTTGTGATACCACGATCAGAGTCAACCATCGCAAGTTCTGGTTGAGTTTGGTAAACCGCTTGAATGGCCGCTTCAATTTCTGCTTTTTGCGCTTCAGGTAGAGACTCAATTTTTGAGTAAACATCACCGATGCCATTGTTTACATCAACGCCTAGCTCTTCAAACAGCTTACCGTACTTATCGAAAACGTCTTTGTAATAAACTTTTACTGCATGACCGAAAATGACAGGGTCAGAAACTTTCATCATCGTCGCTTTCATATGAAGAGACAGCAGCACGTCTTGTGCTTTCGCTTCAGCAATCTCTTTCTCGAAAAATTCAACCAACGCCTTCTTCTTCATTACTGAAGTATCAATGACTTCTTTATCTAGTAATGGGAACGCAGACTTAAGCTCTTTAACTGTACCATCATTACCGACAAACTCGATTTTGACCTCTGTTGCACCAGAGATAGTTGTAGACTTTTCGCTACCAAAGAAGTCATTGTCTGACATGCTCGCAACATGAGACTTAGATTCTGCTGACCATGCACCCATTGAGTGTGGGTTTTTCTTCGCGTAGTTCTTAACCGAAGTCGGAGCACGACGGTCTGAGTTACCTTCACGAAGTACTGGGTTAACCGCACTACCTTTGATTTTGTCGTAAGCCGCTTTAATCGCTTTCTCTTCGTACGTGCTCGGCTCTTCTGGGTAGTTTGGTAAATCGTAACCTTTCGCCTGAAGCTCTTTAATCGCCGCTTTAAGCTGAGGAACTGAAGCTGAAATGTTAGGTAGCTTGATGATATTTGCTTCTGGAGTTTGAGCTAGTTCACCAAGCTCAGTCAACGCATCGCCAATGCGCTGTTCTTCTTTTAGATGCTCTGGGAAGTTAGCGATAATTCGACCTGCTAGTGAAATATCACGAGTATCTACATTGATGCCAGACGATGCTGTGAATGATTGAATGATTGGTAGTAATGAATAAGTTGCTAGCGCCGGCGCTTCATCAGTGATGGTGTAGATAATTGTAGGTTTTTCTGTAGGCATGAAATTTCCCTATTTTTTAATCAACTTGTTGGCTGATCAACTCAGCGTCTGAGTTGGTTTAATTGACGCATTGCTGCACGTTAGCAGTACATGTCTCCTCACTAACGCCACATGCGGTTCGCACTCTTTGTTGTAGTTTGAAGCTCTAAGCTCTGAATCCATGAGTGCACTGATATAATTAAACAAATAACACGAATTAGTCTATCATTCTGTGCGCGTTTGTTAGTTTTAGGCGCGCAAATCATATCCGATCATGAGAAAACTTAAAACTTTCAAACACAGTTCATTTACATTTTTGCAGGGTAGTTAACATGTCATCTCGTACAGGTCAGGAAAAAGGTCGCAGTCGTAACCAGTCTAAAACGGGCCATTTTAAACACTCAGGAGCTCGCAATGGCTCGAAGACTCGTACTCAGCAAGACCGCCGCCCTAATCGCCCAACAAAAAGCCAAAAGCCAAAAGTGGCCCCTAAAGATCGTAAAGTCATTATTTTCAATAAGCCTTACGATACGCTCAGTCAATTTACCGATGGCGATGGTCGCAAAACGTTAGCGGACTATATCCCAATCAAAAATGTCTATGCGGCTGGCCGATTGGACCGAGACAGCGAAGGTTTGATGGTACTCACTAACGATGGCATCTTGCAGGCGAAGTTAACGCAGCCAAAGTCAAAATCGCCGAAGACTTATTGGGTTCAAGTTGATGGCGCTCCTCAGGAGCAAGATCTTGAAAAATTGAGAAAGGGAGTAGAGCTAAAAGATGGTATGACTCTACCGGCCGAAGTTGAAGTAATTCCAGAACCACAAGTCTGGGACAGAACCCCTCCGGTCCGTTTTCGAGCAAATATCCCTACAACTTGGTTAGCCATTACCATTATTGAAGGAAGAAATCGTCAGGTACGTCGCATGACTGCGCACATTGGCTTCCCTACTTTGCGCCTCATTCGTCATTCGATGGGTGATATCGTCCTTAACGACCTAATGCCTGGTGAATGGAGAGAAATCTCTCTCTAATAAGCAGAAAAGATAAAAGCAGGCTTAAAGCCTGCTTTTTAGATTCGTACTTTTTCAGTTAAGCCCTATCTAATGAACTAAGGGATTACTGCTCAGCAAGCCAGTTTTTAAATGCCTCTTTTTCCGCCGGAGACGCTTTCTGGTACATCGTCTTTAATACATCAACCATTGGGCTGTCGTTCGATGCGGCTGTTGAACGGGTATCACTAGTCTCAACTCGAGGCTCGATATCACTTACTGATTGTTGATGCTGATTCACAGTTACATAACTAACGGCAACACTCGCGATACCGCCAGCAATATTGTAGTTGCGAGATTCTTGAGGGTAATTACGACCAATTTGAACACCATCTGACTCTAATACATCTTCGACCAAAGCAATAGGTTGGCCTTTGGTATCCAGTAATTGCCAATCTAGAGGCGAGATGTTGTTTTGCGCTTGGCGAAGAGTTTTAAACTCTGGCAGTTCAAACGTTAGCTTTTCGTTTTCAGCATCAAATTTAGCAACGATTACATCACTGTAAACCGTCTTAAGGTTTTCGTTAATTTCGAATGTAGGTTGATATTTGAAGACAATTTGATTCGTTCCGTCAGGTAGTTCGATTGTCTTCTCACTAGAAAAAAGACCACCTTCTAGATCTGGCTTCTCCATGTTGACGGCCAATAACTTCACGTCTTCTGGAACCACTAAAGTCGTTGCAGCGTAGAGGTTTGTACTGGCAAAAATAGACAGTGCCATTGCCACTTTTAATGATAACTGCATAGAATTTTTCATCCTTATCTTCATAGTAAAAGACCCAGCATATAGCTGGGTCTTACAATATCAAACTGGGTATTGATTACCAGTAGAAACGAGCACCAACACCGAAGTTAGTTGCGTCGTCTGTGTCTTTGTTGTCGAAGTCAGTACCTTCGAAAGTGTAACCCGCTTCTGCGAATACACGTGCCCATTTAGAGAACTTGTATTCAACACCAGCGTAGAACCAAGAGGAGTCTGCGTCTACTTTACCTGCTTCGTCAGTAGACTGAGCTAGGTACTCGTAACCAGAGTATAGAGTTGTTTTAGGAGCAACAGCGAACATACCAGCTACAACGATGTAGTGTGAATCAACTGTTGATTTACCTAGCTTATCTTCGTTTTCGTTGTAGTAGTACGTAGCACCTAGAGTGTGCTCGTTTAGTGCGTACTCAGCAGTTACTTCAAAAGATAGGTTTTCGTTATCAGTACGCTCTGTGTGAGAAACTGTTTGCTCTACACCATTAAGAACTAGTTTTTTCTCTTTAGTTACGTTGATGTCGTTGTTCGCAGTAAGTACACCAGCGTGTAGAGATAGGTCGTTGAAAGATTTACCAACGAATACTTCTAGTACTTCTTCGTTAGAATCTTTTTCGCCTAGCGCGTAACCAGCTTTTAGCCAGAATGCGTCATTTTCGTAAGCGTATTTGATTTGAGAATCGTTGTTCCAAGCGTGACCGTATGCAGTTTCCGCTGCGTTACCACCGAAGAAGTAAGAGTAATCTGCGAAGTATACGTCATCAGCCCAAGTACCTTCTTTACCGAAGCGAAGAGTACCCATATCACCCATATCAAAACCGATGATGTGGCGACGTACGTATACAGAGTCATCTGTACGCTCGCTTGAATCAGCACCTGCGTCGTAGTTGTCACCTAGAGCAACACCGATTTCAACTTCACCCAGAACTTTTAGGCTTTCGTCAACAACGTAAACCGCGTTCACACCAGTACGAGAAGAGCTAGTGTTTAGCTCTGCTGTGTGATCAGTTTTTTCTGTGAATAGAAGAGTTGGACGTAGCTGACCGTAGAAATCTACAGAACCTTCTTCAGATTTGAATACTTCAGCTGCGTTCACTGAAGTTGCAGACGCAACTACAGCTAGTGCTAATAGAGTTTTTTTCATAATTAATCCACTGCCTTTTCTTAGTTCGGGATATCCTTGTCCGGTTCCCTTTTTTTATATGTTTGAGGTAGAGCGTTAACAAAACGTTATACAGCACCTCCTCAAAATCTGGAGCTAAGAGTGCAAAAGATTATTCTGGCTGTCAAATTTTCTAAATACCAATGTAAAAAAAACAAAATACCATTACAAAACAACAACTTGATAAGCTTACCTTTATTTATTCGACGAACATCTAACCAATCTCCATTATTATTTGTAATTTACAAAATTATTAACAAATGGTTTTTTAATCCAATAAGTAAATTTAAAAAAAACAAAAAAAGAATAAAAACCTACAAATAAGACCAAGTTGGAGTTTTATATTTTTCATATAATGAAATTAATTTCATTAAGATAAGGTTCAATATTTTTTTGTGAAGGAGATCTACATTCCTTATAAAAGCATTCCGTTTTGTGAACTACTGTACAACTAGTGATGTGTGCTACTATTCGCCTCCAACGCATTTGAGGCCCGTATGCTGACCAGTAACATTCAAAAATCGATTCGTAATAGCTATCAAAACCTTCAAGATCAACTTGATAACTTTGTGCCTAGAAGAGCACAAAACTACCTTGTTGCAGAGATTGCAAAAACGCTGTGCGGTCAGTATCACAAATCTAACCGAATACTCGTTGCAGAAGCAGGGACTGGAATTGGTAAATCGCTCTCTTATCTAATGGCGACCATTCCCGTGGCTGTACATAACAATAGGAAAGTGGTTATCTCAACGGCGACCGTCGCTCTGCAAGAGCAGCTCATAAATAAAGACCTCCCTCTTTTTCGTCGGATTACCGACCGAGAGTTTTCTTTTATTTTGGCAAAAGGCCGTCAACGCTATTGTTGTGCAGAAAAGCTCGCCACTGCTAGCGGTGCTGATGGTGGCCAGTTAGCCATGTTTGAAACCAAACCTAAGCAAAAAGATATAGAGCTGTTAGAAACAATGCATCGCTCTCTTGCGCAAGGTAAATGGGACGGTGACCGTGATTCTTGGCCTAAACCCATCGACGATAAGCTTTGGCAACTGATTGTCAGTGATAAACACAGTTGCAATAACAGTTTACCAGGCCACCGCGGCTGCCCATTCCAAAAAGCGCGCTCAGAGTTGGATAAAAACGATGTCATCATTGCTAACCACTCTCTCGTCATGGCAGACGCAGATTTAGGTGGCGGCGTGATTTTACCTGAGCCAGAAAACACGATATACGTCTTCGACGAGGCACATCACTTACCTCACGTCGCTCGTGACCATGCTTCAGCATCTGCGAGTTTAAAAGGTGCGGCAGCATGGCTTGAGAAGTTAAATCAGTCGATTAGTAAGTTTTCATCACTCGCAGACGAGAAACGCGTAGCTCGATTTCGCAATGACCTTCAAGACGCGGTTCAGAACTTGATACCGGCACTGACTCAATTGCCCAAACAGTTCGACCCAGCTCAATTTGAAGAGGGTATCTACCGCTTCGAACACGGTGAACTACCTGAGTGGCTAGAGAACCAATCCAAAGAACTAAAACAGTTCAGTAAAAAAGCAAATCAGAGTGTGGCAAAAATTGCCGACCTTATTGCGGAAAGAGTAAAAGACGGGGAGCTTGCGACAAGGTTGGCTGAACCAGCGCTTGCAGAGCTCGGTTTCTACATTCAAAGGTTAGAAAACCTAGCGCAAGTATGGCATTTAATGGCTGAACCAACTCGTGAAAAAGGTGCGCCTTTAGCTCGCTGGTTAGAAACCCACCCCGATCGCGAGGGTGATTTCATTGTGAGTGTTTCGCCACTTGAAATTGGATGGCAACTCGACCAACAGATTTGGAGCAGATGTATTGGCGCCATTTTGGTTTCCGCAACGATGCGTGCATTAAACTCTTTCCATTACTTTTGCCATCAGGTTGGTATTGATGGAAAACCAGAATCAGGCACTCAGTTTTTAGCGCTTGCGTCACCATTCGATTACCAAAACCAGGCAGAATTACTCATCCCTGCGATGAAATATGAACCACCAGCGCCTCAATTTACTGAATATCTTATTGAGATCTTGCCTAAGTACTTGGAAGACAAGAAAGCCAACTTAGTATTATTCTCATCCTATTGGCAGATGAACCAAGTCGCGAAGGCACTCTCTTCGGAGTTCATAAAAAAAGGCTGGGCGTTGCAAGTTCAAGGTGAAAGCTCACGTCAAGAAATTCTAAAAAAACATAAAAAGCTAATAGAATCAAATAAAACCAGCATCTTATTTGGTACTGGCAGTTTCTCTGAGGGGCTAGATTTACCTGGCGAATTACTTGAAAACTTGGTGATTACAAAAATTCCATTTGGCGTTCCAACCTCCCCTGTTGAGCAGGCTCATTCCGAATACATTGAGAAAAAAGGAGGAAACCCGTTTATGCAAATAACTGTACCAGACGCAAGCAAAAAGCTGATCCAGAGCGTAGGTCGCTTACTGCGTAAAGAGAGAGATTCTGGTAGAGTAACGATTCTTGATCGACGCCTAGTCACTAAGCGATACGGACAAGCCTTAATCGACTCACTACCTCCATTTAAACGTAAAATAGAATATTAGAAGAATCACCATTTATGGAAATGATTGAGCCAACCATGCTGTTGGTGTTGGCGCTTGTCGCTTTTGTCGCTGGATTTATTGATGCAGTTGCCGGTGGTGGTGGCATGCTTACCGTACCTGCTCTACTTTCGCTAGGCTTGCCGCCTCATATTGCACTAGGCACCAATAAACTTGCCGCTACCTTTGCTTCTTCTACTGCAGCATTTACGTACTACAAAAAACGTCTATTCAAACCTCAATGCTGGAGGCGTGCATTCGTGGCAACACTCGTCGGAGCGACATTAGGTACGCTATTTGTAGATGCGATTAGTACGGATTGGCTGGAAAAAGGATTGCCGCTTGTTATTTTGGCGGCAGCGTTGTATACCGTTTTTCATAAAACACCCCACTCTGCTCATCAAAGTCCAATACCCGAGCCTTGCCCAAAACTTCATAAAAAACAGTACATGCAAGGCTTATCCATAGGATTCTACGACGGACTCGCAGGGCCTGGAACTGGGGCTTTTTGGACAGTAAGTTCAATGGCGCTGTACCGGCTGAATATCTTGCTCGCCTCTGGCTTAGCAAAAGCAATGAACTTTACCAGTAACTTTACCTCTTTGATCACTTTTGCATTCCTCGGACACATCAACTGGGTGCTAGGCTTAACAATGGGAGTATGTTTAATGGCTGGTGCTTTTGTTGGCGCGCACTCCGCTATTAGATTTGGTTCTAAATTCATTCGTCCTGTATTTGTTACTGTCGTCAGCATACTAGCTATTAAATTGGCTTATGACGCATGGTTTGTAGGTTTGTCATGAACATTTCTCAACTCCAGGAAAATCTAGAACAAATGGCGAAGCAAGCCGCTGTTCTTGACCGTCAAAGAGGCGAACATCATGTTCCGCTTTTTGATGAGCGTTTATTTGGTTGCCGCTCTCGCTTACTTACTCCTTGCGTAAAAGAAGCAAAAGCCACGCTGGATGCGATTGTGCGTGAGCAAAATGAAGGTAAGCTCACCGCTTTGCGTGCTGAGTACCTCACTGAACGGTTAGTGGCGCAAATCGGTGCGATTCAACGCGAGATTTCTACCACTAAAATTCGTAAGAATGAAATCAAACATAGCAGCCATTTCCGTAAGCCTATCAACGTGCTTTATCAGGAGCTCGCTCAACATCAAGAGTGGGCAAGACGCTTGCGCGAGATGGTGTTAGAAAAAGAACGTGCTGTCGAAAGCGCTCCGAGTTTTATGCGTGCCGACGCTCAAAAAGTATTACTAGCAACCGAGCAACGTTTAGCGCGTTGTGAAGCAGCACTTCTTAAGCTAGAGAACCAAATTACACATAGGGAAAAACATCAATAATGGCTGATCAACCAACCTCGCCTTTAGATGACGCACCTGAAGAGATCAAACTGGCTGTCGATTTAATCTATTTGCTTGAGAGCAATGAGATAGATCCAGAAGTTGCGCTTAACGCTTTAAAGATCGTGCAAAACGACTTAGAAAACAAATTAAAAGCAAAGTAGCTCAGAGCGTTTCAATCCTTTCACCGAGACTCATTTTCAGTGCTCTTACACAATGATACTATTCATAAAAAAGTACGCCCCCAAAAGGATAAATAATGAAAGTAATCAGCTTTAACATCAATGGACTACGTGCGCGACTGCACCAACTCCAAGCGCTAATCGACAAACACCAACCTGATGTGATTGGTCTTCAGGAAATTAAAGTTCACGATGAAGCATTCCCGATTGAAGCTGTCGAAGCCATGGGCTACAAAGTGTATTTCCATGGTCAAAAAGCACATTACGGCGTAGCAATGCTTTGTAAGCAAGAGCCTCTACACGTACAAAAAGGGTTCCCGACGGATAACGAGGAACATCAAAAGCGCATGATCATGGCAACGTTTTTAAATGAAAACGGCGAAAAGGTCACTGTGCTAAACGGCTATTTCCCTCAAGGGGATAACATCAGCCACGAAACCAAATTCCCATACAAGCGCCAATTCTATAAAGATCTGATGACCTACCTAAACGATCATCACAATAACGACGAGCAATTGATTGTTATGGGTGACATCAACATCAGCCCTATTGATGCAGATATCGGTATCGGCGAACCAAACCGTAAACGTTGGCTAAAAACAGGTAAATGTTCATTCCAACCTGAAGAGCGCGAATGGTTGAAAACCTTACTAGACTGGGGCTTTGTGGACACCTTCCGTAAGCTATACCCAGAGGTGAACGATCAATTTTCGTGGTTTGACTACCGTTCTCGCGGTTTTGATGATAACCGTGGCCTACGAATTGATGTCATTTTGGCAACCCCTTCTCTAGCGGAAAAGTGTATTGAATCTGGTATCGACTATGAGCTTCGTGGTATCGAGAAGCCTTCAGATCACGCACCAATCTGGTCAACATTTAAGTAATATATTGCAAAGCTATAAGCGAGACTCAACGCTAAGCTTAGTCCAATAAAAAGGGAGACTCTGTCTCCCTTTTCATACAAATTACCAGTTAATCACTGATTCAGCGGCCAAACCGTTTGACCATCAATAGTTATCGGTGTTTGAGCAAATTCGTTCAGACAGTAGCCTGTATTACTACTTGCAAAGTAAGTGAGCGGCATCGGCGGTAGATTCAGCGCCACAACCTGCTGTTTCGCTTTTTCTGTGAACGAGAACCCCCACATATCGAGATAGTTAGTCATATCTCGCTGAGAGATGTAGCTCAGAGCAATAAGCAACCAGTCGTTGTTCGAGATGCTATTTGCTTCTTCCCGAGAGTAGTTGGCAAAACCAATGCTCAATCGTCTCTCATCCCAAAGCGCGTCGTCCGATTTTAAGCGGTTAAACTCACGTTCAATCAGGTGCAAGCGCGCCAATAAATGCCAACCATTTTTAAGCACACCTTCATGCTGCGCCGCCATCATCATTTGAATGTAAATACGAGCGCCCCAACTCCAACTGGTTTGATTTTGCGCAGCCATGTATGCGTTTGGATCCGCTTGAGTTCGGCTAGCTTGCAATAATTCAAACTGGCCTTTGAAATCCAAGCTTTGGCAAGTTGAAACTTTTCCCGTATTCTGGAAGAAACGAGACTTACTGTAATACGAGTAGTAATTGGTCGTTGAATGCCCTTCCCAGCCTGAAAATCGGAATCGACCTTTTTCTAAACCATGACCAAGCTCATGTAAATCACCGTGACCGAGTGGGCTGAATGACCAGTAAGCATCGTAAGGGTTACCCGAACAACCATAACCACACGTCGCTTGGTCAGCGTTCATGTGCTTCACTATATCAATATTGGCGATTTCCCAACCTTGGTTTTGGGCGTATTGAATAATTTCAGGCACTTCATCTATGCCCGGCCCTTGGAAACCTGCCAGCACATGTGGGTAGTTGTGAACATATTCTTCTGTTGCAAGCGCCATTTCCGAAGGGGTAGACCACATTTCATCGTTGACCGACTCCAACATTTTGTCGCGCTTTGAGTGTACTTCAAACCCAGGAGTGATCAGCTCAGCCCAATCGAATAAATTGGCTTCTAACTGTTGAATAAAAGCGTCGTTGTCCTTCTCACTTCTCCAAACTGGATGCTGTGCCACATGATTAAATTTCAGTTCAACCGGAACATCATTTTTGTCAAAGTGAACCTGTACTGGACCACCATAAGGAGAAGTCAGCGTGATGGTTTCACCCGGCTTCACTTCATAGCCGAATGAAGTCAGCAGTTTTGGTCGCGTGTATCCATCTTTGCTGAACTCATGAGTTGCACCACTTCTTAAAGTGTTGATGACAATCTTAGTCGCCACATCATTGCTGTCATTACGTTTAACCGTAAAGGTTTCCCCAGGAAGCGCATACACACCAGCCGAACGGAAGTTACGCTTTGATTCCATATTAATCGTTGCACTGATTCTCTTTATGTCAGGGCTAAACTCACTACGGCTGAAGTTCCCCATATTTGGTTGTTTTGGGTTTACGCTTCGGCTGTTGTATTGCACGTAATCGGCAAAGTACGACTTTAGGAATTCGGTCGTTTGGGTTGATTGTTTGTCCATCGGGAAGACAACCGTTTGACGATAATGATCAGCCAGCAATACCATGAGTTTTTCGTATTGGTAGCCGTTTTGATTAAACAAATCTACTTTTTGTTCATCAAGCTTTTGCAACCAATGGCGAATGCTGTTTGCCCCTGCATAAAATTGACTGTCCATATTCGCAGTGTCAGGGCAGGTTTTGTCATCACACTGTGACAAGTCAACGTTGAAATTTTGAGATTCAAAACGAGACAACAGCGCTTGTTGTGTGATGACAGAGTCCGGCACAACGTTCATCAACGATGAAGGTTCCCAGTCGACCAAGCCTAACTTACGCCAATAGTTATCTCCCACATAATCAACATGGAATTTTTCCAAAATGTCTTGGCCAAGATCAGTTAGTCCTCCATCCCAATGCAGGTATAGAACAGGAATTTGGGCTTGCTCAGCGTATTCCAAAGCTTCGAGTACTGGTTTGTTGGTATCTCCAGATTGCAGATGCTGTGACAAGATCAATAAGTTTGGAGTATTGGTTTGCAAGCAGCTAAGTAGCTTCGAACCATCGCATAGGTTGGCCTCGTTAAACGCCAGCTCTTGTGAAACATTGTCTTTCAGCCAATTCCGAGTCGCTTGCTCATCCGGAAAGTAATAAGACTGATCCATTTGCGCGATGACGACGTTTGAAGTAACTCCGCCCGACAACCGAGTGACCAGGTTACTTAACCATTTCGTCATCGCTGCGTTGGAAGAGTCGGGAAAACGTTGTGCCGTTCTAAATGGGTTACTACCTAATAGTGCGTAACGTTGACCATTAGACTTTTCCCCGGCAACGCCAATTGACAGAGCTTGATCTTTGTAACCGCTTGCCATGGCCTTATTGGTCATCAAGATGGTGTCGTTGAAGCCATACTGAGGTGCCAAGATCGCGGCATCATGGGTTGGATCCCAATAAAGACCTGAAAGGCTTTTCGCAATTGCAGATTTGATCGTATTCGACTGCATCTTGTGAGCTTCCACAACCTGATGACTTTTACGAATGAAATCGCTCGGGTCAGAAACGAGCAGTGCATTACCAGTTTCCAGAGCTTGTTGAACTGGAGCTGGCGTTGGTTTTACTTGAGCATTAGGTTGTGATTCTCCCTCTCCCCCACCACATCCTGTGGCTAAGGCGGCAATGCCCAACGATAGAATTGTTTTTTTCATTTTTACTTACTAAACAATGAGTTTACTGAATGTTAATGTAAGTTAATGAATAATAAGAAAGAGTCTTTTATATCGGCTGGAAAAATAGGAATGAAGATAACAAAATTATCAAAAGCAATAGCACCCATTCCGGTGCTATTGCCTCTATTGATAATTAGCTTAAAGGACGTAGATAAGCTAAGAAACGCCTCTCTGCCACTTTGAAACACCACAAAATCATAAACGTCAGTGCCATGTAGAACAGCCCCGCCGTCAGGAAAGACTCAAATGGTGCATAGTAGCGCGAGTTAACTAGACGCGCAGCACCAGTTAAATCCATGATGGTAACGATGCCCGCGACTGCACTTCCGTGCAGCATAAATATGACCTCGTTTGAATAAGCTGGTAATGCTCGACGCAATGCACTCGGCAAGATAATACGTCTGTATGTCATAAACTTACTCATGCCATACGCTTTCGCAGCTTCCACCTCACCTTTCGGCAAACCATTAATCGCACCACGAATAATTTCTGCGGTGTAAGCCGATGTATTAAGAATAAAAGCGACCAAAGCACAGAACCAAGCGTTCTCCCATAAGGTATCTTTCACAGGGAAAAACTGATCCATGCCGTAGTAAATCAAATACAGCTGAACCAATAGCGGCGTTCCACGGAAAAAGTAAATGAATCCCCAAGAAGGTAAGCTTAGAGCGTAATTGGTACTATTGCGTGCCACGGCTAATGGGATAGAGACACACAAGCCAATAACCAACGCTAATCCCACTAACCAAACTGTTGTCCAAAGTCCCTGAAGATAAGTTGGAAAGCTTTCAATAATCAAAGAAAAGTCCATAACTTACCTCGCATGAATACTGAACTTACGCTCAACAAGCTTGAGTAGCCCGGTCGAAACGCTGGTAAAAAATAGAAAGATGAGCGCGACAGCCATGTAAAAGGTGAACGGCATTTTGGTTGTACCTGCTGCCAATGAGCTCATTCTCACCATGTCATCCAGACCAATAATGGAAACTAACGCAGTGGTCTTAAGTAACACTAACCAGTTATTACCAAATCCAGGTAATGCATGACGAATCATCTGAGGCAGTAAGATTCTTCTAAACGATAAAGCAGAACTCATCCCATAAGCTTTCGCCGCTTCTAGCTCACCTTTGTCCACCGCCATGATCGCTCCACGAAAAGTCTCCGCCATGTAGGCGCCAAAGATAAAACCAATCGTGAGTACACCAGCAATAAATGGGCTGACATCAATATAATCAGGTAAGTAAGACGTCCATTCATGGTTTGGATCACTCGAGGCAAACCACTCGTTGAGCGTTTCGTTGATGGAGTAAAGGCTGTTATTTAAAAGTATTTGTCCACCAAAGAAAATTAGCATCATCAGAACCAAATCTGGAATGCCGCGAATGACGGTGGTGTAAAGAGTGGCAATCGCCCTTGCCCATTTGTAAGGCGCTAACTTAGCTAATGCGCCAAGCATGCCTAAGACCATGGCGAGAATGAGTGAAAGCACTGCAACTTCTATTGTTACTAAAGCTCCTTTCAAAATCGAAGCTTCGTATCCTTGTAAATCTAGCATAGGTGAGTTCCTAATCCCTAAACTCAAAAAATCGACCGTTGACTACTTCTAGGAACAAGCCAACGGTCGCTTAATTACGGTTTATTCACCGTACACATCGTAGTTAAAGTATTTACCAGCAATTTCTTGGTAAACACCTTTCTCACGTAGTGAAATAATTGCTGCGTCGAGTTTCTTCGTCAGATCTTTGTCTTGTTTACGAACAGCGATCCCCATACCTTCACCAAACCATTTTGGATCGGTTAACGACGGTCCAACAAACTCATAAGCTTCTCCACCTGCTTTGTTGATCACACCCTCTTCTAGAGCCGACGCATCACCTAAAACGGCAGCAATTCGACCATTTTCTAGATCAAGATACGCTTCATCAAAAGAGCCATAACGCACAATTTCAACATCATCGCCGTAGTTGTCAGTTAAGTACTTGTCATGTGTCGTCGCACGTTGCACGCCAATTTTGACATCTTTAAGATTATCAAAATCTAGACCAGCACCTTTCTTAGCGATAAATTTATTTGGAATTTGTGCGTACTTGCCAGTGAAATCGACTTTTTTCTTGCGCTCTTCAGTGATAGACATTGCTGCGATGATGGCATCGTACTTACGTGCAAGCAGAGAAGGAATAATACCATCCCAATCTTGAGCGACGATTTTGCACTTCACTTGCATCTCTTCACAGAGTGCATTTGCCATGTCTACGTCAAAGCCTTTTATTGAGCCATCAGTTTCTGTCCAGCTAAACGGAGGGTAAGCACCTTCGATACCAAAGCGAACTGTTTTCCATTCTTTCGCTTGAGCAACACCTGATACTGCCGTTGCAGCAATCGTTGCTGCTAATAACCACTTTTTCATTTCCATACTCCTGTGATTGCTATTTTATTTCGTTTTGTTTGTTGTGTTGGCTTAGGAGGCAATAGTCTGCCGCCTAACAAATATTAGTAAATGGATGAGATAAACTGCTGTAATCGTTCTGAATCCGGGTTTGTAAATAGCTTAGCTGGATTTCCCTGTTCTTCCACTAAGCCTTGATGTAAAAACATCACATGGTTTGATACGTCACGTGCAAACGCCATTTCGTGCGTGACCACCAGCATAGTTCGCCCTTCATCTGCCAAATCTCTCATTACCCCCAAAACTTCTCCTACAAGTTCTGGGTCAAGCGCAGAAGTTGGCTCGTCAAACAACATCACCTCTGGGTCAACTGCTAGCGCACGGGCAATAGCTGCACGTTGCTGCTGGCCGCCAGATAAGTGCCCAGGGTAATAATCTTTACGCTCATACAAGCCTACTTTCTTAAGCAAGACTTCTGCATTTTCAATCGCTTGAGCTTTTGGCACGCCTAAGACATGAACAGGCGCCTCAATCACGTTTTCTAGTACGGTTAGGTGAGACCAGAGGTTGAAACCTTGGAAAACCATTGCCAGGCGCGAGCGAATACGTTGGACTTGCTTTTCATTAGCAGGAACAGATTCACCTGCTCTGTTGTTCTTCATTTGGATTAATTCACCATTTACCCAAATTTCGCCCGCGGTAGGCGTTTCTAGCAAGTTGATACATCTGAGAAAGGTACTCTTACCTGAGCCGGAAGAGCCAATGATGGAGATAACATCTCCTTTGTGCGCGGCAAGTGAAATGCCTTTTAAAACTTCATTTTGTCCAAATGTTTTGTGCAGGTCTTTTATATCTAGCGCTGGTACATCATTCATGCGCCCTACTCCCTGTGTTTTTGTCACTGCAATTAAGGGACTCCGCCCTCTCTAATTCGGAACAAATTAGCACCGCCCCTTGAAACTTGCAACAAATTATTAACCTAAATAATTCGAATAGAAAGATACGATAGGCAAATTAATATGCAATATATAGCAACATATTCTTCAAAAGTTGAATATTAAATATAAAAAAGCCCCTTTCAAAGGGGCTTAATAAATTTACAAAAGTGTTAATTGAAACCTATTCGAGGTCGCAATGAATTAATTAAAACGACTGACTACCAACGAGTTTGAAGTACGTAATGTTACCTCATTTTCTAAGCCTTCTTTTTCAGAAGTAATGATGCCATCTAGGTCTTCATCTAGTTCAGGCTCTGACGCTTCACCATTGGAAAAGAAGCTCATGAAAACTTTAGAATCAATATTACTATCTTCATTCACTACCAAAGCAGTGCGATTAAAATCGTCCGAAGCTGAAACTTTCAAACCGTTAACGGCCGATGTTGGGAAGTTGTAGTAATGCAATTCTGGAACAACAACAGAATCACTATCACTTGTTGTGAAAATGCGATGTGTGACTCTGTAGTCGCCTGAAGTTGCAAAGTAAGCGACACGAGTAAAGCCTTCAGTAGACGATGTTAAGCCCATGTCCAGATCAATCACGGACTCTGCACTTCCTTGCGTTGATACACTTGGTTTTGTGTTCGGCAGGTTATCAATATTTAAGTAAGCACTCGGATCAACGTCAATATCCCATCCGTCAGAGATCGTTTCGTTAAGTAGAGACTCCCAACCATTAACTTGATTCTCTGAGAACGCCATGTATACCCAAGTTTCTTTATTCGTTGCACTAGGGCGATTATATTCAACGGCCGTTTTATCCAGCTTCAACGCGTCATATGCAAAGCCGTTAGTAACAAAGCCAATGTTGAGCGAGTCGTAAGTATAGTCAGAAGACGAATAAATGTTTGACGTATTATCCGCTCTAACTAAGGCTATCTCACCAGTTCCCCACGAACCAATACCATACTGGTAAAGCGCTTTGTCGCTTGAACCTGATTCATACTGAAACAATGCCGTTGGTTCACCTTTAAGCCCCATCAGTTCATCAGTAGGCAACATATCAGGGTTCGGAGACGTGAAAATATCGGTTTGCGAGACAAAGTTGTAATCTCCGCCACCTGATTCAGCGTTTCGGTAATCTAAGTTAGTAAACTTATTGCTTGCTAAGTTACCGCCAGTAAAGCATTTGTTCAAAGAGTCTCGGTTTAGTGCAAAAGTAGCATTACGTAGTTTCTTATCTTCCAAGAACTCTTTTGAAAACGTGTTTACGCGAGCTTCTTTGCCGTTAAATTCTATTGCTTGAAACGTTACAAAGCCGCCGTCAGGGATATCTTCAAGATAAAACTTAAAGTTATCAGTGGTAGGTTTGATAATGTCTCCGGATCTTTTGCCATCGGCATCAGAGTAGTAACCGATAACATAGTTGGTCACTTGCTCTTTTGACGCTGCACTATAGGTTAAAACCGTTTTATCGCCGTTCAGCTCAGTTTTGTGGTCATATACAGTACAACCTTTCGTAGTTGCTTCACTTTCAGTCATTGTTGCTGGTATAGCAAAATCAAAAGTAAAGGCAGTTTTCGGCGCTGCACCACCGCCACCGCCGCCACCGCCGCCGCAACCGACCATTAACCCTGAGATGATTGCCACTAGTGGCAGTACTTTAAGCTGTTTCATGTCTTTTTCCTAAACTGAGCGGCAATGATTAGCCAAAAAATTGTCTTTGCTCTGTCCAAAGCAAGAATAAAGCCAGCTTTATATAATCACCGTGAATATTGACATTTAATCTGCATCTCGTGCAAAAGGACAAAAAGTTCTAATTTTATGCAACTTGTGTAATGAAATTACACAAGATCTCCGCATCTCATTCGCATGCCAGAAACTTTCTGTAGTTTTATTTCACAACCATTCTTAAAGTGATCTAAATCAATCACCCTAAATGGCTATCTTGCTAGACTCCTGCCAAAAGATGAGGCTTTTTTTGCGCCTCAACACAATAAGTTATTAGCTATGCTTAGGCACAGTGTCGACGTGTAACAAATCTAACAATAGCTAGCATAAGCGTGCCGCAGGATGCGGATTAACACAATTGAATGAAGAATTCATAACTTTTAAATATATGAGGAATCTATGTCAGACGCAGTTAACAAAACGCACTCTGATTCAGATATCGAGACCAAGAGCTACCGTGAGCTTCATCGTCCAGCATCTGAGTTCGCAAGCCGTTCAGACTACCTAGACCACGAACTACAAATCATGAAGCCACGTCGTTTTGGCTTGAACTTGCCAGGTCGTGACTTCCGCTTTGAGCTTGAAGACCTTGTTCCAGCGCTTGCTGGTACTATCGGTATTATCGCAATGTACTCTGCGGTAATGATGTCTTGGGCTGAAGGTCTTACTGCAGCATGGGACCACGTAAACTTAGGCAAGGACTTTGCTATCGAAGTTGCGCGTGTAGAAATGCTCATCCCTGCACTTCTTTTCTGTGTACTTGCCTCTGGTTTTATTAACCCTAAAGCCAACCTAGCAGGCAACCACGGCCCCATGATCCCTCTTATTGGTACCATCGCTCTTGCTGGTGCTCACCCTCTTGCATTAGCAATTCTCATTGGTGTGTTTGGTTTGATTTTGAGCCTCTTAAAAGGTGGGTCAAAACTGGTTAACCTCACCTCTGAAGGTACGGCTGGTGGCCTTCTTATTTTCTTAGGTTTAACCGGAACCATGAGCCAAATTAACTCTATTCAAGCTTGGGCTGTTGGTTTGCAATCCGATACGGTTGCCGCTGGTAGCATGGGTTACATCGGTCTAATTGTTCTTGCGGTTACCATTGGCTTATACGCGTTCCTTGCTAAAGTGAACAAACGCTGGCTAGCGATCCCTGTTTGTGCCTTCACTGGACTTGCAATCGCACTTGCTCTTGGCGCAGGCTTCGATATTAAATTCGTAACCGAGACAGGCCTTCCAAACCTAAATCCAATCTACTGGTGGGGTTCAACAGAAGAAGGTTGGATGCTTGGTCTTCCTAATATGGAACACTTCATCGCTTCACTACCATTCGCCATTCTTGCGGTAGCAATGTGGTCACCTGACTTCTTGGGTCACCGTATCTTCCAAGAGATGAACTACCCACGTAAGAGTGAGAAAGTGCTGATGGACGTTGATGACACAATGACAATGTGTTCCGTTCGCCAAATGGTCGGTACTGCAGTGGGTGGTGGTAACATCACATCATCTTGGGGGACTTACATGATCCCTGCTGCAATCGCGAAACGCCCTATTCCTGCTGGTGCCATCTTACTAGGCTCTCTATGTATTATTGTTGCAATCCTTGGTTTTCCTATGGACGTTGCAGTATGGCCTCCAGTTATGCGCGTTGCTCTTCTCGTTGGTGTATCTCTACCACTGCTTGAAGCTGGCATGCAGATGGTGAAGGACTCGAAAGACTCACAAGCAGCAGGTATCTGTATCTTTGGTTCTGCCGTTGTTAACCCAGTTCTAGCTTGGGCACTAACTATGCTTTTAGATAACAACGGTTTAATTGGAGATAAAGAGCGCGCGTCTCGCCTATCATTTGTAGACAAGATTGTGATCCCAGTAAGCGTACTTGTTATCTGTTTAGTTGCTATGCTTGCAGTTGGTATGCTTGAAGGCCAGTATGGCATCCAAGCTTGGCTATAAGCTAGCAGTCCAGAAATTTGTGGGTAGCGCTCGTCGCTACCCCATTTTTATCGAGATTTTTGAGGATTTATTGATTTAGTTTAAGGTTTGCAAAAAAATTTTAGTTTAACCTCTAACTGTTGCTTAAAAAGAGAAACGTTAAAACTAGTGACAATATTTATAGTTTTGTAAATCGAATACGTAAATTTAAGACTATAAATATTGTTATTCATAAGAGTGTACTGTTCCCCTCTTTTATCTGGGGATAGCTGGCTCAACGGCGAAGCAGTACGTATTTTTTTCTACTAAAAAGGTAGGTATGTCATGGCAGAGCAATTTGCTAAAGCTTGGGAAGGTTTTGCTGCAGGCGACTGGCAAAACGAAGTAAACGTTCGTGATTTCATTCAGAAGAACTACACTCCGTACGAAGGCGACGAATCTTTCCTAGTTTCTGAAGGTACTGAAGCGACTAACAAGCTTTGGGCTAAGGTAATGGAAGGCATCAAACAAGAGAACGCGACTCACGCTCCTGTTGATTTTGATACTTCAGTTATCTCTACCATCACTGCTCACGATGCAGGCTACATCGAAAAAGACCTAGAAACTATCGTAGGTCTTCAAACTGACGCTCCTCTAAAACGTGCGATCATCCCTAACGGTGGTATCCGCATGGTTGAAGGTTCATGCAAAGCCTACGACCGCGAGCTAGACCCACAAGTTAAAAAAATCTACACAGAATACCGTAAAACTCACAACCAAGGCGTTTTCGATATCTACACTCCTCAAATCATGGCGTGTCGTAAATCTGGCGTACTGACTGGTCTTCCAGATGCATACGGTCGTGGTCGTATCATCGGTGACTACCGTCGTGTTGCTCTATACGGTATTGACTTCCTAATGAAGGATAAATTCGCGCAGTTCTCTTCTCTACAAGAGCGTTTTGAGAACGGCGAAGACCTACAAATGACAATGCAGCTTCGTGAAGAGATCGCAGAGCAACACCGTGCTCTAGGTCAAATCAAAGAAATGGCTGCAAAATACGGTTGTGATATTTCTCGTCCTGCTGAAACTGCGCAAGAAGCTATTCAGTGGACTTACTTCGGTTACCTAGCTGCTGTTAAATCTCAAAACGGTGCGGCTATGTCTCTAGGTCGTACTTCTACGTTCCTAGACATCTTCATCGAACGTGATATCGCGGCTGGTAAGCTAACTGAAGAACAAGCTCAGGAAATGATCGACCACTTCGTAATGAAACTACGTATGGTTCGTTTCCTACGTACTCCTGAGTACGATGATCTATTCTCTGGCGACCCTATCTGGGCAACTGAGTCTATGGGTGGTATGGGTCTTGACGGTCGTACGCTAGTTACTCGTACAAACTTCCGTTTCCTAAACTCACTATACACTATGGGTCCTTCTCCAGAGCCAAACATCACTGTTCTTTGGTCTGAGCAACTACCTGAAGGCTTCAAGAAGTTCTGTGCGAAAGTATCTATCGATACTTCTTCTATTCAGTACGAAAATGACGACTTAATGCGTCCAGACATGAACTCTGACGACTACGCGATCGCATGTTGTGTATCTCCAATGGTTGTTGGTAAGCAAATGCAGTTCTTCGGTGCTCGTGCGAACCTTGCGAAAACAATGCTTTACACCATCAACGGTGGTGTGGATGAGAAGCTAAAAATCCAAGTTGGCCCGCAAATGCCTAAGATCGAAGGCGATGTTCTTAACTACGATGAACTGTGGGAGAAAATGGACCACTTCATGGATTGGCTAGCGAAACAATATGTGACTGCACTAAACGCTATCCACTTCATGCACGATAAGTACAGCTACGAAGCGGCACTAATGGCTCTACACGACCGTGACGTTAAACGTACTATGGCTTGTGGTATTGCTGGTCTATCTGTTGCAGCTGACTCACTATCTGCAATTAAATACGCAAAAGTTAAGCCAATTCGTGACGAAGACGGTCTAGCAATCGACTTCGAAATCGAAGGCGATTACCCTAAATTCGGTAACAACGACCCACGCGTTGATGACATTGCATGTGAACTTGTTTCTGTATTTATGGGCAAAATCCGTAAGCTTAAGACTTACCGTGACGCAATCCCTACTCAATCAATTCTTACTATCACTTCAAACGTGGTTTACGGTAAGAAAACTGGTAACACGCCTGATGGTCGTCGTGCTGGTGCTCCATTTGCTCCAGGTGCAAACCCAATGCACGGTCGTGACGAGAAAGGTGCTGTAGCATCACTAACTTCAGTTGCTAAACTGCCGTTTGCTGACGCACAAGATGGTATCTCTTACACATTCTCTATCGTACCTAACGCACTAGGTAAAGATGAGGGCTCACAACGCGCTAACCTTGCTGGTCTGATGGATGGTTACTTCCACCACGAAGCGGGTATCGAAGGTGGTCAACACCTAAACGTGAACGTTCTTAACCGTGAAACTCTAGAAGACGCAGTTAAGCACCCAGAGAAATACCCTCAGCTAACAATCCGTGTATCTGGTTACGCTGTTCGCTTCAACTCTCTAACTGCAGAGCAACAAGCTGACGTAATCGCGCGTACATTCACTGAGTCTCTATAAGACTATAGCGAAATAACGTTCTAGTAATACAACAAAGGCTGATGCTAAGTAGCATCAGCCTTTTTTTATTTCTTGAATGAAAGTTGTGATATCGCGAAAGACTTTTGCCCGCATTCTTACGTATGATGCGAAAAAAGTTAGCAAATAAAGTCTATGAGATTTAGTAAATTAATTATTCTTACCCTTCTTTCTCCAGTTGCAATAGCATCCACTAAGTCTACGGTTTCTTTTACCATCGACAACGATGGTATTTTTGGCGTCGATCAAGACTATACGAATGGTGTTTTCCTTTCTTACGCGACAGGCCAACTGATACAAGAAAGCCAATGGAAATGGCTGAGTCTAGCTAACTCAGAGCACGCCAATATCGATAAAATAGAGTTGGTTCTTGGCCACAAAATGTGGACTCCAAGCGACATTGAAGCCGATTATCCACTAATCAATGATCGCCCATATGCTGGTTACCTACACACCGAAATCAACTACCTTTCCCTAACGAGTGACAAAGCTGTACGGTACAATTTCACCATAGGAGCTACGGGTGAAAGTTCGCTATCAGAAAAGGCGCAAGAAATCGTTCACGGCATAACAGGATCGACGGACCCTCAAGGTTGGGATTACCAGATTGAAGATAAAGTTGCGTTCAGCCTTGGTTACCGCGTATTTAACAAATTGATGCGCAGCGAAGAACAAAAAACACAATGGGAGATCACCAACATTAACGACATCAATGCGGGTAACTTCCGTAGTGATGTCTCTCAAGGCGTCATGTTTCGTTGGGGTACAAACCTAGCGAATAGCATCGGAGCCGCCAATATCAGTGTCGAAAGCCCTTTTTCAGCAAGTATGATCGCTCAGAGCACGTCGAGTTGGTTCTTGTTCACCGGGTTTGAAGGTCGTTACCGCTTTAATGACATGACTATCGAAGGAGATCGTCCTGGCATTCCTGAACCGTCAGCGCCATACGACGTCACACTGCAAAATTGGCAAGCAAGTGCCGTCGCGGGGGTATCTTGGTACAACCAAAATTACGGTGCAAGCATCACCTTTACGATTAAAACACCGGATTATGAAGAAGCCCAAACCGATGTTTATGGGACAGGCTCGTTCTCCGTGTTCGCCTTTTTCTAAAAACTGGATTATCCCAGCATCGAAGTCAATCTAGATACACGGCAAGTTCTCGGGGTAGGTATTAACCACCTCGTGTTCAAGCGTTTATGTAGATTGGCTCCATCTATTTTCTTTCTTCAAATAACCTTGCCTTTAGTACCGACAAAGCTGTTTTAACCCTGCTTTTTGTAATAAAATAACAGCTAGAATTTACTAGTAATGAGAGCAAAAGATGTCAACAGCTGGTCGTATTCACTCATTTGAGTCATGTGGTACCGTAGACGGACCTGGTATTCGATTTATCGTCTTCTTGCAAGGTTGTTTAATGCGCTGTAAGTATTGCCATAACCGCGATACTTGGGACACGCATGATGGCAAAGAAGTCACGGTTGAAGAAATCATTTCCGAAGCGAAAAGTTACCGCCACTTCATGAATGCATCAGGCGGTGGCGTTACTTGTTCTGGCGGCGAAGCGATGCTTCAACCGGAATTCGTACGTGATTTTTTCCGCGCTGCTAAAGCCGAAGGCATTCATACATGTCTTGATACTAACGGTTATGTTCGTAAGCACACTGATGTTATCGATGAAGTACTGGATGCAACAGACTTAGTCATGCTTGACATCAAACACATGAAAGACGAAGTGCACCAAGATCTCATCGGTGTATCCAACCGACGCACATTGGACTTTGCTCGTTACTTGCAAAAAATCGGAAAGAAAACATGGATTCGCTATGTCGTCGTGCCTGGTTACACAGATGACCCAGAAGCAGCACACATGCTTGGTGAATTTATTAAAGACATGGATAACATTGAAAAGGTCGAGTTACTTCCTTACCACAAATTAGGGGCTCATAAATGGGAAGCGTTAGGCTTAGAATACCCACTCGAAGGCGTAAACCCGCCACCGAAAGAAACCATGGATGAAATTCAATCCATTCTTGCTCAATACAACGATAACGTAAAATACTAAGTGAACCGCAAGACTAACCTCTTTAAAATACCAGCTTATTGCTGGTATTTTTTTGATTATATCTAAGCCTTATCAGTGAGTTTCTCTGCGGTCATTTAGGTATAAAAAGAACGATAGAAATGATTGCGTCATGTTCGCATAGGAAGGAAGTAACATGGATTTGTTTAACTTAGGCTCTCTTGTTGTCTCAATTTGGATAGTAGCTGTCTACTGCCTACCAGATTGGAAAAAAGTCGTTTGGCCCAAACTGGAAAAAGAAAAAGGATTTCAGCACCTCGTTTTTGCAACGCTCTTCTTTTTCAGTATTTTATGGGCCGCTCAAGCAGGTGTAAAAGAAGGATTACAGATTCATTTTCTTGCACTAACAACGCTGACGATGATGTATGGTTGGCGCATGGCATTTCTACTCAGCATTCCCGCTATGTTGGTCAACCACCTACTACATGATGTGTCCTTGCTACTCTTACCCACGTCGTTAGTTCTATCTGCCCTAATTCCGATTTTCATTAGTTACTTAGTGTTTCTTCTGAGTTACCACTACTTGCCACGAAACATTTTTGTTTTCATCTTCGTTGCTGGATTTTTCAATGGCGCGATAACAGGAAGTCTGCACCTCATCATTAACTCTTTTTATCACCTATCAGTTGGTCACTACGATTGGGAAACCATTCAACATAACTACTTTGTTTTTGTGCCGTTGCTCGCCTTTCCAGAAGGTCTATTAAATGGTATGGCACTGGCGGTTTTAACCGTATTCAAGCCAGAGTGGCTGAGAGTATTTTCAGACCGAGACTACATATACAATCATTACCATAAATAAGTGTTTTCAAACTGGTCAAAAGTGACAGTTCTTGCCATTTTTTAGTATTAAATATGTGTTGAGATCATGTTTCACTCATGTCTTAAGCGTTAACCTAAGCACATTAAAAATGTATTAGATATCTAGTGAGGTCACCATGGAAATGTCAAACGCTCAACGTTTGATTCTATCAAACCAATACAACCTTATGTCTCAACTTGATCCAAGTAATGCGGCCAAATACAAACGCTTACAAACGATCGTTGAACGTGGTTATGAACTACAAATGCGAGAGTTGAACAAAGATTTCGGCTGCCTCTCAGAAGCAGAGTGTCGTGAGATCATCGACGTTATGGAGATGTATCATGCGATGCAAGAATCTTACAACATGCTAGACGATGAAGATCGCAGCAACGTAGATCAGCGCCGCTTGAAGTTCTTGGGATTTGATATTGCTTCAGAAGCGCAACAAGTACATTACGTACGTTTTCTCATCGATTCTGAAGGTTTGTACCCTCAGTTTGACAAGGCAGATCATCACTTTAACAGCCAAATGCCGATGCTAGATAAATACCGCCGTATGCTGCAAACTTGGCGTAACTGCCCTCGTCAGTATCATTTATGTGAAAACGAACTAGCGCAAATCTTCAGCGCATAAAATGGTCGTCTAAGAATGAGGAGAGCGCCCGCTCTCCTTGTTATTTACCCTGTCACAAACTTATCTAAGACTTTGCTCTCTTCCTACCTCTTTCACTTACCTTGCTCAATGTAGAACAACGAATCACTGAGACTCTTCTGTCTTTGCCAAATATTTGATTTCTATTGCACCTATTCACGACATAACTTCGTCCTTAATAAAAGAGTGATTCAAATGTCACTTTTACAATAAATTCATAATTGTTAAGCAAAATTGCAAATCCCCGACTAGGCTTAAGTAGAGAAAGGCTGTGATTGAAAAATTCATATCCACCGCTCACCGTTGTAACGAAAAACCGTCCATAAAGCAAAGTCTTTGGTGTCGCCAATCTTACATTCTGTACGAACCAAATGTGATAACAGGACGTATATTCAAACAACAACGAGCATAACTGTTGGTGGAAAGCCTGAATCAACGTTCGTCGGTAGACTGACTATTAAAGGGGAAAGCGACATGAGTATTTTCGACCACTATCAATCAAGATATGAAGCTGCAAAAGATGAAGAGATGTCGTTACAGGAGTTTTTAGCCCTGTGTAAAGATGACAAAAGCGCTTATGCTAATGCAGCAGAACGCCTACTGATGGCGATTGGTGAACCAGAGATAATCGATACGGCAAAGGATCCGAGACTAAGCCGAATCTTCTCGAATCGTGTTATCTCTCGTTATGAAACCTTTAAAGACTTTTATGGCATGGAAGATGCCATAGAACAAATTGTGTCTTACCTAAAACATGCGGCGCAAGGCTTAGAAGAGCGTAAGCAGATTCTTTACTTACTCGGCCCTGTAGGTGGCGGTAAGTCTTCGCTTGCAGAAAAGCTTAAGGCTCTGATGGAACAGATGCCTATTTATGTTCTTACTGCTAACGGCGAACGCAGCCCAGTGAATGACCATCCGTTCTGCCTATTCAAAGCCACAGAAGATGGCGATATTTTGAAAAAAGAATATGGCATCGAGCACCGTTATCTTCGCTCGATAATGTCTCCTTGGGCCGCTAAACGTCTTCACGAGTTTGGTGGTGATATCACCAAATTTAAAGTAGTGAAAGTACGCCCTTCTATCCTTGACCAAATCGGTATTGCCAAAACTGAACCAGGCGATGAAAACAACCAAGATATCTCATCATTGGTTGGTAAAGTCGATATTCGTAAGCTTGAACACTATTCGCAAGACGATCCAGACGCTTACAGCTACTCCGGTGCGCTGTGTAAAGCAAACCAAGGTTTAATGGAATTCGTTGAGATGTTCAAAGCACCAATCAAAGTGCTTCACCCGCTGTTAACAGCAACGCAAGAAGGCAACTTCAACGGCACAGAAGGCCTTTCTGCGATTCCATTCGACGGTATGATTCTGGCTCACTCAAACGAATCTGAGTGGCAGACCTTCCGTAACAACAAGAACAATGAAGCGTTCTTGGACCGTGTTTATATTGTGAAAGTACCTTACTGTCTACGTGTTTCAGAAGAAGTCAAAATCTACCAAAAACTTCTTGAAAACAGTGAGTTGTCTCAAGCCCCTTGTTCACCAAGCACGCTCGAGACTCTGGCACAATTCAGTATTCTTTCTCGACTTAAAGAGCCTGAGAACTCGTCCATCTTCTCTAAGATGCGCGTATACGACGGTGAAACGCTGAAAGATACGGATCCAAAGGCAAAAAGCTATCAAGAGTATCGTGATTATGCTGGTGTCGATGAAGGCATGAACGGTCTCTCAACACGTTTTGCCTTTAAGATTTTGTCACGCGTATTTAACTTCGACCAAACCGAAGTGGCAGCCAACCCTGTACATCTATTCTATGTGATTGAACAACAGGTTGAGCGCGAACAGTTCCCTGCTGAAACAGCAGAGAAATATCTCGAGTTCTTGAAAGGCTACCTAGTACCTCGATACGTTGAATTTATCGGTAAAGAGATTCAGACCGCTTATCTTGAGTCTTACTCTGAATACGGCCAAAACATCTTCGATCGATATGTCACCTATGCAGACTTCTGGATTCAAGACCAAGAGTACCGAGATCCAGAAACTGGTCAGCTATTTGATCGCTCTTCACTGAATGCTGAGCTAGAGAAGATCGAAAAAACAGCTGGTATTTCTAACCCGAAAGATTTCCGAAACGAAATCGTTAACTTTGTGCTTCGTGCGAAAGCGAATAACAATGGTCAAAACCCGGTTTGGACCAGCTACGAAAAACTGCGCACAGTAATCGAGAAGAAAATGTTCTCCAATACCGAAGAGCTACTTCCGGTTATCTCATTTAATGCGAAAACCTCTTCTGAAGATCAGAAGAAGCACGACGACTTTGTCGCTCGCATGATGGAAAAAGGCTATACCGAGAAACAGGTTCGCCTACTTTCTGAGTGGTACCTACGAGTACGTAAGTCATCCTAACCCAGTATTGAGTTAGGTCGCTTGTGAAACATGAAGAGGGCTATTTCATGGCGCAATTTATAGACCGAAGGCTCAATGGCAAGAACAAGAGCGCTGTTAATCGACAGCGCTTCTTGAAGCGCCACAAAGAGCAAATAAAAGAGTCGGTAGCAGACGCAGTGAATCGACGCTCGATTACGAATACGGAAACGGGCGAAGACGTCTCTATCCCTCACAAAGACATCAACGAGCCTATATTTCATCAAGGCAAAGGTGGTGTTCGCGAACGAGTTCATCCCGGTAACGACCAATTCATTACTGGTGATAAAATTGAGCGTCCCAAAGGTGGCGGTCAGGGTAGCGGCTCAGGAGAAGGGAACGCCAGTCCAGATGGAGAAGGCCAAGACGAATTTGTATTCCAAATATCAAAAGATGAGTACCTCGATATTTTGTTCGAAGATCTCGAGCTGCCTAATCTAGAAAAAAACCAAATTGCCAAAATCACTGAATGGAAAACACACCGTGCAGGCTTTCAAACTGCCGGTATCCCTTCCAATATCGCCGTAGTACGTTCTCTGCAACAATCTCTTGCGCGCCGTACTGCAATGACTGCTGGTAAGAAACGACTTCTTAAAGAGTTAGAAGACGAACTTGCTCGCATCAAAAATATTGAACCTGCTCAGCAGTTTGAAGAGAACCGCTTGAAGGCTGAAATTGAAGAACTGCGCAAGAAAATCGAAAGCGTGCCGTTCATCGATACCTTCGACTTACGCTTCAAGAACTATGAGAAACGCCCGGTACCATCGAGCCAAGCGGTCATGTTCTGTCTAATGGACGTATCCGGTTCGATGGACCAGGCAACGAAAGACATCGCAAAACGCTTCTATGTTCTTTTGTACTTGTTCTTAACTCGTACCTACGAGAATGTCGAAGTCGTCTTTATCCGCCACCATACCCAAGCGAAGGAAGTGGACGAGCACGAATTTTTCTACTCACAAGAAACCGGGGGTACCATTGTATCTAGCGCGCTCAAGTTAATGGATGAAATAGTAAAAGAGCGATACCCGATTGGTCAGTGGAACATATATGCAGCTCAAGCATCCGACGGTGACAACTGGGCAGATGATTCGCCAAGATGCCGGGATCTGTTAGTGAACAAATTACTTCCAAACTGTCAGTACTACTCTTACATAGAGATCACGCGGCGCTCGCACCAAACTCTATGGCATGAGTACGAAAAACTCACTGAAGAGTTTCCTAATTTCGCAATGAAAAACATTCGCTCTGTGGAGGATATTTTCCCAGTCTTTCGTGAACTATTCCAAAAAGAAACGGCGTAAGGAGGCTAGCGATGAATACCGCAACGAGAAACCTCTCAGGAGAGGCGCCTAAGAAGCGTAACAGTAAAGTGTTGCCAGATGGACCAGATTGGACATTTGAGCTGTTAGAGCGATACCACAAAGAAATTAAGCGTGTCGCGGAGCATTATCGCCTAGACACTTACCCTAACCAAATAGAAGTGATTACTTCAGAGCAGATGATGGATGCCTATTCAAGTATCGGCATGCCAATCAATTACAACCACTGGTCATTTGGTAAAAAATTCATTCAAACAGAGCAGAACTATAAACATGGTCAAATGGGGTTAGCCTACGAGATTGTGATTAACTCCGACCCTTGTATTGCTTATTTGATGGAAGAAAATACGGTAACAATGCAAGCACTCGTGATAGCGCACGCGTGTTACGGCCATAACTCTTTTTTCAAAGGTAATTACCTATTCCAAACGTGGACTGACGCCAGCTCTATTATCGACTATCTGCTGTTCGCCAAAAAGTATTTAGCCGAGTGTGAAGAACGATATGGCGTAAAAGAAGTGGAAAAACTGCTCGACTCTTGTCACGCGTTAATGAACTTTGGTGTAGACCGCTACAAGCGTCCAGAGAAAATCTCAATTACAGAGGAAAAAGCAAGACAAGAAGAACGCGAAGCATACCTACAATCTCAAGTTAATGAGCTTTGGCGCACGGTACCAACAGCCAAGACGAAAGAGGAAGACATTAAAGAGCGATTCCCAAGCGAGCCTCAGGAAAACTTGCTCTACTTCTTCGAAAAACATGCGCCGTTGCTAGAGCCGTGGCAACGTGAAGTTGTTCGGATCGTCCGTAAGATCAGTCAGTATTTTTATCCGCAAAAACAAACGCAAGTTATGAATGAGGGCTGGGCAACGTTCTGGCACTACACCATACTCAACCATCTTTATGATGAGGGCTTGGTGTCTGAAAAATTCATTCTAGAGTTCTTACATAGCCACACCAGTGTCGTGGCTCAGCCACCTTATAACAGCCCTTACTTTAATGGCATTAACCCCTACGCGTTAGGCTTTGCCATGTTCCGAGATATTAAGCGTATCTGTGAAGAACCAACTGATGAGGACAAAGAGTGGTTTCCAGACCTAGCAGGAACCGACTGGTTAGATGCAGTGCATTTCGCGATGCATAATTTCAAAGATGAAAGCTTTATTAGCCAATACCTTTCTCCGAAATTAATGCGTGATTTCAAGCTGTTTGCGATCAACGATGATGATCATAAGAACTTTATTGAAGTCGCTGCGATACACGATGAGATGGGTTATAAACGCATTAGAGAAACCCTAGCCGCTCAGTATAACTTATCTAATCTTGAGCCAAACATTCAGGTGTTTAATGTCGATGTCCGTGGTGATCGCTCGCTTACGTTGCAGTACGTTCCTCACAACCGCATCCCACTTGATGATAGTTACGAAGAAGTTCTAAAGCACGTGTATCGATTATGGGGCTTTGATGTCATTCTCCAAGAAGTGAAAGACACCGGTCACCGAGAAGTCTTAGCGACCTGCCCTAAACGGAACCAATACGACACTAACATTTAACTAATACCGCGATACAAGTAAAACAAAAGGCTCCTAATTCAGGAGCCTTGTTTATTCTTAAATCTATATGAGCATTTGTTACGCTTGCTTCTCAACAATCGCGCGCACGGCTTCTAGGTCTTCGGGCGTATCAACCCCTGCCGCTGGTGCTTCTTTCGCTACCGCCACATGAATTTTTTCACCGTACCAAAGCACTCGCAGTTGCTCAAGACACTCAATCTGCTCTAATGCACTTGGTGCCCAGTTGACATACGTATTAATGAAACCAGCTCGATAAGCATAAATACCAATATGACGCATTAATGGGTTGGCAATAGTTTTGTCTTGTTTAGCAAAGTTATCGCGATCCCAAGGGATGGTTGCTCGACTAAAGTACAACGCATAGCCTTGCTCATCTGCGACAACTTTAACAGCGTTCGGGTTGAACACTTCCTCTTCCGAGTCTATTTCTACAGCTAACGTCGCCATCGGGGCTTCACACCCAGATAAGTTATCAGCAACCTGACGAATGATGGACGGCGGAATCAAAGGCTCATCCCCTTGCACATTAACAATAATGTGGTCTGACGGAATAGCCATCTTTTCAACAACTTCGGCAAGACGCTCCGTACCTGATTCGTGGTGGGGAGAGGTCATACAAACTTTACCACCAAATGACGAAACCGCTTTCGCAACACGCTCGTCATCAGTTGCAACGATGACATCTTCCGCACCCGCTTGTAGCGCTTGTTCATAAACCCACTGAACCATAGGCTTACCACCAATATCCGCTAGCGGTTTACCAGGCAAACGGCTCGATGCGTAGCGCGAAGGGATGACAACCGTAAAAGACATTAGCGTCCCTCATCCATGCTCATAGTGCGAGCTTCAGGCTCTAGCAGAACTGGAATACCCTCTTTGATCGGGTAAGCAAGGCGATCCAATTTGCAGATCAACTCTTGATTATCTTTATCGTACGTCAGCTTACCTTTGCAAACAGGGCAAGCTACAATCTCAAGTAGACGGTGATCCATAAGCCGCTTTAACCTCTTTTATTCTATTTAAAATTTGCTCTGCATCGTTTGATTCAAACTGGGCAGATACAGGCAGATACCACCAATTATCTTGCGCATAATGGCTGCACTTGACGGCATCTTTCTCGGTCATAATCACATTGGTCCCTTGTTGAGCCAATGCTTCTAATTCTTGTTGATCAAAGTCTTGATGGTCAGCAAAACCTTTTGTGACTTTAACATCTGCGTTCATCGAGTTTAGTGTATGAAAAAAACGCGGAGGATGCCCAATGCCCGCAAATGCGACGAGATCTTTCAACTCCGAGACATCCACATGTTGCTTAGTCTTAAGATTAATAGCTTTAGAGGGTGCTAAAGCCATTGCGATTTCGCCCGTATGCGCTTGACCGCCATTGGTGATGATAAAGTCGACTTCTTTAAGTCGCTCAATACCTTCACGTAAAGGACCTAATGGAATCAGGCTTTCATTCCCAAACCGGCGATTCCCATCCACAATCACTAACTCAATATCACGGCCTAACGCATAATGTTGTAATCCATCATCCGTAATTATGATATCCACATCCAAATCTAGCAGTGCTTTCACTGCATTTGAACGCACAGGATCTACCGCAACAGGTGCTCCTGTACGGCGATGAATCAACTTAGGTTCATCGCCACAATGCTTCGCTGGCGTATCTTCTTTTAGCACTAACGGATAGGCAGGAGCCTTTGCCCCATAACCACGAGAAACAACCCCCGGCTTAAAGCCCATTTGCTGTAGTTGCTCAACAAGCCACACAACAACTGGTGTTTTACCATTGCCACCAGCAGTGATATTGCCAACCACAACAACAGGTATAGGCGCATTATAAGCTTGCTTGCGGCCAGTTTGGTATTGCTTTCGCTTTGACTTGCTTATCGCTCCAAATAATAAACTCAGTGGCCACAAAAGCGGCCACAAGAGGTATTTTATTGGATGGTTTTCAAACCAGATTTTTTCAATCACCGCGCTTATTCACCAAACTGAATACGGTGCAATTGTGCATACGCACCATTTTTCTCAATAAGCTCAGCGTGGTTGCCACGTTCAATGATGGCACCATCATCAACCACAAGAATTTCATCGGCTTTCTCGATTGTGGATAAGCGGTGCGCTATTACAAGTACCGTTTTGTCTTTTTGCAGCTCATCAAGTGCAGCTTGAATAGCTCGCTCGGATTCGGTATCCAAAGCCGAAGTTGCCTCATCAAGAATCAGCACTGGAGCATCACGCAATAGAGCTCGCGCAATCGCAACACGTTGGCGTTGACCACCAGACAAGCTAGCACCATTTTCACCAATCATGGTATCAAGTCCATCATCCATTTTGCCGATGAACTCCATCGCATGCGCGAGTGTTGCCGCTTTCTCGATATCACTGCGCTCGTATTGACCATCCGTTGCGTACGCAATATTGTTTGCTATCGTGTCATTAAACAAATGAACATTTTGCGATACTAGTGCAAATTGCTGACGTAAATTCTTTAGCTCGTAATCACGAATATCATGCCCATCTAATGTGATAGATCCACTGTCAACATCATAGAAGCGGTTGAACAAGTTCGCGATGGTACTTTTACCTGAGCCAGAACGGCCAACTAGCGCCACCGTTTTTCCTCTTGGAATATCGAAGCTGACATTTTCCAATGCTGGTTTTTCTGCACCAGTGTAAGTAAAGCTTACGTTTTTAACTGAAACATCGCCATTTGCGCGTTCAACTGTCAACTTACCTTCGTTTTTCTCAGGCTCGAGGTCAATTAACGCGAAGAGCGTTTGGCTCGCGGCCATACCACGTTGGAACTGAGAAGTAACGTTAGTCAGCGCTTTAAGTGGGCGCATCAGACCAAACATTGCAGAGAACACAACAGTAAATGTACCTGGAGTCAGTTGCTCTTTAATCGAATCAATACTTGCTAAATAAAGAACGGCAACAATTGCAAGTGATGCAATCATTTGGATGATAGGGTTAGCCGCCGCTTGAGCCGTCACCAACTTCATGCTTTGTTGACGCATTTGGTTGCTGACTTTTTCAAATCGTTTACGTTCGATGTCTTGGCCGCCATAGCTCAACACAACTTTATGGCCTTTCAGCATCTGCTCTGCTGATGCAGTTACGTTACCCATCATGGTCTGCATATTTTTGGATATTTTTCTAAAACGTTTAGAAACAACACCAATACCCCATGCTACAACGGGAGCAACAGCAAACAGCACTAGCGACAATTGCCAGCTGTTGTAAAACATCAAAACTAACAGACCAATGATACTTGCACCTTCACGGACAATGCTCACCAACGCTTGGCTAGTTGCCGCTGACACTTGCTCTGAGTCGTAGGTTATACGCGACAATAAATTGCCCGTCTTTTCCTTATCAAAGTAAGACACTGGCATATGCATAAAGTGATTGAACACCATGCGACGGACTTGCATAACTACGTTGCCAGATACCCAGCTCAAACAGTAGGTGGAGACAAATCCACTTATGCCACGGATGAACATCATGGCAAAAATAATCAATGGAAGCGTGCGTAAAAAATCAGATTCAGCGTTCCCAAAACCTTCATCGAGTAGTGGTTTTAGCAGGGAAATCATATAGGTATCTGATATGGCATTAATAACTAATGCAATGACTGCAACGACAAGACCTGACTTATAAAGGCGAATAAATTGCCATAGACGCTTAAACGTCTGCCAAGTCGTTTCATCAGTATTTATCGACATAGAAGTGCTTTATTTTCTTACATTAAGACTCTCATTCTACTCCCTTACGCAGCATCTGCCTATACCAAGGCTCAAATGTATCGCTACGTTTGGTTTCTGAGCGCCAATTATCACGGTGAATAAAGAAGCTTACCTGACCACCCTCACCAGTATCAAGCCAAGTAATGCCAAGCTTTCGGTATGAAGCAACGACATTTTCCGCTGGCATTCCCCATCGATTGTTTTTTGCTAAAGAAGCAACCGCCACACTCGGGCTCACCGCCTCGATAAATCGAGGATTCGATGAACTTTTGCTCCCGTGATGAGGGACTAGCATCACATCGCTTTGTAACTTTCCGGGTTCTCTAAGCAAAATCCACTCGCTAATGGCCTCAATATCACCAGTAAAAAGCATACTAAAGTTAGAAATAGGGTCAGTAAGTCGTAATACACAGGAGTGCGGATTATACGCACGTTGAACAAGTGCAGGAGGCCAGAGCACTTCCATGTTTAATCCTTGCCATTTCCATTGGTCGCCTCTAGTGCAAGGCTCATATTCGATAAAGAATTGACTACTAAGTTTACGTTGTGGAGAAAAGGCATCTTCAATGAAAAAGCGGCCGCCTGCGTGATCATTATCGGAATGGCTTAGAATCAGTGTACCTATGCTTTCATAACCTCGTTGATGCAAAACCGGAGTGACGACCTGCTCTGCGATACTGCCGCTTTGCCATGCTTTACCAGTGTCATACAGCAACACCTTGTCGTCTTTTTCTACAACCACTGCAAGGCCATGACCTACATCTAATACATCGATACGCCAATGCGGTTCATACTCCGATGCAAGCTTGATACTAATAACGATGCCGAGTAACAAATACCACGCGTACTGAGACATGAACCGTTGAAATATTAAGCAAACCACTATCGCCATAACCAGCATTGTCATTTCCATGCTAATAGGTTGCCAAGAACCTATTGCGTACTGTATTGACGTGCTCAATGGCTGTAATGACCAGTCCACCAAATGCCACAGAGGCTTCGCTATCATTTCAAGAAACAAAGATGAGAACAGGGCTAGAAACATCAAAGGTACAACGATAAATCCGAACCAAGGAATAAATACCAAGTTGTAGGCTATTGAGGACAAACTAAAACCGGAGAAGAAATGGCCACTAACAGGTACGATTAAAGCGCTCAACATCAATTGAGTAAGCAATAACGCTTTTAATCGCGCTTTCCAACCTCCCCTTTGATGTCGAATCAAATTAATTGCGAACAATACCGCACAAACGGAGAGGTATGATAACCAAAAGCTCATACTGTAGGATGCAAAAGGTTGGACAAGCAGTTGTAGAGATACTGCAAGCAAAAGAACTCGCCAAGAAGTCCAGTGCACCAGAGTATACTTCAGGAGAACGTAAACAACGCATACCGACACTGCTCGCGTAGTAGGCAGAGAGAAATCCGCTAACCAAGCGTAGGCAACAGCGAAGATCAGCCCATATAAGCTAGGTAACAACTGGTATTGGGGTAATAGATAACGAACGGTACCGCCCACGACTAGCCCAAAAGTAAACGCCATACCAATATGTAAACCAGAAATGGAGACCAAATGCAGTAAACCACTGTCCCTGAGCGCTTGCCAATCTTCCTTAGACAACCAAGAACGGTCAGCAAAAACTAACGCACTTATTAACGAGAAATGATGAAGGGAAGACACATCATCAGCGACATCGGCAATAATGGATTGACGCAGAGATACATTAGAACGAACAATCCACTTAGCATCTTTGTTAACAACCGCTTGGGCGATAATATTTTTACCCATCGCGTGCTTTTCAGCATCAAAGCCAGCTTCGTTGCGTAGACCTGTAATCGGCTTTAACGAGATGGATGTCGTAAACTCACTGTTAACATCGAGTGGAAAAGGCGTAATAAGACGGATTTTAGGTTTAAGAAAAGGTAACAGAGTTTGAGAATTTACCGCTTCTATCGCGACAATACCTTCATAACCGTGACTTATTTGCGTAAAAGGGCTGTCAACTTTACCAATTATGGTAATATTCTCCCCTGCTTGAAAAAGGGCTTGTCTCTGAGACTCCAATACATTGCCGTGGACGATGACAACCATAAAGCCCGCAATTGCGCCTATGCTAATTAAGCCACGACGTAATTTGATTATTGAGCCAGTGGTTATTATTCCCAGCAGCAACCAACGCCAATCTGGTATTGTCGGCCACCAAGCTGACGAGATTACGCTCGCTACAAATAACGCCAAGGTCCAACTTTTTTCTGAGAGAGTCATGCTGTCCTATGCCTAGAAAGCTGATAAAACGCTTCATGCCAGATCATGAATTGATCAAACGCCAAAAAGCATTGAAGGTCTTCGGCAATGTGTTGTACAACCCAAACTTGTGGTGCTTAAACCGCCGCTCGGCATCAGGGGCTTTTGCTGTCGGGTTATTTATGGCTTTTGTTCCGCTGCCGAGCCAAATGATCATGGCCGCTGGTTTGGCCATTATGTTGGGTGTCAATCTGCCCCTCTCCGTCGCTTTGGTATGGATCAGCAATCCTATCACTATGCCTGTGCTATTTTACTTTGCGTACAAGCTAGGTGCTCTAGTGATGCGTCTTCCCCCGCAACCTTTTCACTTTGAACTATCGTGGGAATTCATCATGCAGCAAATGAGCACCATTGGACCTCCATTTCTATTGGGCTGCGCAATTTGTGGGGTTGTATCCGCGATTATTGGCTACTTCGGAATTCGAGGGCTTTGGCGCTACTCAGTGGTACGGAGCTGGCAAAAACGCAAAATAAGATAAGACCTTACTGCGTAAAAATCAGCATTTGAGCTATCAGTTGAGGGGCATCTAACAGTTAGAATGAAACGCGATGTTACTCAAGTCGGATAAATACAAAAAAGGACCGAATTCGGTCCTTTTTGTTTTTCGCATACTGTAAAACAATCAGCTATTTAGAACTCAGTACAGCCGCCGGATTCAACCTTGCGGCACGCGAAGCAGGATACCACGTCGCAAGTAAACTAAGCACTATCGCCGTCACTGACACCAATGCCACATCTGGCCAGTGTAGTTGTGATGGTAAGAAGTCGACGAAGTAAATATCACCCGATAAAAACTGATGACCAATTAAGCTCTCTAACCCTTTAATTAACGGAGTCAGGTTTAACGCCACTAAGACACCGATAACACTGCCGACGAGACTGCCAAATACACCAGAGAATACACCTTGCCAAACAAAGATCCGTTTGATTAGGCTATCTTTTGCTCCCATTGTTCGCAAAATTGCAATTTCCGCCGCTCGGTCTTTCACTGCCATCATCAACGTAGACACAATATTAAAACATGCCACGCCAATCACCAGTACCATCACCAAGTACATAATGGTGCGCACGAGCTGAATATCGCGATACAAAAAACCAAACTTTTGCTGCCAGCTTTTCAAATACACGTAAACATCAACCATGCTACCAACCTCGCGAACAATAGAAGGCGCATTGAGAACATCGTCAGTTTTTAGTGAAATGCCTGTGACCCCTTCCCCTAACCTCGCGTATTGCTGCGCATCAGCTAATGGTACTAACGCTAGAGAGTGGTCGATTTGGCCATTCAACGTTAAGAACCCTGACACCTTCACGCGCACACGCTTAGGAGCCTGCACTTTATTTGCGCCGCCTGTTTGCGGAATCATTAACGTAACATAATCCCCCACGGCGACATTTAGCTCGTTTGCTACACCTCGGCCTAAGATCACTTGCTGCTGACCGGCATAAAAGTTTTGCCAAGCTGCTTGGTCAATAAAATTCGATAAGCTCGACACCGCTTGCTCGAAAGTAGGCTCTACACCACGAACTTCTATCGCTTTTAGCTTACTGCCTTTTTCTGCCAAGCCCGTAAAACGAACGTACGGTGCTGCCGCAACAACATGTTCATGTTTTAGAGCTTGATTCATCGTTTTGGTGTAGTCCTGAAGTGGTCCATTAACACCTTCTAACTCGCCGTGTGGAATCACAGACAACACACGCGATTGCAGCTCGCGCTCAAAGCCATTCATTGCAGACAAACCGATAATGATCACAGCAACGCCAACCGCAATACCAATGGTCGAAGAAAGCGATATGAAAGACACCATCTTGTTGCGCTTTTTCGCTCGACTGAAGCGACCACCAATCATCAAAGCTAAAGAGGTAAACAAAACTAGCCCTCCGCAGATGCTGTATCAGTCACAAAACGATCTACGAGCAAACCATCTTGCATGTGCATTTGACGATCCATTTTTGCTGCCAGCTCTTTGTCATGCGTGACAACCAAAAATGCAATGTTTGACTCTTTATTGAGCTCGCGCATCAAATCATAGATAGACAGTGCCGTATTGTGATCTAAGTTCCCCGTAGGTTCATCAGCCAAGACCAGATCAGGTTTATTCACCAATGCACGCGCAATCGCAACACGCTGACGCTCACCGCCCGATAACTCGGAGGGTCTATGTTGCATCCGATGATTCAAACCAACTTTATCTAACAGCGCTTTAGCCGCCTGTTTTGCATCCGCTACTTTAGCACCGCCAATCATCAGTGGCATCGCCACATTTTCAAGCGCAGTAAAGTCAGCCAATAAGTGATGAAACTGGTATACAAAACCAAGGTGCTTGTTGCGTAATGCCGCCTGTTTGTTCGAGCTCAAAGCTGATAAGTTTTGCCCTAGAAAATCAACTTCACCATGAGTTGCGTCATCTAACGCACCTAAAATATGCAATAAGGTACTTTTTCCCGAACCAGAAGAGCCAACAATAGAAACCAACTCCCCTTTGTCGATATCGAAACTTACGCCTTTCAACACTTCCGTATCTAACGAACCCTCTCGGTAGACTTTACGAATATCACGACATTCTAATAGCTTATTCATAGCGAAGTGCCTCAGCAGGTTTAACAGAAGATGCTCGATAAGAAGGATAAAGCGTAGCAGCAAGGCTAAGAGCAATCGCCAACACCACCACTAAAAGAATTTGCATTGAATCAATCAAGATGGGTAGATGACCACCAAAGCTGAATAGCGCCACACCAGCAGATTCAAGAATCGCATTTAGATTAAGTGACAAGATCACGCCCGCAGCGCCACCAACAATCGCGCCAATTACACCACTGCTTGCACCTTGCACCATGAAAATGGTCATCACTTGAGATTGAGTCATGCCTTGAGTTTTCAATATTGCGACTTCTGATTGTTTCTCCATTACCACCATGATCAAAGCGGAGATAATATTGAATGCAGCGACACCCACAATTAGACCTAGCATAAGTCCCATCATGTTCTTTTCCATTTTCACCGCTTGGAAAAGCTCACCACGCTGTTCGCGCCAATCACTCCATTCCCATCCATCAGGCATGGGTTGGTCAGCAAAATCCGTCACCATAAATGGGTCAGAGAAAAAGACACGCCAACCAGAAACCGTGTATTTAGGGAAACGCATCAGCTTAGATGCATCCGTCATGTTCACAATCATTAATTGACCATCAACGTCCGATCCCGTATTGAAAATGCCTGAGACAGTGAAGTTTCGCTGGCTAGGAATACGACCAAGTGGGGTAAACTGCGTCGCGTTGGTCACCATCAAGCGTACTTTATCCCCGATTGAGACCTTTAGTGAACGTGCCAAACTGTGACCCAAAAATACATTGTAGTCACCTGCTTGAAGTGACGATAATCGTCCGGCAATCAAATGGTTGCTAATCGGATCGCCTTTCTTAGGTTCAATACCGATGAGGTAACCAGCCGTCAGCTGTGCAGAACTCTGAATAACAGCCTCTCCTCTAACGATAGGTTCCGGCTCGGATTCACTCGACATCGCTTGAACAAATGGAGGGGCAGACTCGGTCATAGGCGTTTTTCCATCGTGTTGCGAAACAACGGCATGAGGTAGCACACCTAAAATGCGTTCTTTTAACTGCGATTCAAACCCGTTCATCACAGAAAGAGCCGTCACCAACGCCATTACACCGATCGTAATACCCGCCGTCGACATATAAGAAACAAATCGGCTGAACCTATCTCCAGAGCGTCCCCGAAGATACCTTAAGCCAATAAACAATGAGATAGGATGATACATATAAGACAAACCAACTGGTTGTTTTGATATAAAGCTTTAGCGGATTATCTTACCTTACTCTTCTCATTAAGAAGACAAGAGAATCGCTAAATTTGTCAACGACATGCAATAAGTCTGTATTTAGGGCAAAAAGTTCAAGGACAAATCGGCTAAACTTGATAACTTCATTCAGTTAGCGATAATCAGTGCCCTATTTCTCTTTGTTTGTTGAGTGAGCAAGGAGCGCTCACTGGCAAAAGGATCGACTATATGACAGAGCAAGAATACTTTACCGTCCATCATAACCTCACCATCAACGTCGAAACGTTGAGTGCGGACTTTGCTTTGCCAGATGAAGAAACATTTGCCTCCGAAATTCCAGCACCATTTATTGTCGCCAGTGAATTTAGTCACTTAGATATGTTGGCAGACAACGCGCGTCTAGAGCTGAAAAACAAAGAGTTAAAGCATGTGATCAACTTGCTTGATACGCAAAACGCGAAACTTAACCTCTTGTTGAGCTTTATGCTTTCACAACAAGATGACGCCTCCATTCGCTATCAAACGACGCAGTTTGGTGCTAGTCAACTCAGTTTCCGCTCAGATACAGCGTTAACTACTCAACAACTCGTTCGTGTTAAACTGTTCCTCGATCACCCTGCTGCGGCGATTTACTGTTACGCTCAAGTAGAAGAATGTGATGCTTCAGAGCAAGATTTCATTATCACGCTTAGATACAAGATGCTCCGAGAATCTGATCAAGATTTACTGATAAAGGCGGCACTGTATCAACAACAAAAACTTTTACGTCAGCGCTCGATGGAGCGAGATAAAAAATAATTCCTATGACAAAAGCAACGATTCTTTCCGTCACCAACCCTTCAGAGCGTGGCGACAAAAAACAGCTAGGTAATTTGCCGGGCGCAGCTCTACCTCTAGCCATTGCAGAGCTAGCCAAGCAGCATTCGAGTCACTCGCTACTCGTTGTGCCTGACCCGCAAATCGCTTTAAAGCTTCAGGCAGAGATTGAGCAATTCACCGACCAAACGGTAAGCCTATTCCCCGACTGGGAAACGCTGCCTTACGATAACTTTTCTCCGCATCAAGAAATCATCTCTGAACGTATCGCACGCCTATACCAACTGCCAAGTCAACGTGATGGCATAACCATCGTCCCGGTCAGTACAGTATTGCAACGCCAATCGCCACGTGATTTTTTGTTGCAACACACTTTAATGGTGAAAACTGGTGATCGAATCTCGCTAGAGAAGTTACGTGTACAACTTGAAAATTCAGGCTACCGCCATGTAGATCAAGTATTTGGGCCAGGTGAATATGCAAGTCGTGGGTCTATTCTGGATCTCTTTCCTATGGGCAGCAATGACCCGTACCGCATCGACTTCTTTGATGATGAAATAGATACCATTCGCACGTTTGATCCAGAGAACCAACGCTCTATCGACGATATTCAGCAAATCCAATTGCTGCCTGCACATGAGTTCCCAACCACTAAAGAAGCGATTGAAGATTTCCGTACACGTTGGCGCACCCAGTTCGACGCACGCCGCGAGCCTGAATCAATCTACATGCAAGTGACCAAAGGCACGTGGCCCGCTGGTATTGAGTATTGGCAGCCGCTGTTTTTTGACCATACCGAGACTTTATTTGAATATTTGCCAGAAGACTCTCAAGTCATCACATATGGTGATATCGAATCTGCGGTCGATACTTTCTTAACCGATGTCGAATATCGATACGACCAGAAAAAAGTTGATCCGCTGCGTCCTCTTTTGACTCCTGAACAGCTTTGGTTGAAAAAAGACGAACTTTTCAGTCAACTAAAACAGCTCCCTATCGCTCAATTGAGCCTAGATAAAGTGGTTAAGCGTGCCGGTCGTCAAAACCTACCCGTACAATCGTTAGCCGAGCTTGGCGTTCAGCAACAAAATAAAGAGCCGCTCTCGCGCCTTCGTCAGTTTAGTGAGCGATTCAGCGGAAAAATCGTTTTCTCGGTAGAGTCAGAAGGTCGTCGTGAAGCACTAACGGAGCTGTTGCAAGGCATCAAAGTTCGGCCGGTCGTACATGGCTCACTTTACCAAGCTCTAGACTCGGGTGATCGATTCAGCTTGATCTTAGGCGCAGCAGAGCATGGTTTCATTCACGAAGAGCTGAACTTCGCTCTGGTCTGTGAAAGTGATCTACTCGGTGACCGTGTTCTCCAGCGACGCCGCAAAGATAAAAAAGCCGTCAACAGTGACACCGTTATTCGCCATCTTGCGGAACTAAAACCCGGTCAACCTGTGGTTCATATTGATCACGGTATTGGCCGCTACATCGGTTTACAAACACTTGAAGCCGGTGGCATGAAAACGGAATACGTCACCCTTGAGTATCAAAACGATGCCAAGCTCTACGTGCCAGTTTCATCACTGAATCTTATCAGCCGTTATTCTGGCGGCGCTGAAGAGAGTGCGCCACTGCATAAATTAGGTGGTGAAGCGTGGGCAAAAGCACGTCGTAAAGCGGCAGAAAAAGTGCGTGATGTCGCAGCAGAATTGCTGGATGTGTATGCTAAACGAGAATTAAAACCTGGCTTCAAATTTGAGCTAGATCGTGGGCAATACGCAACATTTAAAGCAACATTCCCGTTTGAAGAAACAGATGACCAAGCGATGGCCATCAATGCCGTATTGTCAGACATGTGCCAGGCAAAAGCGATGGATCGCTTAGTGTGTGGTGACGTGGGCTTTGGTAAAACGGAAGTCGCTATGCGCGCAGCATTTGTCGCAACGGATAATAGTAAACAGGTCGCCGTACTCGTACCAACAACCTTGCTTGCTCAGCAGCATTTCGAAAACTTCCGTGACCGTTTTGCCAACTTACCAATCCGAGTTGAAGTACTGTCTCGTTTTAAATCTGCCAAAGAACAAAAAGTCATTTTGCAAGACGTTGCCGATGGTAAAGTCGATATTGTCGTTGGTACGCATAAGCTGCTTTCGAGCGACATTAAATTCAAAGATTTAGGTTTGTTGATCGTTGATGAGGAACACCGCTTTGGGGTTCGTCAAAAAGAAAAGGTCAAAGCAATGCGTGCGGATGTGGACATTCTTACCCTCACCGCAACACCAATTCCACGCACACTGAATATGGCAATGAGTGGCATGCGAGACCTGTCGATCATCGCGACACCTCCTGCACGCCGTTTAGCCATTAAAACCTTTGTTCGACAAAAAGAAGAGCCAGTGGTCCGTGAAGCGGTACTGCGTGAAATTATGCGTGGTGGTCAGGTTTACTTCCTGCACAATCAGGTTGAAACCATTGAAAAAACGGCAGAAGACTTACAGAAACTCATCCCAGAGGCACGTATTACCGTGGCTCATGGTCAAATGCGCGAGCGCGAACTTGAGCGAATCATGAATGACTTCTACCATCAGCGCTTTAATGTGTTGGTGTGTACAACCATCATCGAAACCGGTATCGACGTACCAACGGCGAATACCATAATCATGGATCGTGCGGACAATCTTGGCTTGGCGCAGTTGCATCAATTACGTGGCCGTGTTGGACGTTCGCACCATCAAGCCTATGCTTACTTATTAACGCCACATCCAAAAGCCATGACCAAAGATGCCATCAAGCGTCTTGATGCGATTGCTTCACTGGAAGACTTAGGTGCTGGCTTTACGTTAGCAACCCACGATTTAGAAATCCGTGGTGCTGGTGAGCTGCTTGGTGATGAGCAAAGTGGGCAAATTCAATCCGTTGGTTTTACACTTTATATGGAAATGCTGGAACAAGCAGTGCAAGCATTAAAAGAAGGCAAGGAGCCATCTTTGGATGAGCTGCTTCGTGAGCAAACTGAAGTGGAAATGCGAATCCCAGCGCTCTTACCAGATGATTACATTCCGGATGTAAACACACGACTGTCGATGTACAAACGCATTGCGAGTGTCACAAGCAGTGATGAACTATCAGAGCTAAAAGTGGAACTGATTGATCGCTTTGGTTTGCTTCCAGACGCAACAAAGAACTTACTTGCCGTCTCAGAATTGAAAATTTCGGCTGGTAGTTTAAAAGCGAAAAAGATAGAAGCCCATGATAAAGGTGGATTTATCGAGTTTTACCCTGATGCTGACATAAATCCAGCGTATTTAGTTAAACTGCTGCAATCACAGCCGCAAAAATTTGCAATGGAAGGTCCAACTAAGTTCAAGTTTAGCGTACCATTGGTGGACCGACGTAAACGCATTCAGTTTGTTCAAGACTTACTGAATGATTTTAAACAGAATTTATTACCAACGAGCTAATAGTCGAATGAGAATACTGATCCCGTTATTGCTTCTATGTGTCTCAATGCCCTCTTGGGCACAGCGCCAATTTGATATTGAAGTGATCATTTTCAAGCGAGCAGTCGACGCTGAAAGCACAACAGAATCTTGGCCGAATCAACTGCCAAAAATCGATATGGAAAATGTCGGTAGCCTAGAGAGTGAATCCTACCGCCGCTCTAAAGGCGTGACACTTTTGCCAAGTTCTTCTTTCCGTCTCAACGCGCAAGAAGCGGCACTAAATAATCATGCCGGCTTTAAAGTGCTTAAACACGTAGCCTGGCGTCAAGGTGACCGAGGTAAATCTAGCGCCCCAATTTTCCGCATCGTTGGCGGGCGAGATTTCTCTGATTCTTATCAAGCAGATGGCCGCCCAATCAATGGCAATCAAACATTTTCCAGCGACGGTTACAGTGAAGAGACGGTCAATGGCCCTTTATATGAACTAGATGGTCGATTCCAAATATACGTACAGCATTACCTCTTCGCCGAAACAACACTAGATCTGCGCGAACCAAGTGTTAGAGAGGTGCGTTTTGAACCAACCTCAACAGAGCAATTGGCGGATGACTTAGGTGAAGTAGATGGTAACGTCCAAGTCGGTAACTTGGCAGAAATATCGCCGACAGTAACCGAAGAGAAATTCCTGAAGAGTTATCGAATGGATCAAAAACGTCGTATGCGTAGCAGCGAGACTCATTACCTAGATAACCCGTTGATGGGTATGATCATTCAAGTTCGTCGGGTTCGATAAGCACGAGCAGTTCGACAAAGCGCAGCAAAGCTGCGCTTTGTTTTTATCTGCTATACCTCAGTTATTCCTAACCAACGCAGAGCAAGGAAAATAGCTGCGTTCAAGTATAAATAGACAGCTTTCAATTTACTTACACTCAACATGGAAGTCGTATTAGTTCATGAGTCCAGACTTTGAAATCATTGCGCCCCGCTTAGCGCTCAAGCTCATCCCTGCTGAAGAAGCACATTCACTACAACGATTACTTGCAGAATCCCCTTCGCTGCACCAATGGCTTGACTGGTGTGATAAAAACGTCACATTGAAAACCGCGCAGGACTTTCTGTTGGCAACCCGTCTTAACTGGGTCAAAACTGAGGCTTTTGGTTTCGGTATCTATGAGCGGCAAAGTAACACTTTGGTTGGAATGGCAGCGGTTAATGAGTTATATCATACGTTTAATATGGCGAGTATTGGTTACTGGGTTGCCGACCGCTATCAACGGCAAGGCTATGCCCAAGAAGCCGTTAAAGCCTTAGCAGAATTCTGCTTCGCAAAGCTAAGTTTAACTCGACTAGAGATTGTTTGTGACCCCGACAACGAAGCTAGCCAAGCCTTAATTGAGTCCGTCGGTGCACAAAAAGAAGCCATCGCCAGAAACCGGTTTATTTTTCAGGGTAAGCCTAAAGATGGCGTTGTGTTCTCACTTTTACCGACAGATCTAACATAAACAAAAAGCCACCGACTTGCGGTGGCTTCTGCATTTTTTAAGATACAACACATCCACACAGAGTGGATTTAAAACCTTAGTGCAGCTTAAGGTTTGGACGCAGCACGCGATTAATGCGGCCGACGAGCATCATCAGACCGGTTTTGAATACACCGTGCAACGCCATTAGGTGCATGCGATACAACGAGATGTAAACGACACGAGCAATACGGCCTTCTACCATCATCGACCCTTTAGTTAGGTTCCCCATCAGACTACCAACGGTTGAGAAGCGACTTAGAGACACTAATGAACCGTGATCTTTATATACGTAGTCTTTCAACTCGCGCCCGTTGATCTTAGCGACGATGTTACTAAATGCCTGGCTTGCCATTTGGTGTGCAGCTTGAGCGCGTGGCGGCACGAACGAACCGTCAGACTGGGTACATTGTGCTAAGTCACCAATAACAAAGATGTCATCATCTCGTGTTGTCTGTAGTGTGTTTTTCACTACAAGCTGATTGATACGGTTCGTTTCTAAGCCAGCGATATCTTTAATAAAGTCTGGAGCTTTGATACCTGCAGCCCAAACCATGATTTGAGCTGGGATCTTCTCACCATCTTTTGTAGTAAGGCCATCTTTTTCAGCTTTAGTCACCATAGTGGCGGTGCGCACGTTTACGCCCAACTTCACCAACTCTTGATGAGCAGCAGAAGAAATACGTGGAGGTAACGCTGGTAAAATACGCTCACCTGCTTCAATCAGATTGACGTTCAACTTGCTAGAATCAAGATCACCGAAGCCATAAGTGCGCAGCTCTTTAACAGCATTATGTAACTCAGCTGATAGTTCAACGCCAGTTGCACCAGCACCAACAATAGCAATATCGACCGTACCGTTACCGTTTTTCGCGTGCAGCTTTAGGAACTCGTTGTTCATTTCTGTACGGAAACGGTGTGCTTGCTCAGGGCTGTCTAGGAAAATACAGTTTTCACGAACGCCAGGCGTGTTGAAGTCGTTTGATGTCGAGCCAATTGCCATCACTAGAATGTCGTACTCTAGCTCACGGCTTGGCATAAGAAGTTCACCGTGTTCGTCTTTAAGCTCACTTAAGATGATCACTTTACGTTCACGGTCTATGTCTTGAAGACTACCCATTTGGAAGTCGAAGCTGTGGTTTTTGGCATGAGCTCGATAGCTCAGTGCATCTACTCCTTCGTCCAAAGAACCTGTAGCAACCTCATGCAATAATGGCTTCCACAAGTGGCTCGCTTTTCGATCGACTAGCGTAATTTGCGCACGGTTTTTGCGACCTAGAGTTCGACCAAGCTTAGTTGCCAACTCAAGACCACCTGCACCGCCGCCTACAACGATAATGCGTGTCACAATGATTTTCCTCTACAAAAATGAATATATGGGGTTCAGCTCGATGCATGACTCACAAACATTTGTGGCATCCATCCAACCGATGAATTCTTGGTTCTTAGAGGTGTCTCAATTACTTGGATTAAAAAACTGCCACTCACCTTGATTCTTTATCTATCAATGACTTGTCAGGGTTTGGCATGTTTATCTGGTACGCATACGACGCCAGAATTTTTTGGGCAAGTTTATTACTCGCTCTCAATTTTTTTTGATATTTATCAAATTATTTTAGTCCGGTTCATTATATAGAGACCAACTTTGAAGGCAACCAAAATCCGTGTAACGAGTACGGATTGACTACTTTTCGACTACTCTACAACAAGGTGTTCGTGCTACATAGGAGGGAAGTAAGAAAACGGTAAGGAGAACACAATATTCAAAGCGTTAAACCAAGAAAATGTGCCTTTCAAAGAGACAGTGGCTCGGCATACTCAAGAGAAGGAATCGCAGCAAAGCAGCCGATAAAAACGCCGCTTTACTGTCTACACTCAACATTAATAAGTATTTTTAAATACCTTTATCGCTTGTAAATGATGAGAGATTTTTTTGAACTTATGAGACTGAGTTTCATCCCAAATGATTTGATAGTGTTTTTCTAGCTCAGCTGCCGTTTTCGAATTGTCATGCACTTCATCATCTTTAGAGAGAATCACTAAGCAGTGCGCTTGATTTTTCGCTCGGAACTGATCAACACATTTTGTTGCGATATCTTCGTACTCTTCTGGGCGATCGATTCGACCAGCCATCGTTTTTTCTGGGTGCAAGTTCGGGTTGAACATCACTTGCTTGATACCGCATAGAAAACCAATTCGCTCAGACCAGTAACCACCTAAACCTACCCCACAGATTAACGGGTTTGGGTCATCAGATTGATCGATAACTTTAGACACTTCTTTTAACAAGTGTTGCATGTCGTGCTTTGGGTGAAGGGTGCTGTAATTGATAAAACGAACGTCGTCGTCGATAAATTGCAGTTGAAGAACTTTTTCGTGGTTACCCGGGCTTGTACTGTCAAAGCCGTGTAAGTAAATAATCATGTGTACCTCTCCCTGTGTGTATCTGGTACTTTTATTAAAACTACCACTATTTCCTTACTGTTAAAGGGGAAAATATCACGAGTTCTCAAAACAGTGATCTTCCATACACAATGAGCCTTTCAACTCATACGCACTGTTTAAGTATTGTTCATCTCCCCACAATTTATAGGCAAGTAGATACCAGAGCATCGCCATCACCAAGGTTCTTGGTTGCCAAGCGTGTACACCTCTCAGCCAAAGAGACACATCTTCGATACCTCGAATTTGGCAATACTGCTTTACCGCTTCTTCCACAGGCGCATTCGCGACCTGAATAGTTAAGGTCAAATCTAGCCTAGGGTCAGCAATCCCGGCATACTCCCAATCAATGACTTTCACCCCACTCTCCCCTCGCACTAGGTTATAACACCCCAGATCGAAGTGACATAGGGCAAGCGGAACAAGTTCAACGTTCGGTTCCGTGCGCCATTTCATGTACAAAGCATCAAACTCCGTCCCCACATACTGACCATCAAGCTCAAGCCAATAATGATCGATGCGAGAAATATATGAAAATGGAACCAAAGGAATTGCGCTTATCGGATATTGATGAATCTTCGCCGCAATGGATAATAAATTGCTTAGTGCTAAGCCTGACTCCGTCAGTGCCTCTCCTTCTATCCATTCCACCAGCAACCCTTGCTCATGAATAAAAACTGGCTTGGGGCCAATTTCCAATGAAGAGACTGCATTCAGCACTTGATATTCACTGTGACGAGAAATTGAAAAAGCCTTGCAGACATGACTGGTCGGTCGCCAGATGTATGCAAGGCCTTGAGAAGATTCCAACCGCCAACAGCGGTTGGTTAGCCCCCCGGTAACAGTTTGTACTTTTACCGGAGGCTCCGTAAAGAAGCCATCGAGAGCGTTAAGACTCGGATCTAACTGTTTTGCTTGTTGCCAAGAAAACCATGCCATTGATGACTTCTCCACCCTGTTCGATTAAAGACCGAATAGGCTCTTAGATTGCGCTTTACGAATTTCAGTTTCATCCGCCCACTCAATCAAACCTGTTTCTAGGTCCATTAGGCGCATGGTCATCTTGTAGTATACATCTTTATCGCTACCTGCATTTTTCACAATGCTAGATAGGTTGCCGTAAAGCATGTATTGAGCACCAACCATTTTACCAAATTGGATCGCTGTGCTTTGGTTAACAAGCTCATCCGTGTTTTGGAAGTTAAGTTGTTCACGCACAGACTCAACACGATCCATATCAACAAAGCGGAACTTACCTGAGTTCAACATCTTAGTAGAGATCGTGTCAGTAATGGATTCAGTGTCAATATGTTCACTGGTTTTGTTCTTAATTCGCTCAACAAAAACGATAGGACGTTGGTCACGAGTAATTGCTGCTACAGAGCCCGACATCATCATGCTATCCACCATTTCAGCCGCGATTTTTTGTAAATCTGTTGAGCCAAAATCGATAGTCGTGGTTTCTGTTGCTTGCGCATCGCCGTAAGAGACTTTGTTAGAACAGCCACCTAAAATGACGGCAAGACCTAAAAGAGCAATAATACTTTTTTTCATGAGAGTTCCTTAGTTTTTCAATACCAGCGCATCGTTAGCGCGGCAGCTTCGGCAGAGCCGTTAAGATTAATCGTCTTGTGCTTCTCTAATTTGCACACGGAATTTTGTGCCATTTGGATTCACAGTAACTTCAGATAACGTGACTTGCTCAAATCCTCGCACAATCATTTTTCGCCACGGACCAGGTTTGGTATTCACTTCTAAACCATTGTTGTCATACCAATAAAATCGGTAAAGAATGTGCTGATCACCTTTGTAATTGCTACTCAGCTGCACGACTCCTCGTGGGCGATCATCAACGTAAGTGGTGGTGATGTTGTCAACTAATAAGCGACTACCTAAAACGTTATCATTAAAAAATACTTTTTGCGTTTGGCCATCAATTCGAATACCAGCCGTGTTTTCGGCGCATCCAACTAAACCAATAGCCATTGCTAAACAAACAAGCCATGCTTTCATTACAGTCTCCCTAGCTGTTTATGCCACACGGTTGAGTGTGCTCCCTGACGAGATACCCATACCAATGTAGTCTGCTGTGCAGGCACTTCAAACTGATAGGTTTGATCACCCAAGTTTAAACTTTGTGTTCCCGGTTTCACGATTTTTGAAGCCGTTTTCACTTGCGCTGGCAATGTTTGCCAACTTCTCGTATCTGGCTGTTCGGTCAATGTGTTCCATACATTGAAAAGTATGTTGCCCACATCATCGCCTTTTTTCGCCGCCTCTTTTCGGATTCGATCTTTTGCCCAAACACGAAGAGCTTGACGGATCACTATTGTAGTAAGACGTTCATTAAGATCGTTTTGCGCCATCGCATTAACATCAGTCAGCGTACTGGAAGGCAATACCTGACCATTTAAAACAACATCGCTAAAACGTTGAGCACCTCGGTTCTGATAATAAGGAAGCGCCAACGAATAAATCGCGCCATTATCGCGACTGTCGTAAATTGGTAAATCAATACGCCACCCTTTCATCGCCTCAACAACACCCTGCTCATCAATAACGATGACTCGCCCTTGTGACTGAGTTAATCCAGAAGGTGCTTTACCATACCGCTTCTCTAGCATGCGCAAGTCTTCACGCATGCCCAGCTTCTTAGCAGCGTATAAGGTGCTTTCCACAACTTGCTTGTTGTCTGGCATTACAGCGAGTGCTCGTCGGTAATCAACATAAGCACTGTTTAAGTCTCGCGACGCTTCATATAACAAGCCAGAAAGATAGAACAGATAACCATTTTGTACCGCGCTTAGTTTTTTACCAGCATCAGGGTAGTTCGCTAACACACTGCCTAAATTGGCAGACATGCCTTGCTTGTTAAGGTCTTTCTCTGCTGCTTTTAGCTCTTTTTCACGCGCCTTTCTTGCCGCTTCCTGAACTTGATTAGCTCGACGCACTTCAACTAGTGCTCCTTCTAAATCGTTTTTCTGTAAGTAATTTAGTCCTAGATACAGGTGCAAAAAGCCAAGTTCGTAATCGGCGGGATGATAGTCTTGGAGATTGTCGTTCACTGCGAGAGAGCCGACGCTCGTTGCCGTGTCTGACACAGATATCGTCGCTCGATCTTGTTGAACACGTACGGCACGATCGCTGCTTTCTAGCGCATTCAAACTTGTTGGGTAATCTTCAGCAAGAAAAGAGATGCGACCTTTTTCAAAATTGCCAAGTATCTCGCCACCCACTTCACTTGATTGAAGTTGTTTTGCTTTGGCATATTCCCCTGCAACAACGGCTTGATAAACTTCTTGATTCTGGTTGCTGTAATGACTAAACAGATTGCCCGCAGATAAATTCGCGCAGCCAGAGGCCATTAAAGCCCAGCTCATCAGCCCTAACAGCTTTACACCTAGTTTCACATTTATCTCCACAAATGTGTCATTCGACAGGAAAAAGAAGTGGGTGAATCGCCACCCACTTTTAAAAGCTTAGCTCAATACCATTGGACCTAGAGGGCGGCCGCCTAGTAGGTGCATGTGAATATGGTAAACCTCTTGGCCACCATGTGGATTACAATTAACGATCAGGCGATAGCCGTCTTCAGCAATACCTTCGTCTTTCGCTAACTTTCTAGCAACAGTGAACAAACGCCCCATCATTGCTTCATCTTCAGCTTCTACATCATTCGTTGTTGGGATCAGTTTATTCGGAATAATGAGAATATGGCTTGGTGTGCGAGGGTTAATGTCGCGAAACGCAGTCACCAAATCATCTTGATAAAGGATATCGGCAGGGATTTCCTTGCGAATAATTTTACTAAAGATCGTTTCTTCCGCCATGAGGACTCCATTTTATAAACGTAATTAGACCCCAGTTAGTATGCGCCAACCAAAAGCGGAGCTCAATAAAAACAGTGTTCACTTAACATTATTAATCAAATGCTAATTAACGAAGCTTTTTTTGTCGTGTGCGTCATAAAATGCGCGTCACAAACTGAATACAATCCAATGAATTTTGTTACTTTTTTAAGACAATTATTATTTTTATACCCAAGTAAACTCAAAAATGCTTGGGTAGCTTGTCTATTTTTGGGAGAGGAAGCTCACTTATGCGAGGTTCAGTTATTAAAAGGATGTATGCCGGCTTTGCACTGATCATCATCCTATTTGCCGTCACAATTGCCATTATGATGGGAGGAATGAGTGATATTCACGGAAAATTTGGCACGGTTTCTAAATCATCCCTACCGTTGGTATCGTTATCTAATCAAACCAGTGTTGAGCTGCTTTCTGCCGACAAATCATTTAAAGACTTCCTGACGACAGAGAATAAACAACGCATGGATGAAATGCGTCAGGAATTTGCTAGATCTCAACAACGCTTCGAATCCACATTGGCTCAACTGAAAACCGCAAGCCAAATCTACCCTTCTCTTGCCGAACCGTTTTCACAGTTAAAAACGTTAGAGCAGAGCTATTTTACAGAAGCTCTAGAGGCCATGGACAACTACGAAGCAATGTTTGCGGCTCAAGAAGAAGTGCAAAAATCCTCACGCCGCTTCCAAAAACTGAATACCGAACTTTCGGTTGGTCTTAAAGAATATGTGGCAGATCAAACCAGCATTTCTGTCAAAGTCATGGCAAAGAGCTACTTTATCAAGTTAAAAGATGCCGAAGTAATTACCTCTGATGCCCTCGCCAGTTCCAATCCTGAGTTTGTTACGCAAGCCGTAGCTAAAAACCGCAAAGCAGTAACGCACTTGAATTACGCATTCCGCGGGTTGGTGACTCAACTTCCTGAGCTAGAAAAAGCATTTGGCGAATCTGTAGAGCAATTTACTCGCGACGTTGGTATGCGTGGCGGTGTGTTAGACCAACATAATAATTACCTCAATGCTCGCGCCGCTTTGTATAACAATATCGCCAACCTAGCAAATAAAGTGGATTCAACCATGGCGATTCTTGAGCAGTTCACGACAACCGCAACAGATAAGCTCAATGAATCATTGGCAGATGCAGGTGACATATATTCAGCGGGTGTAACGAAAGCCATCATCATTGGTGTTATTGTCGTTTTACTCGCGACAGCGATTGGCTACCACATCGCACAAAGCGTTCGCGAACCGTTGACTCGTATTCTAAAAGTGTTAGAAGGCCTGACTGAAGGTGATATGACACAGCGTATCGATATTCGCTATAACAACGAATTCAGCCGTGTGAGTGGACACATTAACTCACTCGCCGACAACCTTCACGAGATCTTGGTGAAACTCAACGAAGCGTCAGAAAACCTATCGTCAACCGCGACAACCAACGAACGCACCTCTTCGCAAGCACAAATTAAATTGAGCTCTCAACGCGAACAAACAGCAAACGTCGCTACCGCGATGACAGAAATGTCTCATTCAGTGCAGGAAGTCGCGCAAAGTGCGCAAGGCTCGTTAGAAATGGTGCAACGCGTCGAATCTGCCTCTGAAGAAGGTAGAAATGTTATGAGCAGTAACATCTCAACCATTAATCAACTAGAAACACGTTTGAACGAATCGGTTTCCGCAGTTTCTGAGCTACAAAAGATGAGTGGTCAAATTGGATCTATCCTTGATGTGATCCGCAACATTGCGGAGCAAACCAACCTACTGGCATTGAACGCGGCAATTGAAGCGGCTCGCGCTGGTGAACAAGGTCGCGGCTTCGCGGTAGTGGCAGATGAAGTACGAGTACTCGCATCAAGAACGACTCAATCAACCACTGAAATTGAATCTATGATCAGTAATCTGCAATCTAGCTCACAATCGGCAAACCAAGTCATACAAAGCTGTATGAGCGATATGGAGATGTCGGTTGAGCAAGCGTCAAAAGCGAACAGCTCAATGGAAGAGATCCAGTCGCTAATCATTGAGATCAGCCAAATGAGTACGCACATTTCACAAGCAGCAGCAGAGCAAAGTGAAACATCAACAGACATTGCTCGCAGCATTGAAGATATTAACAACATCGCCGATGAAAGTTTCCAAGCCATGTCGAGTATCGCACAAACCAGTGAATCACTGACCCACTTGGCTCATCAGCAAAATGAATTGGTCCACCGCTTTAAGTTATAAATACTTTATAACTTAAAGCATTAATTAGTGCAATCAACTGTATAAGGGCGACTTTTTGTTAAGTCGCCCTTGTTTTTTGTCGGCAATGTCTACATATGATTAATAAGGCCAGCTCATCCCCTTGCACAACTCTTTTCGAGCGGCCTCATAAAAAGGAAAATCTATGGCTGTTCATGTTGGTATTATCGACCAAGACCCAGTGAGATTGGTCACTCCTCTATTAGATAATCGTACGCTAAGCACACATATCGTCTTCATCGGAGACAAGAGCCAGTTAGATATATTTGACCGACTGAGTGCCGTTTTAGATCAACGAGAAATTACTTCTGAATTTTTTGAAATTCCATCCGCTGTTAATACATCTCTGATCAAACAAGCAATTCAAAAACTGGCAAAAGACCTCCATGAACGCGGCGAAGATGTAAAATTGAACGCGAGCTGTGGTCTTCGTCATCGCTTGTTGTCGGTGTACGAAGTTTTCCGTACCTATCGCTGGCCAATTTTTGTGGTTGAGCCTAGTAGCGATAAGCTTTGTTGGTTATACCCTGATGGCAAAGAAGATACCCAAGTCGAAGATCACATTACGATTGCAGATTACCTCACTATCTTTGGTGCACGCGGCGAGTTTCACCACGTTGATTTACCACCTCTTCTTGATAAAAAATTGTATGAACTTGGTGAACGATGGGCCTCAAATGCGCTTGAACTTGGGCCAGGTCTAGCAACACTTAACTACCTTGCAACCACATGCCGCAAAGAACAAAAGCTTGATGTCGAGCTCTCCGAAAAACAGCAGGGCTACCGTGAGCTCAACATGTTGCTTTCAGATTTAGTAGAAGCAGAAATCGCCACCTATGAGAATGGCGTTTTAACGTTTGCAGATGAAGATGCTCGACGCTTTTCAAACGGTGAGTGGTTAGAAACTTTGGTTCACAGCACCGTGAAGCAAATCCAAGACACCATGCCGACGATCCAAGATCGATCGTTAAATGTTCAGGTTTATCGCAAACTTGGTGAAAGTGAAGTACGCAATGAGTTAGATGTCGCAACAGTTGTAAACAACAAGCTGCACATCATCGAGTGCAAAACCAAAGGCATGAGAGATGACGGCGACGATACTTTATATAAGTTAGAATCGCTTCGCGATCTATTAGGTGGCTTACAAGCGCGCGCAATGTTGGTGAGCTTCCGTCCTCTTCGTCACAATGACATTACTCGTGCTGAAGACTTAGGGCTAGCCCTGATTGGCCCTGATGAGCTTAAAGATTTAAGAACGCACTTAACTGCTTGGTTTAAAGACGCGGGCGGTTCAGACGAGATATAGTGCCATTAAGAAAAGCTAAAATTCACAACGATAAAAAGCAGCATTAATGCTGCTTTTTTTATACCTAAATTTTAGCTGTACGCATTTCTATAACTAGAAAAAAACCAGAGGTTAGCCTCTGGTTTTTTCTGTTTGTTTAAATGCCAACTATAGGGGCTTAAAGCATTTTACGCGCTGCTTCTACAACCACTTTAATTGAACGCGCTTCCGTTTCTTTCAGAGTTGAATGATCTGGAATCTCTTTTTGTGTACGGTTGATGATAACACCTGCCACACAACCCGCTTTTAAACCAGAGCTCGCACACATTGTTAGCAGTGTTGCAGACTCCATCTCGAAGTTAAGTACGCCCATGTCTTGCCATTCTTGCATAGAGCCTTGGAAACGCTTAACAACACGACCAGAGAACGTATCGTAACGTTCTTGACCAGGGTAGAACGTGTCGCTTGATGCAGTCACACCCATGTGAACTGTAGCGCCAGACTCTTCTACCGCTGCTTTCATTGCGGTTGCTACTTCAAAGTCAGCAACTGCTGGGAATTCCATAGGAGCAAAGTGTAGGCTCGCACCGTCAAGACGAACTGACCCCGTCGTTACGATCATGTCACCCACGTTTACATGCGGTTGAATTGCACCCGTTGTACCAACACGTAGGAAAGTACGAACACCAAGCTGTGCCAATTCCTCTACTGCGATAGAGGTAGAAGGACCACCAATACCTGTAGAACAAACCACAACAGGTTTACCGTCTAGCTCTGCACGGTATAGCGTGTATTCACGATGGCTTGCTAGAAATACTGGATTTTCCATTTGTTCTGCGATTTTTTGAACACGCGCTGGGTCACCAGGAATGATCGCTAGAGTCGCACCATTAAGATCAGCTTCAGTAACACCTAAATGGAATACAGCTTGAGACATAAGTCGCTCCTTATTGTGGCTTATTTTATGAACAATAAGCTCATTAATCAGTTATTGGGTACAGATGCACTGTAGCGAACCTTTCACCAACATAGAGTGATCACAATCACAATGACAAAATGTAATGAAAATGAAATTTCAAACAAAACTGGTATTGATCACACTTTAAGGAGCGTTAAATCATTTTGTTGCATAGCAATGCGTGATTTCAAGGACGAGAAAAACGTCTGATCGCATCAGGTGAATACGGTTAAAAAAAGCCCGATACACGAATGCCTCGGGCTATTAATGAGTGGGATCATTGGTTAGGTCAGTTATTTGATCTGTTTGGACTCAAAACGAAGTAATCTCAACGCATTCAATGTCACCAGTGCTGTTGCACCACTGTCAGCTAATACTGCAACCCACAACCCAGTAACCCCAAGTAAACTTGTCACTAAGAATACACCTTTCAAACCTAGCGCTAACGCGACATTCTGACGAATGTTACTTAGCGTCGCACGCGACAGTTCTATCATGGCAGGTAGCTCAATCAACCGGTTGTGTGTTAACGCCGCATCAGCAGTCTCGAGCGCAACATCCGTACCGCCTCCCATCGCAATACCAATGCTCGAAGCTTTCATGGCTGGAGCATCATTGATACCGTCTCCCACCATCGCAACGGTATGTTGTTGTGATAGTTTCTCGACGTAATGCACCTTGTCTGCAGGTAACAAACTCGCTTTATAATCCAAGCCTATTCTATTTGCCATTGCTTCTGCACTTCTCGGGTTGTCACCCGTTAGCATCACCGACGTGACCCCAAGTTCCTTCAACATTGCGATGGCTTGCTGGGCATCTGAGCGCAATGTATCTTGCCATGCGATCACGCCAATGACCTCGTCATCGTAACGAACAATGACAACCGTTTTACCTTGTTGTTCCAACGTAACCACTTGCTCTTTGGCTTCCTGAGAAAGTGGAAAGTCTGCCTTTGAAGGCGTGACCACTTGGACCATTTTTCCATCGACGTAACCAGTGACACCAGAGCCTACTTGCGCGGTTTTATCCAACGCTTCAGGAATAGTAAGCCCCTGCTCTTGCACTTTGGTAACTAAAGAAACCGCTAGAGGATGACTTGAACCAACCTCGATTGACGCAGTTAGGCTAAGTAACTTGTCTTCATCCATATCAAAAGCAAAGACGTCAGTCACTTCTGGTTTACCTTGCGTCAGTGTCCCAGTTTTATCAAATGCGACAGACTCAACCTTGCCAAGCAACTCAAGCGCCGCACCACCTTTGATCAATGCGCCCCGCTTAGCAGCTGCCGCCAAGCCAGAAGTGATCGCCGCCGGCGTTGAAATTACTAATGCACATGGACAAGCAATCAACAGAAGGGCGAGTCCTCGATAGATCCACGTTTCCCACGGTTGGGCAAATAGTAATGGCGGCGTAACGATAACCATCAGAGACACCAGCATCATTAGCGGCGTATACCAACGGCTAAATTTATCAAGAAAGCGTTCTAATGGTGCCTTACGAGACTCGGCTTCTTCAATCAAATGAAGAATTCGGTCTATCGCATTCTCGCCCTGACGGGAAGTCACCTGTAAGCGAACCACTTTATCGACAACCACAGCCCCGGCCATCACTTTGCCACCGGTTTGATGTTCAACGGGAACAGATTCTCCCGTTAACGCACTTTCGTCAAAACTCGCAAGCGCATCTTGCAAAACACCGTCGGCAGGCAAACGACCTCCGGGTGCGACTTCTATGATATCCCCTGGTTTAAGCTGAGCAGCTGGTACTTCTTTACGCTCTCCATCAATAATTAAAATTGAATTTTCTGGGACTAAGTCCATTAACGCCTGGACACCGCTTCGCGCGCGAGATGATGCATATGCTTCTAACTTTTCACCAATAAGGAAAAGCAATAACACCATTGCGGCTTCGGCGGTTTCACCTAAATATAAAGCGCCGAGCGCCGCTACACTCATTAACGTTTCAATCGCAAAAGGCGTACCGCTACGCGCCAACTTAAATGCTTTGAGCGCGATTGGGTATAAACCAAGTAAACACGTCAAAGTGAATAACCAAGCGCTTATTTGAGGGTCGATCTTAGAAATTACTGCCGCAGTAGCCATTGCACCAGCAATCGAGAGAATTTGAATGTTGTCTCTTATGACGCCAAGCCAGCCTTTCTTTGTAGTGCTTGGTTTTGGAGCATCAAGTGAAGAGAGCGGGAAACCCGTTTTTTGGGCTGTCTGCTCTATCGTAGCTATCAGCTCTAGACCATCAAAATCGACGACCAGTTTTTCTGTTGCAAACAAAACCTTGGCTTGGCTGACGCCTTGTAAAGACGTAATGGCTTTCTCAAGCTTTTGCGCACAAGATGGGCAATCCATACCTGACACAAGCCAAGCGTTCCGAACGGAGGAATTACTCTCCCTTGTGGGATCGTCTTCCTCGCCTGTGTCAACGCTGCAGCCTCCTCCACTACAGCAAGAGCTTTCAGAAACATCAACACTGGCCTGAGAGATATTGAGCGAAGATTTTACTAGCGCACAGCATGACTCGCTTGCACCAAGCGGCACCGCAGTTTTGATTTTGCTAGATTGGCAACCTTGATGTTTTGTACACATAATTTTTTCCTTATTGGTATCGGTTATTTACCTATTGCTAAGGATAAACCTTAGAGTAAGCTCCAAGGTCAAGATAAATTTGTACAGTTCGGCGATAGAAAATAAAAAAGACGCCGAAGCGTCTTTCCAAACCAGTTTAAAAGCAATATTCCGTAAAGTTTAAACAAAGAGGTTAAACGGGATGCTTAAAACACTCATTTAATGTCATTCCTATGGCACGCAGCACGTCTCTTCTTGTGATAACACCAACCAACTTACCTTTGCCATCCACCACTGGATACATTTTCGGCTTTCCAACTTTCATCATGTCAGCCAGTTCAATTACTGACATTTCTGGAGAAACAGATAAGACATCATCATGCATACACTCTTGTACCGTATGTGTATCTTGGCAGTGATAACTTGCTTTCACCAACTTATCTAATAAGTCTTGCTCCGATAAAAACCCAACCACTTTTTCATTTTCATCAATGACAGGGCCACCTAGTGTGACACTTTGCATTACTTTGTTTAAAGCTGCCGAAAGTGACATATCTTTCGTGAAAGTCACCGCTTGCAACGTCATGTAATCTTTTACTTTTAATGAATGCATTCTTATCTCCTTAAGGGCATTTTATTGCGGCCTTTAGATAAGTGTCGCCTAATTTCCTGATTTTACTAAATGGAAAGGAGTAATTTTATTTATAGGCACAGCCTATTGAACTAAAACAAAATTAACTCACCGAACAACATTCACTGTATTTCGTTAAACGCAAGATTCAGCCAGGCTGATTTTTCTAGGCAAAATACAACAAAGCCAGTCAATTGACTGGCTTTGTTATTATGTAATTGTTGCGTTAGCTATGTTGACGGCGCATGTTGTCTAAAATAATGCCAGTCGCCATCGCGACATTCAGTGATTCGGCACCGCCAAACGCCGGAATCGTGATCTTATCTGTCACGAATTTTGCTGCGGCTTCACGCACACCATGAGATTCGCTGCCCATCAACAAAATACCTTCAGCAGCGAAATCCGTTTTATGAACGCTCTCTCCTTCCAAAAACGCGCCATATACTGGCAATTTGGCGTGTTCCAAGTAACTTGGCAAATCCACCAAACTCACTTGTACGCGGCCAAAGCTGCCCATAGTCGCACTGATCGTTTTAGGATTATAAGGATCAGCACAATCTGTACTCGCAATAATGTGCTTGATGCCATACCAGTCTGCAACACGAATAATCGTACCTAGATTACCAGGGTCGGATACACCATCTAGCGCAATCATCAAGCCTTTCGCTTGAGGCTCTTTTACACTCGGAATTTCAACCACAGCAATGGCCGCATTATTGCTCACAAGCGTGCTCGCTTTGGTCAATTCATCAAGCGATGCTTCAACACAATCAAAACGATTTAGCGTACCAGCATTTTGTTCGAGAAATGCCGCTGTTGCAAAAACCTGCTTCACCTTCAATGAACTACTTGCTAACTCTAGTACGTTCTTTTCACCCTGAACTAGGAATAAGCCATGCGCTTTACGCTGTTTCTTTTGACCTAAAGCACGAAGCAGTTTTAATTGGTTTTTTGAAATCATTAAAGTATCCCAGGTGAAAATGGTTATTCGGCGAGCGTACCCTAAACAATCTTCACGACAGTTCGGTATCGAGCGGATGAGATTATAAATTATACCTAAATAACCTCAAGAAGCTTGATCATCAGAAGACGTTGAACACCAAGCGTAGCCAAAATAAAAGAAAGTTCAAAAACGAAAAAAGCCCTGCGATAACGCAGGGCTTTCAAAGGGTGGGACCCCAGCCACATCCCGGCACACAAGTCACACGCTGCGGCTGCTTCCTTCCGGACCTGACCGAGTTCACGAGCTATTGTTGCGAGAGGACCAGAGCCCCATAATTCTTTTCGAGAGGTCTTGCCTCAATCGATGGGGCGATTATTCAGTATCAGCTCTCATAATGCAAGAGCAAAAACCTTGAATTTCATCATTTCATTACCGTTTGAACAAAACTCGATCAATTCATTCCTTTATGATGAAACCGTGCAGTCACGATAAGAGGAGTCGTGCCGTGAGGACTGCTTACTCATGTACATGTCTTCATCAGCCAAATGCATCGCTTGCTCTAAGCTCATGTGCCGTTCCCTTTTTGCAGAGAAACCAATAGAGATACTTATAGACTCCAAATCACTACATAATTTGCCTTTCACATCGATTCTACTGAGCTCTCTCATTGCTCTGGTTAACTCGGCTTGCGTTGGATAACCCAGCAATATGAACTCATCCCCTCCAATTCGATAACATCTTCCCGACCAGACATAATGAATTTTTAGCGCCAGTAGTTGTAAAACTTCGTCCCCAGCGCGATGACCATAAGTGTCATTGATTCGTTTGAAATGATTAATGTCTAAGTAAAGTATGGATAGATCTTTGTTTACTCCTTTTCGATACTTTACTTGCAACGCACGACGGTTCCTTAACCCTGTTAAGTTGTCAGTGTTCGATTGACGGTAAAGATAAAGCGAAACACAAATAGCAAACAATAACACAAAGATAAACACAGCTTGTGTTTGCGTCGCTAATCGAATCTCATATTCAAGTGCGGTACGCCAATCTGGGCGTACATCGTACTGAGCAATGATCTTATCAACTTCTAACATCGCTATCGCTCGACTGAAGAAAGGCGCAAGCATGGCTCCTTTTTCATTCGCGACCAATCCAACAGAGAGTTGTGACTCATAAAACTCGCCAATAGCGGTATCCTGCTCTATCGGAACCAATTCACTGAGACGTAAAAAATGATTGAGCATCGCCGTATCCATCGGAATGTAATCGACTTCTTCATTTAGTAGCCCCTGAATGAGCTCTTGTTGGGTACGATAACGTTTGAGTTCTTTTAGCGGTAACAGTTGCGTCATCATTTGATCGAAAAAGTCATCCTTAACTACGCCAATCCGCTCAGATATCAACTGTGAAACATGAGAGTATGTGCTCGGTTTGTAACCTAAACGCTTGACCATCACCGATGCTGGCGCGTAATGGGACTTTGGAAAGTAGCTAAATGCGCGCCGCTCACGGCTGACCGTTAATGGCGCCAAAATTTCGAAATTACCTTGGATAAACTCATGGTACATAGAACCCCAGCTTTCACCAGGCTCACTAATGATCAAGCAGTTTAAAGCCAAGATCTCACAGCTTCTCAGGACTACATCAGCCGTCATCCCTTCGACACTACCATCTGCGTTGTATACAACATATGGAAAGATAGATTCGAGCTTAATCCGTATTGGTTCATTAAAATCAAGGGGCAATAAACAAATAGAATCACGCAACGCCGCTCGCCTTAATTCAAATTGATACTGGGAAATTTCTTCGCGAAGCTGCTTTTGCACCGCTTCCCCGTGAATAAACGTAGCGAACGTGTCCAACTCTTCAAGATGATGATCTTTTTTACTGATGATGGATACGGGCTTTATCGAAATCTGATCATTGAGCATCTTGGCGTCAAACCCCTCCATCAGCATCGGCTTGAGCTGGTTAATGGCATCGACAACGCCGTCCACAGCACCTGAACGTAGCAGTGTTACTGCTTGTTCGTGACCTTGATAAGAGATCTGTTCTAGCTCAGGGTAGTGTTGTTTAAGTAATTGGGCATAAACTGTATCTTTGGGGACGCCAACACGCGAAATATCACTCAACGTCGAATCTTTTAAGCCAAAGAGGTAGGTATATTCGATATTTGTTGGGCGGGAATAACTAAAACGTTGAGCACGTTCTTGTGTGTAAGTGATATTCGCAGCAAAGTCCGCTTCCCCATTCGCTACTGAATTTAGAATGGCATCAAAGCTGGAGTAGTTCACGTATTGAACGGTAAAGCCAAACTCCTCTGAAGCAGCATTGAAAAGAACACGAGTGACGACATCATCCGCTTCAGTCGCGACTTTATAATGAGCAATTAAAGGGGCTTCGGCTTTTACATTCAAACTCAAGTGGCAACATGCAAAAAGCAACAGTGTTCGAGCAAAAGTTGTCATGACAAACTTATCTTAAATCAACCACTTATATTGTGGTTATTATTATTGGAAGTGTATTAAATATGAAATGAAGAACATATACTAATCTCCATTTTGTTCCACAACCAATTCGATACTCTGCCGCACATGTCACTTTTTACCTGACTAAAAACTCATAATTCAGCCTGTTCATCGCTACTACGTAAAATATAGTCAGTCATCCAAGCCGTCCCTAACAAACAGATCCAAACCACGAAAACAGGGTTTGGCACATCCGTGGTCGGGCTGACGACTAAAGCGGCAAAACCCACAGTCGGCAATGTCCAACATAATAATTTGCTCCAACGAATGGTATGTTGAAGCTTCGCAAGTGCTTCCATTGACGCTAACATTCCCGTCAAACTTAACGCCATAAGAACGGCGTACGGTAGGCCTGCAATCCACAATGGGAGCAACAAAAACAACGGCCACCAGCTGTGTTTATTGGATGGCGTCCAATGCGCAGCCGACCACCACATCGCCATAACCGCAATGGTTTGAACCACTGTAACCCAAGCAAAACCATCCAGCTTACCGCCTTGCTGTGTGACCATAAGACCAACTTGCAGTGTAAGTACAATAAGACCAGCGGTGAGCAACACACCTAAAGAGCTTCTACGAGAAAATACCACCATTAAAAGTGGGAAAAGGATCAAAACACCAACCGACAAAGCAATTGGCTGCATTGAGAGTGTCGCACCAAAAGCCATCATCGCGCCCAGTAATACTAGGCCAGCGAACCCACCTTGTGGCAGAACCCACAGCGCGGGGATCATAAGTGCAAGAACGGGAATGTCACCCTCGCTCAAACTCATCGCCCGAACACAGACAACAGCGAGTAAGGTCGTAACGAAAAATTGAAGTGTCGATAAAATCATAGCGCCTCCTGGCTTCCCCACCTACTTGGTAACTCAACGGCAAAAACTGGGATTGAAAGTCGTTGAGAGGGTCTAGATTCAAGCTTAGCTTGCGTTTGCTTCATGCTGTTTAACGTTCATCAACCAACGACACTACAGAACAGAAAATGTAATTCTTCAAAGTGAGTCGCTGATAACACAAGGGTTAAGAACCGTTAGCAATATACAAGTCCAATGGTTTACCATTCCTTAGTAATCCAAAATAGACACTTTTGAGTATGGACCAATTTTTAGCGCAAATCTTTGCTGTAATTCACCAAATTCCAAAAGGAAAAGTATCCACCTATGGGGAAATTGCAAAAATGGCCGGTTATCCGGGCTATGCGAGACATGTTGGTAAAGCACTGGGCAACTTACCAGAAGGCAGTAAACTCCCCTGGTTTAGAGTGGTAAATAGCCAAGGAAAAATATCTTTAAAAGGCCGAGACTTAGAGCGACAAAAAAAGAAATTAGAAGCAGAAGGGATTGAAGTATCGGAAGTTGGCAAAACTTCACTTAAAAAATACAAATGGCAGCCTTAAGCTGCCATTTTTTGTTCTCACTACGTCGTATTAACGTGTGCCAACTAGACGAATATCTAACTGGTGAGTTTGTGCTTCATCTGTAATAACACCGTTATGTGTGTCGCTGATAAAACGCAGCTTTCCATCTACCTCAATGCGAGCACGAACGCTGTAACGATGGTTTGGTTTGATTTCATTGCTGTCGTAACTCAACTCAAAAGAAAGAGGAACTTGCTTACCTTCCGTTTCGAATGTCTGTTTCGCCAACACTTTTGCTGGCGCATCCGCCAAGGACACATCTTCTAACGCAATAGTAACCACTGCGTTTGGTGGCAAGGCAATCCGCTCGCGATAAGCCACTGTACCTGTAATCGTCTTCATTGACGCTTCTGTAGATTCCATTTCTGTAGTTTGAGAAGTTTGGCAACCCACTAACGCAGCCCCAAAGAGTAGAGAAGTAACAAGTAGTAGTGTTTTTTTCATATATTCCTCGAAAAGAGCATTAAACCGAGGCAATTATAGGTGTGGAATATAAAACTGTCTGCTTCCTGTCACTTTATTTGACAATAGTTTGACTGAGTTAGAATTTATCAAACAATTGATTTTGTTTCATAATTGGAACAATACTATTTCTAAGTTACTCAATAGTTCTTAACTATGCCACTTCACAAGAGTGAGGCTGTTGAGGTAACTTGGAATGAAAGACAACGGTGAGGAGACACAATGAGTAAACCACTACGAGAATTGCTCAGCCTACTACAACTCGAAAAATTAGAAGAAGGCTTGTTTCGTGGCCAAAGTGAAAACCTAGGTTTGCCTCAAGTTTATGGCGGTCAAGTAATTGGGCAAGCACTTTCTGCTGCGCGCTACACCGTTGAAGAAACACGCACGGTACACTCCTTCCATAGCTATTTTTTGTACCCTGGCGATCCAGAAAAACCTATTATTTATGATGTAGAAAATCTGAGAGATGGCCGTAGCTTTAGCACTAGACGCGTAAAGGCAATTCAAAATGGACGCCCTATTTTTTACCTAACCGCATCCTACCATGGCGATCAACCTGGGTTTGATCATCAAAAAGAAATGCCAGATATCCCTGGTCCAGAAAACTTTGCCTCAGAGAGTGAGCTCGCAAGCCATATTGCAGAATTTCTACCCAAACGCTTACGCAAAACATTTTGCGGGGAAAAGCCAATCGAAACTCGCCCCGTTACGGTTATCAACCCTTTGAAGCCCAAAAAAGCAGAACCCAAACAGTACCTTTGGATTCGTGCTAATGGTGAAATGCCAGAGAATCAGCTAATTCACCAGTACCTTCTGGCCTACGCATCCGATTGGGGATTCCTTGTAACAGCAATGCATCCACATGAAGTCTCATTAATGACGCCTAACTTTCAAGTGGCCACCATTGACCACTCTATCTGGTTCCATCGCCCGTTTAAGATGGATGAATGGCTTCTATATGCGATAGAGAGCCCAACGGCGAGCAATACTCGTGGGTTGGTCCGTGGCGAAATATACAACCAGCAAGGTCACTTAGTGGCGACCGCCGTGCAAGAAGGGGTGATGCGCTACACGAAATAGCTCGTGTTCGTTACACGAAAAAAGGAGTGCTGTTCCGCACTCCTTTTTTAATGGGTATCAAACGATGATTAATTTGGTTGATACTTCATGTTAACAACCGACCATTCGTAAAGTGATTTCGGGTAACCATATTCACCTTTCCCGTAAATGACATTTGGGTCGGCATAGAATCCACCTTTATTCGTTGCTAAAAATTCACGAACCCCACGACGGTAAGTAATCACAGGTGCAACTAACTCATACTCTACCTTTTCCATCTTCGAGTCATCAATTATTAAGAACCGAGTCATACGAATCGTGCTGCCGCTGGTGCAGTACCCTGGGTCATCATAGTCAATTGCTTCAAAAGGCTTGAGATCATCTTCGAACAGCTCTGATGTACATCCATCAAATCGAGCTAAGTGTACCCACGCTCCTTTTATTAGAGTTTGGTCATCGTTACCCACCGGCTTGAATGCAAGTAGTGCAATCTTACCTTTGCCGTATAATTTCAATTCTTCGTCCGTTGGCTCACGCACTGAACGAACGTTCATCAAACCAAACTCACTTTCTTCTAAGTTAGAAAACTCACGTGCATTTAGCGTGCTAAACAATACTGTTTGTTCAGTTTCAAGCAATGTATATTGATCCGCAACACCTTCATCTGCAAAGCTTAGATACAGCTGGACTTTCTTACTTTCCAACGCTTTGTAATCTCGAGATTCTCCTTCCGAAACGTCGAGAGAAATCCAACGTCTTTTTACTGGTGGGAGGTCAAGTAACGTCAGCTCTTCCTTATCAACATCTAATGAAGCGACTCCTTTAATTGTTGAGCTGGATATTTGATAGCTGCGGTTTCCTATTGGTGCACCAAAGTCTAGCTTAACCTTTTTAAATGGTTCAAATTCCACCTTCATTGTAGAAGTACTTAAACCAGGGTGATTCGCTTTGTTAATAGTGCCATTTACGACGATTGTTTTAGCTTTGTAGTTGCGCCCAGTAAGGGTAACCTCTAATTGGTACGTGCCTGCATGCAGGATTTTCAAACGCCCTGTATCAGGAGAAACTAGCTCGACCACAGGGTCTTTTTGGTTAATAAGACGGTAACTTGCCTTCGCAGTCCCACCACTCATCACTGGTGAGATAACACTACCAGCGGAGAATTCTACCGTTGGGTAAGTAACCGATACAGGGTTTGTGCCTTGTTTAATCGTGACCGAGAAACTACTTTCACCCGGATCCACTTTGTCGTCCCCCGCATCCGAAACAATAATTTTTGTGCTACCCGCGTTAAGAATTTGCATGGCACCCGTTTGGCTGTTTAAGGAAACCACATCTGTTGCTGCGTTGTCTGCAAATCGGTACGTAACTTCCCCAACCGTACCAGAGATTTTCGGCGCAACAAATGTTTGGCCAACCTTCCAAATCTCTTCCACATCGGATTGAACTTCAATTCGGCTCGGCGCACTCAAAATTGTCACGTAGACTTTTTGATCAGGACCAACGGTATAATTCGCGCTCTCTTTTCTGCGCACAGTTAGCGTCGCTTTACCCGCTTTATACACATGGAGACGTCCTTCACTAAAACCACCGACAACATCTGGTGCGGTGTTATCTACAATCTCAATTTGCTCGTCAGCACTCAAACCAAAATCACGGTGAAGATCAAAACTGTATTTGTTGCTGTATACAACGTCATAATCGTGTGTTGCCATCGGTTGGCCTTCAGCCTTTGCAACTTTGATGACGACATTAAATTGAATAGGTTGGTAGAACTCCCCACCATCGTCTTCAAACTTAAGGTCGTACTCACCCGCAGTCACTACCTCCAACTTGCCGTCAGTCATTCGTAAGCCATTAGGTAAGCTGCTAACTAGATTTACGTTACCTTTTTGCCCTTTAAACGCCAGAGGGATTGAAAGATTTGGTTGATAGGTAAGCGGCATTTCAATGTCTTTTATAACGGGATGAGGCGCGCGATTAACTTCAAGATCAAAACGAGTTTTGCTTGCAGGATAATTACGCATGTCATGCTCGTAAATTTCCACTTCAGCAGCACCAACACCTTTGATCAGTAATGCTTCACCATTTTCAGTTTTAGCGACAACGTCTTCACCACGAATGATTCTCAGCTCATAGTCACCGTAGGCGTTCGTCACCTTAGGGAAAATTCGTCCACCTTCCTCATAAGTTGTGACGATATCCGCTGCGCTGATTTCTTGACGCTTGCCTTGTTTTATATCCACAAAAAATTGCGCTGTTTGCTGTTTATCCAGAAACGCGTCGCTGTAAGTTGCAGTCGCTTCAACCGTTAATCGACCAACATTATGAACAAGAAGCAAACCCGTTTCAGGATCTAGCAACTCGGCCACCTTGCTGTCTGGTACGCTATTTATAATTTTGTAAGAAATACGTTGCGTTTGAGCTTTATCTAGACGCACTGGTTCTAACGTCAACCCTTCTCGATACTCGTCTTCAAGCAAAGCGAACTGTAATTGCCCCGGAGCTACTGCATGCAGTTTAACCGTAGCGCGAACTTGTTTCGGCAAGTAAAAGTCGTTACCTGAATCAGTAATCAGCACCGATGCCTGACCAACTGAACCTAATGAATATACCGAACCGTTCTCATCAACACGAATCAAGTTATGACCACTTTCTACCTCATAACTCAGTTCGCCTTTTTGGCCACGGACGATCAACGCTTTTCCTTCTGACTCAATCGCATTGAAATTCAGATCACTCACTGAAAATTCAGTATTGATGCCTCGCTCTACAGTGACAGAAAATCTTGCTTCAGAAGACTCATAAGCAGAGCTACTATCTGTAGCAAGAATAGTCGCCGTTCCTGGGCGCAGAATTTGTAGTATTCCTGAGTCATTAATTTTCACGACATTTGGCGGATTAGAGTCAATGACTTGGTAAGATACCGACCCATGTACATTGCTCAGTTTTGCTTCAGTAACCGTTCCCACTCCTTCAAACTTCAATACCGTGTCTTCAACTTTTAATTGCGGACGGTTCTGCTTTGTTATCGTAGTTGGTGTCTTCGTATTGTTCGGCTTAGAGTCTCCCCCACCGCCACAGCCAGCGAGTAAAGCTGCGAGAAAAAGCAAATAGTAATTTCTGTTCATTTTTAGTAATACTTTGTTACATACAAGATGGGGCGATAATAATACGATGTTTTATTAATCACTATCCCCATTTTTGAGTACTTTATTACTTAAGTAATTGCTACTGTATTAATCCTAAAAATAAATACTCAAAAATAGCGACCAAATTACATGAAAACACAAAAAGCAAACGTTTAAATCAAACTCTTCCATTAATTTAGTAAAAATTAATATTCAATAAAATAAAACATGAAAAATAAAGAGAAAAAATTGCGTTATTTTTTCTTTCATTATGATGTATAGGATTAATGGACTGCAAAAACAAATGGTTAATGAAAAATAGAAGAGAGAATAAATATCGTTTATATTTATAAAAATCTGGTAGGAAATAGTTTTAAAAGCATAATCAAACTACCTTTTAACATTTAAAATACTAAAAGGTAGAATTAACATTAGATAGAATTCTTATAGGGCGAGTTATTTTAGGATTGGTAACTCTGTTGTGTATTTAATGGACTCCATAGCAAATGTTGAAGTCACATTAGATAGCCCTTTTACGCTATTAACTAACCGCTTATAGAATTCGTCAAAACACTTCATATCTTTGACTAGTACTTTCATCATGTAGTCATACTCGCCAGCCATACGATAAAACTCCATTACCTCAGGAAAGTCACTCACAGTTGTAACAAAATGGTGATACCAACCTTCGGAATGATCAATCGTTTTTAACTGAACAAATGCAATGAAAGATAGCTCGAGCTTTTCTGCACTTAACAACGCCACGCGTTTTTCGATGTAGCCCTCTTCTTCCAACCTTTTCAAACGCTTCCAACATGGCGTCGTTGTCAGATTTACCTGCTCTGCTAACTCATTTAATGACAAGGTGCTGTCGGTTTGTAACAACGCAAGCAGCTGTTTATCGACCCGATCCAAACTCATCCTATAAAACCCACGAAGTGTAGAAAACTTTTCTATCAAAATAGTCATTACCGGCAACTATAGCAAAGTTTTTCTCTCGTATTATAGGTAAATTATTCCCATCTAATGCTTATCTATCGATTTCCAAGGAGAGACGCCATGTGTACTGACCACAATTGGATCAACAATGCAGTGCGTAAAATTGAAGCAGACTTCCAACGTTCTGCTGATACTCACTTATTTAAACTCGAACTACCTTCTCTTGATGGTATCGATATCTATCTAAAAGATGAGAGTACGCACCCTACAGGCTCTCTTAAGCATCGATTGGCGCGCTCATTATTTCTTTACGCTATTTGTAATGGATGGATTGGTCCTGAAACCACTGTAATCGAGGCGTCCTCAGGCAGCACTGCCGTTTCGGAAGCGTATTTTGCGCGTTTACTTGGCTTACCGTTCATTGCCGTCATGCCGAAAACCACTGCACGTAAAAAGATCGAACAAATTGAATTTTACGGTGGTAAAGCGCACCTTGTTGAACGATCAGATCAGATTTATGACGAGTCTCGACGCTTGGCTCAAGAGCTAAATGGTCACTACATGGACCAGTTTACTTATGCTGAACGCGCTACTGACTGGCGCGGTAACAACAACATCGCGAACTCTATCTTTAGCCAAATGGAGTTAGAAGATCACCCGATTCCTAGCTGGGTAGTGATGAGTCCTGGAACAGGCGGCACATCAGCAACCATTGGCCGTTTTATTCGTTACCAAAAATACGACACCAAGCTTTGCGTGGTAGACCCTGAAAACTCAGTGTTTTACGATGCTTTCCAGTCAGGAAATCACTCATTGAAAGGCGATACTGGCAGCAAAATTGAAGGTATCGGGCGACCACGTGTCGAACCAAGCTTTATTGCTGGTGTCATTGATGAAATGCGCAAAATTCCAGACGCAGCCAGTGTGGCAACTGCCCATTGGGTATCTCAGCTGATTGGGCGTAAAGTCGGCGCATCAACAGGCACCAATCTTTACGGTGTGCTGCAATTGGCTTGTGAGATGAAACAACGCGGTGAGAAGGGTTCTATCGTGACGCTTCTATGTGATTCTGGAGAGCGTTACCTAGATACGTATTATGACTTAACATGGGTAAAAGAGAACATCGGCGATATTCAACCTTACTTAGCTCAACTCGAAGTCATTCAAGCAAAAGGTTGCGTTGAGCCAGCTTGTTGCGGCTCAACTAACGCTTAACGTGCAAACTGGACTTTAAAAACAGCCCAACTTCATGCGGGCTGTTTTTATCGCTGGGCTTTACTTTTTCTGGCGCGCTTCAAACGCAGCCAATTGTTCTGGCGTTGCCGCTGGTTGATGATTTTGTTTCCATTCATCGTAAGTCATGCCGTAAACACGTTCGCGAGCGTCATCAATATCTAAATCCAAACCGAGATTTTCAGCCTCAGATTTATACCATTTGCTAAAGCAGTTGCGACAGAAGCCCGCAAGGATCATCAGGTCGATGTTTTGTACGTCTTTGTTGGCATCTAAATGCGCCAATAAACGGCGAAATGTCGCCGCGTCTAACTTATCTTGTTCTTCTTGAGTCAAGTTTTTGTATTTGAATTCAGCCACTTTCCTTTCCTTCTCTCTTATTTAGCTAGCTTTCGTCACCATATCTAGTTAGTCGGTAGTCATGAGTAAGAAGTATGCTTTAGCGCAACAATTCCCATTCTAAAATCACTACCTTTGATAAAAGCTGATATGATAATTACCATCCATCCTATTGATTAAATTAACATTTAAACAAATCATTACAACGGTCTTTTACCAAGGTTATCGTCTAGTTATGAAAAACGCCATTCTATTATTGTCTGCCTTGGCCATTAGCGTGCCAACTTTAGCTGCTCAAGAACAAGCTCATCAATCTTATTTTTATCTGGGTACTGGTAACGTTGGTTTTGATACACCGTACTTCGGCTCGGATAGAGACAATGAGTGGTCAACACCACATATCACAGTTGGCTGGGGTTACCATGTAAACCAATACCTCGCGTTTGAAGGGGTTCTGCGCTATTCACAAAATGAACTTAAGAACGATGCTCTAAAAACTGACTTAGATCTTCACTATTACCAAGCAGGTATGTCTGCTGTTGTAACGAGTGATGACTTAGGCGATACGCCCCTATCACTATTCGGTCGCGTAACAGCGCTTGGCACTCAAGCCGAAATGTACGTACCAAACGAACAAAAAGTCACAGATGACTCAGGCGCACTATTCAACATCGGTGCTGGTGTCCATTGGGATATGAGTACAGATATCTGGCTACGCGCAGAGTACATTTATAATGTCGCGGATATGGGTTTTGAAGATTTTTACGACAGCTACGAAGGTGTACAAATCAGCCTAGGGAAACGCTTCTAACATTAGATAGCACCAAGTTTCCATAATTGAAAAACAAAGAAGCCGAGAGTTTTGCCTCGGCTTCTTTTAGATTCTATAGTATGTCGTCACTTACTGAACAGAGAACGTTTCTGTTGCCTCTTTGTTCACATGGTTGCTTGGTTGACCAGCATCGAGAGAATGTAAAATACCATCTTGACGATCTTTTAATGCATTCGTCAACGTTGGAAGTGCGGTAGTTGCTAGCAACGCCATAACACCTGCAACTAAAACCATTTCGACCATGTAACTACCACGTACTTTTTTCAAGGAAACACCTCAATAATAATAGGCATAGGCTGCTTTCCTAGCATTAAACCTAACAAGACCCAACATTCAGTCAAAACGATGAGCGAGTCCTGTGCCCCTCGAAGAAGTGACGAAATAATAAACAAAAATAATCATTAAATCTATAAGTAATCACTATCTATATAAAAAAACACCGAACAAAAATTGCCCGGCGTTTTCAATCAAAGCTTTACGTGCTACTGCTAGGGGTGGGCAACACGGCCCTTCGTATCATGGCTAATTGCTTTGTTTAACTCTGCTTCTACATGACCTGGTGCTTGTGTTTTCGCCGAAATCAATCGGTACATTGCCGGGATAACAAACAAGGTCACCAATGTCGCAAACCCCATCCCGAAAAAGATAACCGTACCCACGGCAATACGGCTCTCATAACCCGCCCCTGTCGATACGATCAACGGAATTGCGCCAGCAAGTGTGGTAAACGCAGTCATCAAGATTGGACGTAGACGTCGCGCAGCTGCATCAATGATCGCTTTTTCAAACCCAACGCCACGATCACGTAGCTGATTGGCAAATTCTACGATCAAAATACCGTTTTTCGTCACCATACCAATCAACATGATCATGCCAATCTGGCTATAAATGTTCATACCTTGGCCCATAATAACCAAACCAAGGAAGCCACCAAATACACCCATCGGCACCGTAAACATGACCACTAACGGGTTTACGAAGCTTTCAAACTGAGCCGCCAACACGAGATACGCCACTAGTAGTGCCAATGCAAACACAACAGCAACACTCGCTTGGTTCTCTTTAAAGTCTTTCGACTCCCCCGAATAACTCACCGAAATGTCACCCGGTAAGTTGTCGATGGCTTCCTGGTCTAGGTAATTCAGCGCATCTCCTAATGTATAACCTTCCGACAGGTTGGCAGTAATAGTGATGGACTTCTGTTTGTTGTAGTGAGAAAGACGAATAGAGGCCGCCACTTCTTCAATTTTTGTGACCGCATCTAACGTCACTAGCTGACCGCTATTCGTGCGCAGATAAATCTGACTTAAATCTGCAGCATTATTAAAGCTATTTTCATCACCGCGAAGATACACATCGTACTCTTCGCCACGCTCAACATAAGTCGTTTCGCTTTTACCACCGAGCATGATTTCTAGGGTGTCAGAAATGTCTTGAACACTGACTCCTAGCTCTGCGGCACGCTGTCGGTCAACTGTAACCAATAACTCAGGCGTTTTTTCCGAGTAATCTATCTCTGCTCCTTCCATCATTGGTGATTCTTCTGCTTTGTTCTTTAGCATTTCAGCCCAAACAACGAGCTCATCGTAATCAGAGCCGCCTAATACGAACTGAACTGGCTCACTCGAACCACCTTGGAAACCTGGCATAAATGGGAACACTCGAACATCTGGGATACCTGCCAATTCTTTACGTACTTTGTTAAGGGCTTGCTGAGCCGTGATATCACGTTCGTTCCAATCTTCTAGAATCATGATCACAAAGCCTGTCTGGTCTCCTGCCTGGCCACCAAACGCTGGCGTTTGGATGCTGAATGACTTCAGATAACCTTGCCCTAGTAATGGCATCAATCGGTCTTCGACAATATCCATATTGGCTGACATACGATTGTATGACGTAGCATCTGCACCGCGCACAAACGCGAATATCACACCGCGATCTTCTTGTGGGGTCAGTTGGGCCGGTACCTGATTCATCAAGAAATAGCTACCGCCCAAACAAGCTAGAATCACCAGCGGAGCAGCCCAACGTACTTTCAATGTGCCTTTCAATAATGCGCGATAACCACTCTCAAGCTTGCTAAACAAGCGATCAACCGCTTCATTGAATCGATTTGGTTTTACATTCGCTTTCAAAATCTGACTACCTAATACAGGAGTCAGCGTCAGGGCAATCAAAGAGGAGAATATGACCGACATAGCCAGCAATACAGAAAACTCTGTAAATAGTAGACCTACCATGCCATCCATAAAGGAGATCGGTAAGAACACCATCACCAGCACTAATGTTGTTGCTATAACAGCAAAACCAACCTCTCTTGTGCCTTTATATGCGGCGAGTAATGGCGATTCACCGCGTTCAATATGGTGGAAGATATTCTCTACAACCACAATTGCGTCATCCACCACCAAACCAATCGATAATATCAACGCCATCAAGGTGATCAAGTTGATAGAAAACCCAAAGTAGTACGCGGCAATGAACGAAGAAATCAGAGAAACAGGTACCGTAACCGCAGGAATTAAGGTTGCACGAGCTTGGCCGATGAAAATGTACAACACCAAAATCACCAAGCCGCCCGTGATAAATAGCGTGCTGTACACCTCTTCGATTGAACGCTCGATAAATACTGTCGCGTCGTAATCTATCGCAAGACGTGTACCTTCTGGTAAGAACTTCTGGATGTTATCGACTTCAGACCTAACCAGCTTCGCAACCTCTAACGGGTTTGCGTCTGACTGCGGTACCACACCAAGACTGATGTTTACTACACCATCACTTTTGAAGGTTGAGTTTTCGTTTTCTGCACCAATGAAGACATCTGCTACATCTTTTAAATAGATAGGTGTATTGTCGCTTGCGCGTTTAATGACAAGATATTGAAAATCTTCAGGCGTGTTATAAGTACGAGCCGTACGCACGGACATTACCGTTGAGTCGTTGCGAACTTCACCACCTGGGCTTTCTAGGTTCTCACTTCGCAAAGCTGATGTAATGTCCGAAGCTGTAACTGAACGTCCAGCCATTAGTTCTGGCTTAAGCTTCACGTACATTACCTTGTACAAACCACCGGAGAGATCAATGGAGCTAACCCCAGAGATCAGGCTAAAGCGGTCCATCAATACACGTTCGGCATAATCGGTTAATTGAGTACGGTCCATCTCTGCAGAACTGAGATTGATATAGAGCGACGCCTCTCCCGAGCCATTGTTCTTATAAACAATAGGGTCATCCGCTTCATCAGGTAGCGAGCGCTGAGCACGAGCCACAGCATCACGCACGTCGCTCACACCTGTGTTGAGATCGTAACCTAATTCAAACGTGATCGTGATACGCGACATGCTGTTACGAGTAGTGGAGCTAATTTCATCAACTCCACTGATCCCAGAAAGCTGGTCTTCCAAAACGGAGGTAATTTGGCTTTCAATAATAGTCGCCGATGCACCCTCATAACGCGTACTGATAGAAACGACTGGGCTTTCTATATCAGGCATTTCACGAACGGCTAATTTGGTGAATGACACAAAGCCAAACACACACAACAGCATGCTCAGAACCAACGCCGCGACAGGGCGTTTAACTGAAACGTCGGACAGTAACATTAGTTTTCTTCCTCATCCGATTCACTGTCATTGCGTGTCACATCCGTGGTGTTCGCTTTTAGTGGCGCGACAATTTCTTTCACTTCGACACCATCACGCATGTTAACAATGCCTTGAACCACAATCTTGTCACCAATCTCAACACCAGATTCGATCACCACCTCGTTACCAACACGAGCACCTAGCGACACTTCTTGACGAGTAGCTTTGTTGTTTTCATCAATTACATATACAAAACGTTTAGTTCCGGAGTATTCAAGCGCTTGAACAGGAATGATTGGCGCCTTAATAGCAGGAAATGCTAGTGAAGCGTTCATCAACATGCCCGGCTTCAATTGATTTTCTGGGTTATCAAACTCAATACGCACGCGAAGATTCAGTGTTTCGGCGCTGATACGCGTATCAATACCTGTGACTTGACCAGTAAAGATCTGGCTACCCCATGCACTGGTTTTAGCGATGACTTCCATACCAATAGAAAGCATCGATAAATAGCGCTCCGGTACTTGTAAATCCAGTTCCATGACGGAAAGATCATCCAACGTCAAAAGTTCAGTACCCGCACTGACCATTTTGCCGCGGCTAAAATCGATAAAACCAACAGTGCCAGAAAATGGAGCAGTAATATGGAGATCAGCTAAATTGGCTTGAGCAGCATCTAGCCTCGCTTGTGCTATTTCAACACTGGCTTTTTGTGCATCGATTTCAGTTTGAGTAATCGCATTCCGCTTAACCAAACGTTGGAACTCTTTTAACTTACGCTGTTCATCTTTTAGATACGCCTTTGCCTCAATCAAAGCGGCTTGAGCCTTATCGTCATCTAACTTAATTAATAACTGGTCTTGCTGAACATTTTGATTCGCTTTAACAGCGATTTGATTCACTTTGCCGGCGACTTCCGATGCGACAACCACAGACTCCGCTGCCTTTAATTTGCCGATAAGAGTTAAGGATTGATTGATCTCGTGCGTTTCTACTTGTTCAGTCACAACGGTAACCGCTGAGCCTCCTCGCATCGCAGCGCAAACCGATGGAGAACTCAGTAATATAGAAAGCGTTAAAACAGATAACGATAACGTGGCTTTCATGCTCATGATATTGACTTCTAAACGAATAAACTTATGTCATTAAACTGCTTACAGTTTATCAGTAGATACGGTGTTTAACGTCAAGTAGTGTAAATTCAAGTAAAAAGCGCGCTTCTCTTCTGTTCAAAGGACAAACAAAACGCTGACTTTCTACCATCTTTGCCCAAAAAGACAGCATTCAACGTAAAAACGTAAGAAAAACGCTTTACAGCCTGAGCGAGTTTGCTATGATTCGCTCCGCACTTGGGAGATGAGTTGGGAAAACATCTTACTAAGTATAAAAATCCTCTGGAGGGGTTCCCGAGTGGCCAAAGGGAGCAGACTGTAAATCTGCCGGCACTGCCTTCGATGGTTCGAATCCGTCC